>DASVBK010000105.1:0-8387 GCA_036375875.1 Candidatus Nanopelagicales bacterium
CGAGCTCGGCCGGCTGCGTGAGGCCGTGACCGCGGTGCGCGAGGCCAGCGACCTCATCGTGCAGCTGTCCACGGGGGGCGCGGTGACCGACCCGCTCGAGGCCCGGCTCGCGGTGCTGGACGCGGGTCCGGACGCGTGCTCGCTGACCACGGGCACCGTGAACTTCGGCGACGACGTCTTCAGCAATCCCTGGCCCTTCGTCGCGGAGCTGTACCAGCGCACGCAGGCCCTCGGCATCCTGCCGGAGTTCGAGCTGTTCGAGCTCGGCCACGTCGGGGCGCTGCACCGGCTGCTCGACACCTACGGGCCGCCCGCCGGCGGGCACGTGCACTGCGACTTCGTCCTCGGCGTCCCCGGGGGGATGCCCGGCACGGCCCAGGCGCTCGTGACCGGTGTCGCGATGCTGCCGGTGGGCGCCACCTGGTCTGCCACCGGGATCGGGCGCACCAGCCTGCCAGTGCTGCTGGCGGCCCTGTCGATGGGTGGCCACCTGCGGGTGGGGATGGAGGACACGCTCACCTACGCCCCCAGGCGGCCGGTCCAGGACAACGCCGAGCTGGTCGAGCGGGCGGCCCGGTTGGCCGCCGAGGCGCAGCGCCCAGCCGCCACGCCGACGCAGGCACGCGAGCTGCTCGGCCTGGGGCGGTGAGCATGGACGCCGGCGTCCCCCTGGCGCGCGTGGTGCGCAACGGCTTCGTGGAGTCGCTGCACACCGGGCACGCGGTGCTCGTCGACCCCGACGGCGCCGTGATGCTGGCGTGGGGCAGCCCGGCGGAGCCGTGCTTCCCGCGCTCGTGCAACAAGCCACTGCAGGCGGTCGGCATGGTCGAGGCCGGCCTGCCGCTGGTCGGTGCGCAGCTGGCCATCAGCGCGGCCTCGCACAGTGGTGAGCCCCTCCACCTCGCCGCAGTCCGCGCGATCCTGGCCGAGGGCGGCCTGAACGAGGCCGACCTCGGGAACACGCCGGCGCTGCCCTACGCGGAGGCAGCCCGCATCCAGTGGCTGCGCGACGGCCATGAGCCGAGCTCGCTGGCCCAGAACTGCTCCGGCAAGCACGCCGCCATGCTGCGCACGGCGCTGGCCCTCGGCGTCCCCACCAGGGGCTACCTGGCGCCCGAGCATCCCGTGCAGCGTGCGGCCCTGGCTGGCATCGAGGCGCTGACCGGTGAGCGCATCGCCGCACTGGGCACGGACGGCTGCGGGGCGCCGGTCGCCGCCGTGAGCCTGGTCGGCCTGGCCCGGGCGATGAGCCGCATGGTGGCGGCCTCCGGCGAGAGCGCGGCCGGTGCGGTCGCCAGGGCGATGTCGCAGCACCCCGAGTACGTGGGCGGCAGCGACCGCGACGTCACGCGCTTCATGCGCGCGGTTCCCGGCGCCATCTGCAAGGACGGCGCGGAAGCCGTGCACGTGTTCGCCCTGCCCGACGGCCGGGCAGGGGCGCTCAAGGTCGCCGACGGCTCCGAGCGGGCACGTCCGGCCGTGGTCGTCGGACTGTTGCACGCGCTGGGCGTGACGGACGAGGCGGTGCTGGCGGCGGCCGGCCCGGCGCCGGTCCTCGGCGGCGGGCAGGCGGTCGGCGCGGTGGAGCCCCTGCTCGGGCGGTGAACGCGCCGATGGGCCCCGGCCGGGTGGCCGGGGCCCATCGGGTCACCGTGGTCTGCCGCGCTGCGCGCGGCACGGCTCACTTGATGACGGCCAGCACCTTGCGGTACAGCGCAGTCGCCTGCTCCTGCGCCTCGTGGGCCAGGCCCGTGGCGTCGGCGCGCAGGTCGGCCACGGTCGGCAGCTCGACCTTGGCGACCCGGTCGCGCACGTCGGCCACGGTCGGCAGCTCCACCTTGGGCAGCTCCACCTTGGCCACGCGGTCGCGCACGTCGGCGACGGTCGGCAGCTCGAGCCGGCCCACCATCTCGCGCAGCTCGGCGGCCGTCGGGATCTCGACCTTGCCGACCAGCTCGCGCACCTCGGTCGCGGTGGGCACGTGCAGGCCCTCGGTCCGGGCGTCGACCTTGTCGGTCACGGTCTGCTTGGCGGCGGTCGCCTTGGTGGTGGCGGTCTTCTTCGCGGTGGTCGCCTTGGAGGCCGCCGTCTTCCTGGCCGTGGTGGCCTTCGTGGTGGCGGTCTTCTTGACCGCGGTGGCACCGCTGGCGGTTGCCTTGCGCGCCTTGGTGGCGGTGGCCTTCACGGCGTCCGTGGCCTGGTCGGCCTGGGCGCTGACGGTCTCGGCGGCTGCCTGCGCGGTCTCGCTCACGGTCTCGACCGGGGTGGACTCGGTCTCGATCTCGGGGGTGGTGTGCTCGGTCATGGGAGTGATTCCTCTTCTGTGTGGGACGTGACCTGCTCCTGCGAGGTCGCGTTCTCGGTCTGGAAGGCCGCGTAGATCTCCAGCAGCGCTCGGCGCTGCCGGTCGGTGAGCGTGGTGTCCTCGGAGATGGCCGCGATGACACCGTGGTCACCGCGACGCTCCTCGAGGATCCCGGCCCGCACGTACAACGTCTCCGCGGAGATGCGCAGGCCTGCGGCGATCCGGGCGAGGATCTCCGCGCTCGGCTTGCGCAACCCTCGCTCCACCTGGCTCAGGTAGGGGTTGGAGACGTCGGCGGCCTTGGCCAGCTGACGCACCGAGATCTGTGCCGCTGTCCGCTGCTCGCGGATGTAGGCACCGAGCCCGGAGGTGTCGAACTTGGCCATGCATCCAGTATTCGTGGCGGTGCTTGCATTTGCAAGCGCGCTGCAAGCGATTGGCGCGTGAGGTCCGTCACGCCGTCGATTCGTCGCTTACCCTGCTGCCATGGGCCTCGCTGCAATGATCTACCTGGTGCTCGACGTGGTGCTTTTCGGCGCCGCGCTGTGGGCGTTCATCGACTGCCTGCGTCGGCGCCCCGACGCGTTCCCCGCGATCGGCCGGCGGTCCAAGGCGCTCTGGGCCACGCTCACCGGCCTGTCGGCCCTGTACGGGCTCGGCGCGGTCCTCACGGCGTCGGCCCCCTACGGCCTGTTCGCGATCGCGGCGGTCGTCATCACCGCGGTCTACCTGCTCGACATCCGGCCTCGGATCATCGAGATCACCAGCGGCAACTGAGCCGGTCCACGCGTGGCCACCGCGCGGCGGGGCAGGCCGCTGGGCGTCGTCACCCGCGGCACCACGAACCCGAACCGGCTGCGGCGCTTCGACCGCTGGATCGCCGCCAGGGCAGCGCACGCCCTGCGCACCCACACCGACCCGCTCGTCGTCGACCTGGGGTACGGCGCCACGCCGGTGACCACGCTTGAGCTGGGCGCGCGGCTGCGGGGTGCCGGGGATGGGCCGGTGCGGGTGCTGGGCCTCGAGATCGATCCGCAGCGCGTCGCCGACGCCGAGCCGCTGGCCACTGCGCACGTCGCGTTCGCGCGTGGCGGGTTCGAGGTGCCCACCCCGGGCGGCCAGCGGCCCGTGGTCATCCGCGCGGCCAATGTGCTGCGCCAGTACGACGCCCGTGAGGTCCCAGGGGCGTGGGCGGCGATGGCGGTGCGGCTGGCGCCCGATGGGGTGCTGGTCGAGGGGACGTGCGACGAGCTGGGCCGGCTCTGCGCCTGGGTGACGGTCCCCGCGCCCGCGTCCGGCGACGTGGTGCCGGAGTCGCTCACCCTGGCGGTCGACCTGCGCCACCTGCAGCGGCCCAGCGAGGTCGCAGAGCGGCTGCCCAAGGCGCTCATCCACCGCAACGTGCCGGGCGAGCCGGTGCACGCGTTCCTGCGCGCGGTGGACACCGCCTGGGAGCACGCCGCCCCGCAGGGCGCCTTCGGCCCGCGCCAGCGCTGGCGCGCGACCGCCCGGACGGTCGCGGACCAGGGCTGGCCGGTCCTCCACGGCCCAAGGCGCTGGCGGCTCGGCGAGCTCAGCGTGGCGTGGAGCGCCGTCGCCCCGCGCTGACCGCGGCCGGTGCCCCGCTACTTGCCCTGGTTGGCCACCGCCGCCGCCGCGGCCGCCGCTGCCTCGGGATCCACGTACTCGCCGCCCGGCACGGTCGGGCGGAGGTCCTCGTCGAGGCGGTACACCAGCGGGATGCCGGTCGGGATGTTGAGCTTGATGACGGCCTCGTCGCTCATGCCCTCGAGGTGCTTCACCAGGCCGCGCAGCGAATTGCCGTGTGCCCCGACGAGCACCGCTCGACCCACGCGCAGGTCGGGCACGATGCCGTCGTACCAGTACGGCAGCATCCGGGTGACCACGTCCTTGAGGCACTCGGCAGCGGGCCGGATCTCGGGGGCGAGGTCGGCATAGCGCGGGTCGTGGGTCTGGGCGTACTGGTCCTCGGGATCGATCGGCGGCGGCGGCACGTCGTAGGACCGGCGCCACTCGGTGAACTTCGCCTCGCCGTACTTCTGCAGGGTCTCCTTCTTGTCCTTGCCTTGCAGGGCGCCATAGTGCCGCTCGTTCAGCCGCCAGGAGCGGCGCACCGGCACCCAGTGCCGCTCGCAGCGCTCCAGTGCCAGGTTCGTGGTGCGGATCGCCCGCTTCTGCAGCGAGGTGTGCGCCACGTCGGGCAGGATCCCCTGCTCGAGCAGCATCTCGCCGCCGCGGATCGCCTCGGCCTCACCCTTCTCGGTCAGGTTGACGTCCACCCAACCGGTGAACAGGTTCAACGCGTTCCACTCGGACTCGCCATGGCGCAGGAGGATGAGGGTGTAGGTCATGGCGCCCATAGTGGCCCAGAGCCCGGGGGCGGCGCGCGGCGACGACGCGCCGACGTGCGCGCCTGCTCAGCGCACGTCGTCGAAGGCGGCGAGGTTGGCCGTGGACTCCCCGCGGGACTCGCGCCAGGCCCGCTCACGGCGGATCGCCGAGGCGAACCCGAGCCGCAGCAGCGTGTTGAACGACTCGTCCGAGGCGCGCAGGACCGAACCCAGCAACCGGTCGAGGTCGTCCTCGCGCAGGCCGACCACGGGCACGTTGCCCACGAGGTAGATGTCGCCGAGCCGGTCCAGCGCGTAGGCCACCCCGAACATCCGGGCGTTCTGCTGCAGCAGCCACCGGTAGACCGCCTCGGCGTTCTCATCGGGGCGGCGGCAGACGAAGGCGTTGATCACCAGCGCGTGTCGGCCCACGGCGAAGCTCGCGGTGGTCCGCAGCTTGGCCTGCCCCGGCAGCACCACGACGAAGCGGCCGGGCTCGACCTGCTCGTGCTCCAGGCCCTCGGCCTCGAGCAGGGCTGCCAGGCGGCGCGCCACCTCGAGGTGCAGCATCAGCCCACCCGGGCCAGCGCGTCGCGGGGTGCCGCGAGGGCCGCTGCGTAGGACGACAGCAGGCCGTCGACCGTCCGATCCCACGACAGCGTCATCGCGTGGGGCCGGGCGCCGGCGGCCAACCGGGCGCGCCACGCGTCGTCGCGAAGCACGTCGCGCAGCGCTCCCGCCCAGACCGTCGTCTCGTGGCCGTCGACCAGCAGGCCGGAGACGCCGTCGGCGACGGCGACCGGCAGGCCGCCGACGTTCGCGGCGAGCACCGGCGTGCCGCAAGCCTGCGCCTCGACGGCCACGAGGCCGAAGGACTCCGAGTACGAGGGCATGGCCAGCACGTCCGCAGCGACGTAGCTGGCCCGCAGCGCTGCCCGGTCGGTCGGCGGGCGGAAGTCCGCGGGCACGCCGAGCTCGTCGGCCAGGTCCGCGAGGGCGGTGGGGTGCTCGACGCCCGATCCCGACGGCCCGCCGCAGAACACCAGTCGCAGCCGGCTGGCCAGGTCCGGGTCGCGGTCGCGCAGCTCGGCGACGGCGCGCACCAGCACGTCCGGGGCCTTGAGCGGTTGGATGCGCCCGACGAACAGCACGACGAGCTCATCGTCGCGGTAGCCGAGGGCGGCTCGGGCCGCGGCGCGGCCCCCGGGATGGAACACGTCGAGGTCGGTGCCGGGCAGCACCACGTCGATGAGCGCCGGGTCGGCGTCGTAGAGCTCGACGAGGTCCACCCGCTCGGCCTGCGTGTTGGCCACGAGGCGGTCAGCGGCGTCCACCACCTGCTGCTCGCCGATGATGCGCAGCTCCGGCTCGGGCCGGTCGCCACGGGCCATGCTGCGGTTCTTCACCCGACCCATCGTGTGCATCGTGTGCACGAGCGGGACGCCCCAGCGCTCCTTGGCCAGCCAGCCGACCTGTCCGGAGAGCCAGTAGTGCGAGTGGATGAGGTCGTACCAGCCCTCGCGGCGCGAGGCCTCCCGCCGGAGCACGCCGGCGGTCATCGCGCACAGCTGGCCGGGCAGGTCCTCCTTGGGCAGGCCCTCGAAGGGTCCCGCCACGACGTTGTGCACGAGCACGCCCGGGGCGAGCTCCACCTGCGGCGGCAGGTCGCCCGCCGTCGCCCGGGTGAACACCTCCACCTGCGTGCCGCGGGCCGCCAGCCGGCGGGCCACCTCCGCGATGTAGACGTTCATGCCCCCGGCGTCGCCTGTGCCCGGCTGGTCCAGGGGCGAGGTGTGCACGCTGAGCATGGCCACGCGGCGTGGCAGGCGCTGCAGCGGCACGGGGTCCGGCGTCACGGGGTACACGATGCGCGGCGGCCGGGGGCGGAGCAACTCGGCCGGCACGTGGCGCTGCCGGGGTCAGCCGGGGATCGACGTGTCCGCGATGAGGGTGGTGTCGGCGTAGGGCTCGCCCGTGACCACGTGGAGCACGCGTCGGGCGATGCTCACCGCGTGGTCGGCGTAGCGCTCGTAGTAGCGCGAGAGCAGCGTGGCGTCGATCGCGGCCTCGACCCCGTGCGACCAGGACGGCGAGAGCACGATCGTGAACAGCTCACGGTGCAGCTGGTCGACCTCCTGGTCGTAGCGCTCGATGTCCGGGCCCAGGCTCAGGTCCTTGGTGGTGATGACCGTGGCGGTCTTCGCGGTGATCGCGTCAGCGAGCGCGCCCAGCCGCGCGAACGGCGCCCGCAGCTCGTTGGGGATCGAGGAGTTCGGGTAGCGCAACCGGGCCTGCTTGGCCACATGGACGGCCAGGTCGCCCATGCGCTCCAGGGACGAGCTGATGCGCAGCGAGCCGATCACGATCCGCAGGTCGGTGGCCACCGGCTGCTGCAGCGCGGCGGCGTCGTAGCAGCGGCGCTCCACCTCGCTGGTGAGCTCGTCGAGGTGGTCGTCGCCGGAGATCACGGCCTCGGCAGCGGTGAGGTCGGCGTTGAGCAGTGCCTGGGTCGCCTGGTTCATCGCCGCGCCCGCGGCGATCGCCATCTCGGCCAGCAGCTCGCTGATCTCGTCGAGCTGGTCGTGGAATGCTGCGCGCATCGTGGGCCTCCTGCCGTGAGTCTAGTTGCGCACCAGACCGCAGCGGCGTGGCCGCAGGGTGATCCACGGGTGAACAGTCGCCGCACCGGCGATGAACACCGCCGCGGGGCGCCGCTGGGGCGCCCACCCCGACTCGGGCATCCCCCTATCCTGCTCGACGTGGCCAGCGAGTCCCCCCAGCAGGCGAGGCCGGCGGAGCGTGGTCGGCGGCGGCTCTTCCCGCTCGCCGGATCGCTGCCCGCCTCGGTGGAGCCCAGCGCCCTGGCGGACGTCGCCACCACCGCGGTGACGTCGGATGACTCCGAGCTGGGTCCCGCCGGGCTGCCCGAGGATGCCGCACGGTTCGTGCGTGCCCTGCGCACGCCTGCGGTGTGGGTCGACGCGTCCGGCGCCGTCGTGTGGGCCCACCCCGCGATGGAGGCCCTGCGCGTGGTCAGCCGCCGAGCCGTGCGCGTGCCGGAGGTCGCCGCGATGGTGGAGCAGTCCCGGCGCACCGACCAGGTCGTGCAGCGTGACCTGGCTGTGAAGCGCCCCGGCCGCCGCCAGCCCAAGCTCAGCCTGCGGGTGCGGGTCTCGCCGATGCGCGGCGGCGCCGTGCTGGTGCTCGTCGAGGACATGAGCGAGGCGGAGCGGCTGGACCGGGTCCGGCGTGACTTCGTGGCCAACGTCAGCCACGAGCTCAAGACCCCGGTCGGCGCGGTGTCGCTGCTGGCCGAGGCGCTGGCCGACGCCGCGGACGACCCCGACGCGGTACGACGGTTCGCGGGCCGCATGCAGCACGAGGCCGACCGGCTCACCCGGCTCGTGCAGGACGTCATCGAGCTGTCGCGGCTGCAGGGTCACGACCCGCTGGCGGCGCCGGTGCTGGTGAGCCTGGACGAGATCGTGGCGGAGTCGGTCGACCGCAGCCGGCTGACCGCTGAGGCCCGCGGCATCACCGTCGTCTGTGGAGGCGTGCGCGGCCTGAAGGTGATGGGCGACTCACGCCAGCTCGTCACCGCACTGGGCAACCTGGTTGACAACGCCGTTCGCTACGGGCCCGAGCGGAGCCGGGTGGCAGTGTCGGTGGCCGAGACCGCCGACCCTCGCGGCAGGGTCGCGGAGGTGAGCGTCACCGACGAGGGGCCGGGC
>DASVBK010000108.1:0-8283 GCA_036375875.1 Candidatus Nanopelagicales bacterium
TCGTGTGCACGCTCGCCACGGTCGCCGGGTACGCACTGCTGGCGGGGGTCTCGCCGGCGTTGACCAGCGCCATCCTCGCGCTGGCGGCCGGCGGCATCCTGGCCATGCTCGCCGACACGATGTTCCCGGAGGCCTTGGAGCACGGCGGTCCGGTGGTCGCGATGGCCACCGCGGTCGGGTTCGCCTGCGCCCTGCTGCTCAGTGAGCTGAGCGGGTGACCCAGGAGCTGATGGCATCCCGCGGCCATGCCGGCAGTCGCGACTCGTTGGCCGAGAGGGCCCGACAGAGGGGTGGCCCGTCGCCGCGCACCTCGTCCGGGGACGTGGCATGCCCGGCCGGTGTCGCAGAGGAGTGGCGAGCCGGCCGGCGTGCCCAGATCCGGGCCGCAAATGTCAGGCGTCGCGCTTCGCAGTCGGTGATGCTCCTCCGGAGTTCGGATGCTTGTCCGCGCACATGCCGATGGCCCCCGGGAACATCCGGAGGCCATCACCATCGGTGGAGCTGAGGGGACTCGAACCCCTGACCCTCTGCATGCCATGCAGATGCGCTACCAGCTGCGCTACAGCCCCAACGTGCCCGGACATCGTACTGCAGGAGCGGCGGCGGGTGGAAATCCCTGCACGTGCGCGCGACTACCCTTGCACCCCATGAGCCAGACCCAGTCCGCGCCCGCTGACGTCCGCGAGGAGTACGACCCGCAGGCCCTCCAGGACCGGTGGCTGCCGGTCTGGGATCGGCTGGCCCCCTTCCGCTCCGGCAACCCCGACGACCGCCGACCCCGCAAGTACGTGCTCGACATGTTCCCCTACCCGTCGGGCGACCTGCACATGGGGCACGCGGAGGCCTACGCGCTCGGCGACGTCCTCGCGCGCTACTGGGTGCAGCAGGGGTTCAACGTGCTGCACCCGATCGGGTGGGACGCCTTCGGCCTGCCGGCGGAGAACGCCGCGATCAAGCGGGGTGCCGATCCCCGCGCGTGGACCTACGAGAACATCGCCACCCAGAAGGAGTCCATGCGCCGCTACGGCTGCTCCTTCGACTGGGACCGGGTGCTCAACACCTGCGACCCCGAGTTCTACCGCTGGAACCAGTGGTTCTTCCTCAAGATGTTCGAGCGCGGCCTTGCCTATCGCAAGGCCAGCAACGTGAACTGGTGCCCCACGGACCAGACCGTCCTGGCCAACGAGCAGGTCGTCAACGGCCTGTGCGAGCGGTGCGACTCCGTGGTGACCAAGAAGAAGCTGACGCAGTGGTACCTGCGGATCACCGACTACGCCGACCGGCTGCTCGACGACATGCGCCTGCTCGAGGGCCAGTGGCCCGAGAAGGTGCTGCAGATGCAGCGCAACTGGATCGGTCGCTCCACCGGCGCCGAGGTGCGGTTCGCGATCGAGGGCCGCGACGCGCCGGTCACCGTCTTCACGACACGGCCCGACACCCTGTTCGGCGCGACGTTCTTCGTGGTCGCCGCCGACTCCGACCTGGCCGCCGAGCTGGCCGCCGGCACCCCCGCGGAGGCCGAGTTCGCCGACTACCTCGCGGCCACCAAGCGCGAGACCGACATCGACCGGCTGGCCAGCGACCGGCCCAAGACCGGCGTCTTCCTGCACCGGCACGCCATCAACCCGGTCAACGGCCGGCCGCTGCCCATCTACGCCTCCGACTACGTCCTGGCCGACTACGGCACCGGCGCGATCATGGCCGTGCCTGCCCAGGACCAGCGCGACTGGGACTTCGCGCGAGCCTTCGACCTGCCGATCGTGCGCACCGTGACCCCGCCGCCGGAATTCGACGGCGAGGCCTACGTCGGCGACGGCCCGGCGATGAATTCCGAGTTCCTGGACGGGCTGCACAAGGCCGAGGCGATCTCCGCGATGATCTCGTGGCTCGAGGAGCGAGGTGCCGGCCGGGCCACCGTCAACTACCGGCTGCGCGACTGGCTGATCAGCCGCCAGCGCTTCTGGGGCACGCCGATCCCGATCGTCCACTGCCCCGTGCACGGCGAGGTCGCGGTGCCCGAGGAGCAGCTGCCGGTGGAGCTGCCCGACGCCGAGGGCCTGGACCTCAAGCCGAAGGGCGCCTCGCCACTGGGGGCGCTGGACGACTGGTCGGTCGTGCCCTGCCCGCGCTGCGGCGGCCCCGCCCGGCGCGATCCCGACACGATGGACACCTTCGTCGACTCGTCGTGGTACTTCCTGCGGTACCTGGACCCCCACAAGGTGGACGGCCCGTTCGACCCTCACCAGGCCAACGCCTGGCTGCCGGTCGACCAGTACGTCGGCGGGGTGACCCACGCGATCCTGCACCTGCTCTATGCCAGGTTCTTCACCAAGGTGATCCACGACCTGGGGATGCTCGACGCCGTCGAGCCGTTCACCCGGCTGCTCAACCAGGGCATGGTCCAGATGGACGGGTCGGCGATGAGCAAGTCCCGCGGCAACCTGGTGCGGCTGTCCGACGAGCTCGCCGTCCACGGCGTCGACGCGGTCCGCCTCACGATGGTGTTCGCCGGCCCGCCGGAGGATGACATCGACTGGGCGGAGGTGTCGCCCGGCGGCTCGCGCAAGTTCCTGGCGCGCGCCTGGCGGCTGGCCGGTGACGTGACGAGCGCGCCGGGCACGGACCCGGCCGGTGGCGACCTCGCGCTGCGGCGGGTCACCCACCGCTCGGTGCACGACGCGGCGCAGGCGATCGAGTCCTACCGGTTCAACGTGGCCGTGGCACGCACGATGGAACTGGTGAACGCCGCGCGCAAGGCGATCGACACCGGGGTCGGCCCGGCGGACCCCGCGGTGCGCGAGGCGGCCGAGGCCGTCGCGATCCTGCTCTCGCTGGTCGCGCCGTACACGGCCGAGGAGATGTGGGCCAAGCTCGGCCACGAACCCTGCGTCGCACTGGCCGGCTGGCCGGTGGTCGACCCGGCGCTGCTGGTCCAGGAGACCGTCACCTGCGTGGTGCAGGTCTCGGGCAAGGTCCGCGAGCGCCTCGAGGTCGCCCCCGGCATCGGCGAGGAGGCGCTGCGGGCGCTGGCGCTGGCCACCCCGGCCGTGGTCGCCGCGCTCGGCGGGCGCGAGCCGCGAGCGGTCATCGTGCGCGCGCCGAAGCTGGTGAACGTCGTCCCGATGTGACCGCTGCCGGTCGCCCAGGCGCTGGCGGGCCCGGCCCGCGTAGCCTGAGGCGCCATGAGCGTCGCGATCGTCTCGGACTCCACGGGCTACCTCACCCCCGACCTCACCCCGCCCGGCCTCACCGTCGTGCCGGTGGCGGTGATCCTCGACGGCCGCTCGTACGACGAGGGCGTCGAGATCAGCTTGGCCGAGGTCGCCGACGCCCTGCGTCGCAAGGAGGCGGTGAGCACCTCACGACCAGCTCCGGCCCGGTTCGCCGCGGCCTACGCGGCGGCTGCGGAGGCTGGGCACGAGGCCGTGGTCAGCGTGCACCTGTCGGGCGACCTGTCGGGCACCCTCGACGCCGCGCGGATCGCCGCTCGCGGCTGTGCGATCCCGGTGACGACCGTGGACTCGCGGACCGTGGGCACCGCTCTGGGGTTCGCGGTCCGGGCGGCCGCTGCGGCCGCTGCAGCTGGGGCCAGTGCCGAGGAGGTGGCGGCCGTGGCGTCGCGCGCCGCAGCCGACTCGCGCACGTGGATCGTCGTCGACAGCCTCGACCAGTTGCGCCGTGGTGGCCGGATCGGGGCTGCGCAAGCGCTGCTCGGCAACGCCCTCATGGTCAAGCCCATCCTCGGCCTCGAGGACGGGATGATCGTGCCGCTGGAGAAGCTGCGCACGATGAGCCGGGCCGTCGCCCGGATGGCCGAGATGGCCAGCGCCTACGCCGGCTCGCGCGCCTGCGACGTGATCGTGCAGCACTGCGCAGCCCCGGAGCGGGCTGGGGAGCTCGCCGAGACCCTGGGTGAGGCGCTGCCTGCCGGGGACGTGCACCTCGTGGAGGTCGGTGCGGTGATCAGCGCGCACGTGGGCCTGGGCACCGTCTCGGTGGCGGTGTGCCCGCGATGAGCGAGGTGAGCGTGCCGGCCCTCGTCGGCGCGGGGATCGCGGGGTACGCCCTGGGGTCGCTGAGCCCGGCCGAGGCAGCGGCGCGGCTGCGCGGCGTCGACCTTCGCGGCAGTGGATCGGGCAACCCCGGAGCCACGAACGCCGCTCGCACGATGGGCGTGAAGGTCGGCGTGCTGGTCGGCGCGGTCGACGTGGCCAAGGGGTACGCACCAGTCTGGTACTTCCGGCGTTATGGGGTCGGCTGCGCCGAAGTGGCGGGACTCGCTGCCGTGCTGGGCCACGTCACCTCGCCGCTGCTCAAGGGCCGCGGTGGCAAGGGCGTGGCCACCTCGCTCGGGTCCGTCCTGGCCCTCGAGCCCATCTGGGCCGTGCCGGTGCTCGTCGGCTTCGGGGCGACGGTCGGGGCGACCCGGCAGGTCGGGATCGGCTCCGTGGTGGGCTCGCTCACGCTCGTGCCCACCTCGATCGTGGTGTGGCGCGGGCGCTCCGGCGTGGCCTTCGCCCTGGGCATGTCCGGCCTGGTCGTGTATCGCCACCGGCGCAACCTCGCGGCGTTTGCCGAGCAGGTGCGCAGCGGCCGCGGGGTGCGGCGTCGGCGGCCCCCTCGCAGCAGCCCAGGGTGGCAGGGACGTGGCGGGTGCAGCCGAGGCGCTCGTCGAGGATGGCGTGGACCTGGCTGGCGCAGCGGCGCCGGAGGCCCAGCCCAGATCCTGACCTGAACCCCGGGGGTCGCACGTCGCCCTGCGTGGCGTCATCCACAGATCCGCACGGGGGGATTCCTGGGCAGCCGAGGGCTGCCTAGCGTCCGGCCATGCGCCGCACCCAGGATCTCGTCCTCGCCCGCCTCCGGCTGCTCGCGATGCGGTGGCGGATGGAGCTGCCAGCCGGCGCGGGGCTTCCACCTGCGGCACCTCCCGGGGCGGCATCCGACATCCTGTCCCGCGCCGTGACGACAGGCCCGACAGGCGCGGTCGGGGACCCTGCCGGCGGACCAGGGGACGCCGCGAGTGAGGGATCCCACGAGCTGTCCGACGGTGCCGGCGGGGCAGCCCCGTCGGAGCGCACCCCGGCACGGCTGTGGCTCCCGTTGGCCGCGCTGCTGGCCGTCGTCACCCTCGGGGTCGGCAGCGTGCTGCTCGTGCGGGCGTGGCCGCGCCCAGAGCCGCCCGTCCTCGTCGCCCCGGCTCCTTCGGAGCTGGTCGCCTCGGGCGACCCCTTCGCACCGCCCAGCCCCACGCCGGCGCCAGTCGTGGTGCACGTCGTCGGCGAGGTGCGCCATCCGGGGGTGGTGCGGTTGCCCGCAGGGGCCCGGGTCGGCGACGCGCTGGCGGCGGCCGGTGGCTTGCGGCGTGATGGCCGGCTGGGCGGCACCAACCTGGCCCGTCCGCTCGTGGACGGAGAGCGGGTGGAGATCGGCCGGGGCGTCCCGGCGGCGCCACTCGTCGCCGGTGCGCCCGGCGGGGCTGGGGACGCCCCTGGGAACCCCGGGGGCGGCCAGCCCGTGGACCTCAACACCGCCACCGCCGAGCAGTTGGACACGCTGCCCGGGGTGGGCCCGGTGACAGCCTCGAAGGTGCTGGCCTGGCGCGCGGCCCACGGCCGGTTCTCCAGCATCGACGAGCTGGCCGAGGTGCCCGGGATCGGGCCCAAGACGCTCGAGGAGCTGCGACCCCATGTTCGGGTCTGAGTCGCCCCCGGCCGAGCGACCCGACCTGCGGCTGCTGCCCGTCGTGGCCCCGCTGTGGGCCGTGCAGGCCGTCGTCCTGCTGCTGGGTCCCGGCGTGGCCCGCGCTGCGGTCGTCACCGGTGGGGCCGTGCTTGGTGCTGCCCTGGGGCTGGGTGCCTCGGCGCTGGGCCGTGGTTCACCTGGGAGGTGGCTGCGGCGCACTGCCGGCCGCAGTCGCGGCCCAGGTAGGTCCCGGAGCAACCAGCCCCGGCATGCGAGGCCCCGGGCCCTGGCGGCGCTCGTGCTTGCAGGAGCCGGGATCGGCGCCATGGCCAGCGGGCTGCACCTGGCGCGCCTGCACCCCCCGCTGCTGGACTCCATCGCCAACGGTGGCATGGTCGTGCGCGCCTCGGTCCGGATCACCGGCGATCCGGTCAGGCACGAGGCAGCCAGCGACAACGGTCGCCCGAGCCGCCCGATATGGACGGCGAGTGCGCGCCTCGAGCACGTGGTCGTCCGCGGCCACCCGGCCCATCTGCGCGCCCCGGTGATGCTCCAGGGTGACGCGGTCGCGCACATGCGGTACGGCGCGACGCTGGAGTTCGCTGCTCGCGCCCGCCCAGCGTGGGCGCCAGAGTCGCAGGCCGTCACGCTGCGGGTTCTCGGCGCGGCCCGGGAGCGGGCACCGCCAGGGGCTGTGGCGGCGACCACGAACGCGATCCGCGCAGCCTTCCGGGCGGCCTGTGCCGGCCTGTCGCCGGACGCCGGCGCGCTGCTGCTGGGGCTCTCGGTCGGCGACGAGTCGACGCTGCCTGCCAGCCTGGACACCGCGATGACCCGGGCCGGCCTGGCGCACCTCACGGCCGTCTCGGGCAGCAACACGGCCCTGGTGATGGCGATCGCCCTGGCGCTGGTGACGGCGGCCGGGATGGGATGGCGGATGCGCGCCAGCGCCAGCCTGCTCGTCCTCGCGGGCTACGTCGCACTCGTGCGCCCGCAGCCCAGCGTGCTGCGGGCGGCAGCGATGGGCGTCGTTGCCCTCCTCGCCCTCGGCGTCGGCGGTCGACGCCGCGGCAGCGCAGCGCTGCTCGGCGCCTGCCTCGCCCTCCTGGTCGCGCTCCCGGCCTTCGCGATCTCGCTGGGCTTCGCCCTGTCGGTCGCGGCCACGGGGGGCCTGCTGCTGGTCGGCCCGCCGATGGCTGGCCGGCTCGGCCGCTGGCGGGCGACCCGCTGGGCGCCCGAGCCGGTGCGCGCCGCCTTCGCGGTCGCCGCAGCCGCGCATCTGGCCACGCTCCCGCTGAGCGTCCTCATGGGCAACGGCGCCAGCCTCGTGGCGCTGCCCGCCAATGTGCTGGTCACCCCACTCGTGCCCGTCGCGACCGTGCTCGGGCTGGTCGCCGCCCTCGTGGCCCCGCTCTGGCAGTGGCCAGCTGTCGTGCTGGCTCACGTGGCCTCCCCGGCGACTGCGGCGATCGCCAGGATCGCGCACTCGGCCAGCAGCCTGCCGCTGGGCGTGCTGCCCGTGCCCGATGGCCCGGAACCCGCCCTGCTGACAGCCGCCCTGCTGGCCGTCGGTGCCACGATCGCAGCGCGTGGGTGGCGGCCGTGGCGGGACTGGCGGGTGCTGACCGTCGTCGCGCTCGCCCTGGCACTCGTCCTCGGCCACCGAACGATGCGCGATGCGGCCTGGCCGGTGCCGGACTGGTTGGTCCTGGCCTGCGACGTGGGCCAGGGCGACGGGGTGCTGCTGCGTGCCCCCGGCGCGTCGGACGCGTTGCTCGTCGATGTGGGGCCGGGGGGCGGTCGGGTGGGCACGTGCGTGCGCGATGCTGGCGTGCGCCGGGTCGTGGTGCTGCTCACGCACTTCCACGCCGACCACATCGACGGGCTGGCCGACGTGCTGCACTCGGTCGAGGTCGACGCCATCCTCGCCTCACCCGTCCCGCAGCCCCCGCAGGGCGCCCACGCGGTGCTCACCGAGGCCGCCGGGGCGGGCGTGCCCGTCCGCACCCTGCGGGCGGGAGCGCGCCAGGCCGTGGCCGGTATCGCCCTGCAGGTGCTGTGGCCTGCCCGCGCCATCGACGAGTCGCCGGCCAACAACGCCAGCGTCGTGGTGCTGGCCACGGTGCCCGGTGCCAGGCCGCTGCACGTGCTCATGACCGGTGACATCGAGCCCGAGGCGCAGGCGGCGGTCATGGGCAGGGGTGGGCCACCCGCGCTCGACGTGGTGAAGGTGCCGCACCACGGGTCCCGCTATCAGCTGCCGGGGTTCGCCCGCTGGGCGTCGGCCCGGATCGCCCTGGTCTGCGTGGGCCGCGGCAACGACTACGGCCATCCGAGCGCGGCCACCCTGCTGCAGTACCGCGCGGCGGGCAGCCTGGTGGGGCGCACCGACGAGCAGGGGGCCCTGGCCGTGGTGCTGCGCGGCGGCGCACCCGCGCTGGCCGTCGAGCGATGAGGCGACGGTGCCGACCAGCGTGCGGCTCCCGCCCGGCCCCGCCCCTGCGTGTCCGTGCGACGTGCCATGCTGTCGCCCGATGACCGGACACACCACGCCCCGCTCCGGCACTGCCGGTGTGGGCGCCCGAGCGGGAGCCGAGC
>DASVBK010000123.1:0-3131 GCA_036375875.1 Candidatus Nanopelagicales bacterium
TGGTCCTGAGTCTTCAGCCGCACCCACGATCCTTCGTCGGACGGTCGTTTCGGCTACACGACGCCACGGCTCGTACGCAGCCATCCGCCCCCGTCCGGCGCGACACGCCGGCGTCCGCTGCTGACGAAATGCTGACACGAAGGCAGAAGGCCAGTCCCCGGTCTCCCGGGAACTGGCCTCTGACCTGCTACGACACTGGTAGCGGGGGCAGGATTTGAACCTGCGACCTCTGGGTTATGAGCCCAGCGAGCTACCGAGCTGCTCCACCCCGCGTCGGTTCCCCCAGTCTAGGTGACGCCCCACGGATGGGCCAAATCGCCGGCAACTGGCCCACCACGGTCCTCGCCGGCGCGCCCGGCGCTCCCCCAACTCCCCCCAACTCCCCCAGCTCGGCCCGAGCCAGCCGGCCGACGCAGGCCATCACCCCAGCATCCGTGCCGCGATCCGCTCCAGCTCCGCAGGGGGATCCGAGGTCACCCCCGTGTGAACGGGCCCGGGCTGGATGACCGCACTGCGCGGCGCCGTGAGCCACCGGAACCGACGGCCCGCGTCGGCCAGGGCGGCCTCGCCGCCGCCCGCATGGCCGGCAGCCACAAGAGCCGCGGAGTCCAGGGCCGACCTGATCGCGACGAGGTCAGCATCAGCAGCGAGCACCTGCACGCAGGACAGGTCGGGGCGCACCCGCATCCCGAGGTACCCCGCCTGCTGGCAGTAGAGCAGGACGGCCCCGTTGATGAACTCACCGCGGTCCACCCGCGGCACGACCCGCAGCACGGCGTACTCGAAGGGCATCGCAGTCATGCCGTGCCCTCCTGCCCCGTGCGCAGCTCCGGGATCCAGCCCGGCGGGCCGGCGCTCCGCCGTGCCGAGACCCGGTGCCCAGCGGCGTCACGCACGGCCCCGGCCTCGACCCCCGCGGCCAGGGCGGGCACCCAGGACTCCCGCGCTGCGAGCCGGGCCGACAGGAACGCCTGGTAGGCAGCGCGTGCCCGGTCCACGACGCCGAAGGCCGCCTCCAACCACATCGCGGGCACGGCCGTGACGGCTGCTGCGACCAGGTCGCTCAGGTCCCCGCCAACGGCCTCGTCGGCAGCGAGCACGTTGGGGCGGCACTCGACGAGCGCATGGTCCGCCACCGCATAGGGGGCTTTGGCGAAGCGCTCCACGGCTCCGGTCGCCACCTGCGCCCCCTGCCCCCAGGCGTGGTGGAACACCAGCGTCGCGCCGTGGTCGATGAGGTAGAGCCGGCCGTGCCAGCGCAACATGTTGGGGTTGCGCCACGAGCGGTCCATGTTGCCGACCAGTGCGTCGAACCAGACGATCTGCCCGGCGAGCAACGGGTCCACGGCCGGTCGTGGGCCGACGTCCAGCGCCCCGGGCAGGAAGTCGACCCCGAGGTTCGGCCCTGCCGAGGCGCGCAACAGGTGCTGGACCTCCTCGTCGGGCTCAGCGGGCGCGAGCTCGGCCGGGACCTCGACGAGGGCCCATCGCGGGACCGCCAGGCCCAGCCCGGCGGCGAGCTCCGCGCAGATCACCTCGGCGATGAGGGCTGCCGGGCCCTGCCCGGCGCCGCGGAACTTCACCACGTAGAGGCCGAGGTCGTCAGCCTCCATGAGCCCCGGCAACGACCCGCCCTCACGCAGCGGCGTCACGTAGCGCGTCGCCCGCACGGGAGTCATCGCGCCAGCGTAGGGGCCAGCGGTGGGCCGCTACGCTTCCGGCGCGGATCGCGGACGACACCGGACGGGGGCCGCCAGCACGCGCCCCAGGCTCGCGCCCCGGGCCCACCACCCGCCCGTCGCACCCACCAGGAGGATCCATGCCCACGCTGCCCGGCCTGCTCCTGCTGCACGGCGCCGGCGACAACGGCGCCTGCTGGGGACCGTTCGCCTCGCGGCTGCTCGCCGAGCCCGGGCTCGCCGGCCTGCCCTTCGCCACCCCTGATGCCCCGGCACACGGCGGACGTCGGCTGGCCCCGGGCGCGACCCTCGACTGGCGGGACCTGCTCGCCGCGGGCATCGCCAGCGCCGAGGCGCTCGTCGCCGAGACTGGTGGGCCGATCGTCGTCGCGGGGCACTCGATGGGCGCGATGATGGCCCTGGGCGTGTCCGCGCACCGCCCCGACCTCGTCGTGGCCACCTTCCTCGAGGATCCACCGCTGCAGGCGCCGCTGCCGCCGGCCGACACCCCGGCCCCCGGCACTGACGCGGCCGAGCCTGCGGACCTCTCCCAGTTCCACGCCTGGTTCGCCACCCTGCAGGCCCAGCCGCTCGAGGCCGTCGTCGCAGGCGCGCGGGCCGAGCACCCCGACTGGGACCCCGGCGAGTACGAGCCCTGGGCGCGGGCCAAGCAGGCCGTCGACCTGCAGGCGTGGGCCGAGCCGGTGGTGTTCGTGCACGGCGAGACCGGCTGGATCCTGCGCCACGCCAAGACCCCGGTCGTGCTCGTCGCCGGGCTGCCCGAGCGGGGCAGCCTCGTCGCGCCGGTCGCGGAGCAGGGCCTACGCGCCCTGCCCGGCTGGACGGTCCATCGGCTGCCGGCAGGCCACGACGTGCGACGCGACGCCCCGGCGCAGACCGTTGCCCTGCTCGCCGACCTGCTGCGCACCGTGGTCGGGCCCGATGGAACGGGGCCCACTCCCCCGGGCGCCCCGTGACCGACGATCGTCGCACCGCCGAACCCCCCGAGCCGCACGCGCACCACGCGCCCGGCCCGCCGGATGCCGTCACCGGGGTGCCCGTCCCGCCCCCGGATGCTCCCGAGACCCCCGCGCCCAGCCAGGCCGGCCCGGCCGAGGCGGCCTCGGGGTTCCACAAGCGCCCCGCCCTCGGCTACGCCCTCTACCTGACGGCGGCGCTGCTGTTCGGCATCAACGGCACGGTGTCGAAGGTGCTGCTGCAGGCCGTCGACGACGCCGCGCGGGTCTCCCAGCTGCGCGTCACGGCCGCGTTCCTGCTGCTGCTCGTCGTGGTCGCCCTCACGAACCCGCAGGGCCTGCGCCTGCGCGGCGCCGAGCTGGGCCCGGTCGCGGCCTACGGCATCCTCGGGGTGGCCATGACCCAGTGGCTCTACTTCGTCGCGATCACGCGGATGCCCATCGGCATCGCCCTGCTCATCGAGTTCACCGCGCC
>DASVBK010000126.1:0-5401 GCA_036375875.1 Candidatus Nanopelagicales bacterium
GGGCGTCGTGGACTCGATCGACGAGGCCATCAGCCACATCCGCCGCTGGTCCAGCGGGCACACCGAGGCGATCGTCACCGAGGACCTGGCGGCGGCCCGCCGGTTCATCGCCGGCGTGGACGCGGCCGCGGTGATGATCAATGCCTCGACGCGGTTCACCGACGGCGGCGAGTTCGGCTTCGGCGCCGAGATCGGCATCTCCACGCAGAAGCTGCACGCGCGCGGGCCGATGGGCCTCACCGAGCTCACCTCGACCACGTACATCGTCACCGGCGACGGGCACCTGCGGGGCTGAGCGGCACCGGCACCGCGTGCTTTCGCCGCCAGCGCGGCTCGACGGGCCCGTGCTCAGCCACCGGGGCGCGGGGATCCGGTAGGCTCCGCGCCAGTCGTGGGAGAGGGGCGCATCGATGGTGCACACGCTGGTCCGGATGGCTGAGGGTGCTGCGGTGGAGGACCATCCGGGCGTCCCCGCGTGGGTGTTCGGCGTGGTCGCGCTCGTGGTCCTCCTGCTGCTGCTCTTCGTGGTCACGCGCTTCAACCCGGACCGCTGAGCCGCCTCGATGCCGATCCGCCTGGGGGTGATGGGCGGCACCTTCGACCCGATCCACCACGGTCACCTGGTGGCGGCCAGCGAGGTCGCCCACCTGTGCCGGCTCGATGAGGTGGTGTTCGTGCCGACCGGCCAGCCCTGGCAGAAGGCCGACCATGTCGTCACCCCGGCCGAGCAGCGCTACGTCATGACGGTGATCGCCACTGCCGAGGACCCCCGGTTCACGGTGAGCCGCGTCGACGTCGAGCGTGGCGGGGCGACCTACACCGCCGACACGCTGCGCACGCTGCAGGCGCAGCGGCCCGACGCCGAGCTGTACTTCATCACCGGCGCCGACGCGCTGGCCTCGATCCTCACCTGGCAGGACCCCCATGAGGTGCTGGAGCTGGCCCACTTCATCGGGGTGACCCGACCCGGCCACGAGCTCTCCACGGCCCACCTGCCCGAAGGCGCGGCGACCATCGTCGAGATCCCCGCGCTGGCGATCTCGTCCTCGGACTGCCGTGCCCGCGTCGCGCAGGGTGCCCCGATCAGCTACCTGGTGCCGGCCGGCGTGGAGCGGTTCATCGCCAAGCTGGGCCTGTACCGCGAGCTGGCGGCATGAGCCCGAAGCACGCCAAGCCCGAGCCGCCGGAGGAGGTCGCCGAGCCGGCATCACGGGCGGGCGTGCCTCCCGATCCAGCGTCCCTCGCTGTTGAGGCACCCACATCGTCGCCGGGTGACCCGTTCGGCGAGCCGCCTGCCCCCGCCCCGGCGCCCGACCTCAGCGAGGCCCCCGCGGGGGTGACCCCAGCTCACGCGGAAGGGCCGCCCGCGGTGACACCCGAGGGGCCGGACACGCCGACTGCCACGACGCCGCCCACCGCTCGACGATCCCGGCAGCGTCGGCGCGCCCAGCCGCCCAAGGTCAAGTCCCGCTGGATGTGGATCCTGCTGGGAGTGATCGGCGTCGCGCTGCTCGCGTGGGTCTTCGTCCAGGCGACGAGCGACAACGCGGCCCCGACGCCCCAGCCGACGGCCACCGCCACCTCCGCGCCCACCCAGTCCACGCTGCTCATCCAGGTGCGCAACGACGCGGACTTCGGCTCGGACAACCTCGTCGCCGGCGTCGGTGCGGACCTGCCACCGGCGCAGCTGCTGGTGCCGTCCCGGCTCATCGTCGACGTCGCGGGCGCGGGTCAGCAGACCCTGGGGCAGAGCGCGCGGCTGCTCGATCGCTCGGCTTCGCAGGATGCGCTGAGCGACCTGCTCGCGGTGCGCATCGACGGCACCCTGAGCCTGGGTCGCCTCGCCCTGGCCGGCATGGTCGACTTCGTGGGCGGCATCACGCTCACGGTCGACGAGCCGATCACCGAGACCGACCCGGCGACGGGCGTGACGACCGTCGTCGTCCCTGAGGGTCGCCAGCAGCTCAACGGCACCCAGGCCGCGGCCTACGCGCTGACCTGGCTGCCCGAGGAGCCGGAGGCCGCGCGGCTGGCTCGGTACTCGGCGGTCATCACCGAGACCGTACGGGCCCTGCCGGACGACGCCCTGCGGATCGAGCAGATGCTCACCTCACTGGGCGGCTCGGCGCGCACGACGACGAGCACGGCTGCGGTGGCGTCGATGCTGCTGGAGCTGCGCCGCAGCATCATCGCCGGCGGCCAGCAGGTGCGCGTGCTGCCGACCAGCGACGTCGAGTCCGGCGCCGACCTGTCGCTGGTGCGCGTGGACCTGGCGGCGGCCGATCCCGTGCTGCAGACCCTGCTGCCCAAGGCGCTGCTCGACGCGAGCGAGGCCCGTCCGCGCATCCTGGTGCAGAACGGGGTGGGGACCCCGGGGCTGGGGGCCAGTGCCCGCGACAAGCTGGCCGGCGCGGGCATGGTCTACATCAACGGCGGCAACGCCGAGCAGTTCGGCCAGCCCGCCACCCAGGTGCTCGTGCCGGATGCGACGACCGCCTCGCGTGCCCTCGGCGCCGAGGTGGCCGAGGCGCTTGGGGTGCCCGCAACGGCCGTGCAGGTCGCCCAGGAGGGCCAGAACGTGGCCGACGCGGTGGTCGTGCTGGGCGCGGATTTCCAGCCATGAGGGCCGTGGCAGCGAAGGTAGGGTGCCGGACGTGACTGCTGACCCGCACGCCGTGTCCCTCGCGGTCGCGGCCGCCCGCGCCGCCTCCGACAAGCTGGCCGAGGACATCGTGGCCATCGACGTGAGCAACCACCTGGTGCTCACCGACGTGTTCCTGCTGTGCTCCGCGGCGAACGACCGGGCTGTCCGCGCGGTCGTGGACGCCATCGAGGAGGCACTCGTCAAGCAGTTCCACGCCAAGCCGCTGCGCCGTGAGGGCGAGTCGGAGGGTCGTTGGGTCCTGCTGGACTACAACGAGCTGGTCGTGCACGTCCAGCAGACCGAGGAGCGGTTCCACTACGCGCTCGAGCGGCTGTGGCGCGACTGCCCGCTCATCGAGCTGCCCGAGGAGGTCCACGCGCCGCGGGCAGCCACGCCGTGAGCGGCTGGAACGCCTCGCCCGGGCGGCGCGTGGTGTTCTGGCGGCACGGCCGAACGACGTGGAACCTCGAGAACCGGTTCCAGGGCGCGATGGACGTGCCCTTGGACGACGTGGGGGTCGCCCAGGCCGTGGCGGCGGCACCCGCCCTGGCGCAGATGGCCCCCAGCCGGATCATCGCCAGCGACCTGGCACGCGCCGCGGACACGGCGCTGGTGCTCGGGGAGCTCACCGGGCTGCCGGTCGTCACCGACGCTGACCTGCGCGAGACGAACGGCGGGGTCTGGCAGGGGATGACCCGCGAGGAGATCCTGGCCGAGCACCGCGAGCTGTTCCAGGGCTGGATCGCCGGGCATGACGTGCGCCCGCCCGGCGGGGAGGCGCGCAGCGAGGTGGTGGCGCGCGTGGTGGCGTGCGTGCTGCGCCACCTCGACGGCGTCGAGCCCGGCCAGACGATGGTCGTGGTCTCGCACGGCGGGTCGATCCGCGGCGGCATCGGCGGGCTGCTCGGCCTGGCTCCCGAGCAGTGGACCGCCCTCGGCGTGATCAGCAATTGCGCCTGGAGCGTGCTGAGCCAGCTGCGCCTGCCGGGCGAACCGGGGGGCGAGCCCGTCACGCGCTGGCGACTCGAGGAGTACAACGCCACCTCGACGCCGATCCCCGCACTGGGCGCCGACGACGGCTGACCGGCCCGGCCGCCGTACGCTGCCGGCATGGCTGACGGTCCCACGACCTACCTGCTCGTCGACGGGGAGAACATCGACGCCACGCTCGGCGCGTCGATCCTCGGGCATCGGCCGAGCCCGGAGGAGCGGCCCCGCTGGGACCGCCTGCTGTCGTTCGTCGAGGAGCGCTGGGGCCAGCAGACCAGCGGACTCTTCTTCCTCGCAGTCAACGGCGAGCTCCCGCACGCGTTCGTGCAGGCGCTGCAGGCGATCGGGTTCCGCCCCGTGCCGCTGAGCGGCGACGCCCAGGAGAAGGTCGTCGACATCGCCATCCAGCGCACCCTCGACGCCCTGGTCGACCGCCCCGGGGACGTGGTGCTGGTCTCGCACGACGGGGACTTCCTGCCGCACCTGCAGCCCCTGCTCGACGGCAGCCGGGTGACCGGCCGGCGGGTGGCGTGCGTGGGCTTCCGGGAATTCCGCAACCGCGGGTACGCCGCGCTGGAGTCCGAGGGTGTGCCGTTCTACGACCTGGAGTACGACGTCAAGGCGTTCAACATCCGGCTGCCCCGGGTGCGCGTGATCCCCATCGAGGAGTTCGACCCGCTCGAGTTCCTCTGACCTGACGCCTGGTCACCCCAGCGCCGCCGCGGCGAGCTCGTCCAGCGACGTCCCGATCGCCTCGCACAGCCGGTCGAGATCGGGCACGGCGTCGTAGTCGCCGGTGACCCCGAAGGCCAGCTGGCCGTCGTACGAGGCGATGCCGATGCTGATCCGCACCGACTCGGCGATGGGGATGTAGGGGGTCATCGTGAGCATCCGCCGCCCGAGCAGGTGCAGCGGGAACTGCGGGCCGGGGATGTTGGTGGTGACGGCGTTCACCACGCGCTGGCCGGTGCGGACGTAGGCGCGCGCGCCGAGGGTCATGAGCGTCGCCGGCACGTAGTCGGCCGCGGACAGCATGGACTCGATGCCCACGGCCATCCCGCTGGCCTTGAGGTCGGCCATCTGCTGTGCGACGGCCGCCAGCCGCTCGAGGGGATCGGGCACCCCGACGGGCAGGTCGGCGAACATCGCCGTCACCTGGTTGCCGAGCGCCCCGCGGTGGGCGTCCGTGCGGATCGAGACCGGCACGAGCGAGCGCAGCACGAGGTCGTCCACCGGCTCCCCGCGCTCCTGGAGGTACTGGCGGAAGGCGCCGGCGATCGCAGCGAGGACGACGTCGTTCACGGTGCAGCCGGCGGCGTCCTTGATGGCCTTGGCCGTCGCCAGCTCGGCCGAGGCCCAGCCCCACCGCCGGTGCGGCCCGATGGGCCCGTTCAGCACGCTGGTGGGCTGGGCCACGCGGCGGCCGGCCTGCGCCAGGCCGAGCGCGCGCACGGCGCCGGAGCGCAGCACGGAGGCCGGGTCGCCCAGCCGCTGGGCCGCGGTGGCCGCCGCACGCGTGAGCTCCACGGGCAGGGTGAGCGCCCAGCCGGCCGCCGCGCCGGCCAGGTCCAGCGTGGAGGGCTGCGGCTGGGGTCGCCAGCTGCTCGGCGGCGGCCGCACCGCCGTTGGGTCCCGGTCCAGCACCGTCTCCATCAGCTCGTTGCCGGCGAGGCCGTCGATCATCGCGTGGTGGGTCTTGGTGATGATCGCCCACTGGTCGTCCGGCATGCCCTCGACCAGCCACATCTCCCACAGCGGGCGGTCGAC
>DASVBK010000071.1:0-6717 GCA_036375875.1 Candidatus Nanopelagicales bacterium
GCGCAGCCCTCGGGCCAAGAGCAAGATCAAGGCCTGGTTCTCCAAGGAGCGCCGCGAGGAGGCCATCGAGAAGGGCAAGGACCAGCTGCTCAAGTCGATGCGCAAGGAGGGCGTGGCCGTGCACCGGCTGCTGTCCAACGCGGCGCTTGGTGCCGTGGCCGCCGACCTGCGCCAGCCCGACGTCAGCGCGCTCTACGCCTCGATCGGCGAGGGTCGGATCAGCCCGCAGACCGTGATCCATCGGCTGGTCGCCACCGCGGGCGGCCCGTCAGCCGCGTCCGACGACGCCGCCGAGGGGGTCACCCCGCAGGGCATCCCGAAGCTCAAGCAGCGCTCCGACTCCGACCCGGGCGTCACCGTCATCGGCTCGCACCTCGGCGACGTCTGGGTCAAGCTCGCCCGCTGCTGCACCCCGGTGCCCGGCGACGAGATCACCGGCTTCGTCACCCGGGGCAACGGCGTCTCCGTGCACCGCACCGACTGCTCGAACATCGCCGCCATGGCCTCACAGGCCGAGCGGTTCGTGCCCGTGGCGTGGTCGCCAGGGGCAACGTCGGTGTTCCTGGTGAACATCCAGGTCGAGGCGCTGGACCGGTCCCGGCTGCTGTCGGACGTGACCCGGGCGCTGTCCGACCAGCACGTGAACATCCTCGCCGCGTCGGTCACGACCACGAAGGAGCGGATCGCGATGTCGCGGTTCACCTTCGAGATGGGCGACCCGAAGCACCTCGGGGCCGTGCTGCGTGCGGTCCGTGGCGTGGAGGGCGTCTTCGACGCCTACCGGGTCTGACCAGCGGGCTCAGCTGCCGGAGGGGCCGCGTGAACCCCCCCGCCCGAGCCGCCTCCGGCGAGCCGATGCGGGCCTCAGCTGCCGGAGTACTCCGCGAGCGAGGCCTGGGCGGCCTGGAGCAGCGCGCGGGTCTGGGTGATCCGGCCCTGCAGGTCCGCCGCCTTCGCCGCGTTGCCCGCCGCCTCGGCCGCGGCGGCCTCGGCCTCGAGCTTGGCCAGCGAGTCGCTGAACGTGCTCACCGTGGACTCGGCCAGGGCGCGCTTGGCGGGGTCGGTGCGACGCCACTGGTCGGCCTCGAAGCGGTGCACCGCGTCCTCGACGCGGCGCAGCCGGCCCTCGACCCGGTCGCGGTCGTTGCGGGGCACGTGGCCGATGGCGTTCCAGCGCTCGCCGATGCTGCGCAGCGCCGAGCGGGCCCCGGCCAGGTCAGTGATGGGCAGCAGTGCCTCGGCCTCGGCGGCGAGCGCCTCCTTCGCCGCGAGGTTGGCCTTCTGATCCTCGTCGCGCTCGTTCAGCGCGGCGTTGCGGGCGTCGAAGAACCGGTCCTGGGCACCCCGGAACCGTGCCCAGAGCTTGTCCTCGTCAGCACGGCCGGCGCGGGGAGCGGCCTTCCACTCGTCCATCAGGCCGCGGTAGGCCCGTGCGGTCTCGGCCCAGTCGGTGCTCGTCGAGAGCTCCTCGGCGCGGGCGATGAGTGCCTCCTTGGCCCCGGTCGCCTCCTTGCGGGTGGCGTCGAGCTGCGCGAAGTGGGCCCGACGCGCCTTGTCGAAGGCCGAGCGGGCGGTGCTGAAGCGCTTCCACAGCTCCTGCTCGGCGTCGCGCGTCGCGCGGTCGCCGCGCGGCAGGGCGGTCCACGCCCCCTGCAGCTCCTTGAAGCGGTCCCCCGTGGCCTTCCACTGGGTGGAGCCCGCCAGCTGCTCGGCCTCCTCGACCAGGGCGCGCCGGGCCGCCATCGTCCGCTCCCGCGCGGCCTCGCGCTCGGCGGCGACCTGCTCCTTGCGCGCGCTGCCCGCGGCCTCGAGGGTGTCGGCCATCGCGGCCAGCGCCGCCAGGTCGCCCACGACGTGCGGCTCGGCGACGGTCTCGCGCAGCTTCGTCACGACGCTGGCCACGGACTCCGGGGTGCCCTTGCCGTCCTTGAGCCGCACGAGCAGCAGGTCGGCCTCGGCCTTGAGCCCCTCATACTTGCGCTCGAAGAACGCCAGGCCCTGCGCCGGGTCGCCTGCTGCCCACTGCCCGACGACCGCCTCCTCGCCGTCGGGGCGGCGCACGTACACCGTCCCGTCCTCGGCGACGCGGCCGTACGCGTGCTCGGTCATGCTCGCACCCTCCCAGATCGCGGCGGCACACGGCGCGCGTGCACCGGCGGAGGCGGTCATTGTTCCACGGCGCCCTCGTGGCGCGGGTCAGGGCGGGGCTGCTCCCCAGCCCCGCACCAGCGCCTCGGGCCGGCCTCAGCCCAGCGGCGGCGTGACGCTCGTGGAGACGATCCCGACGCTGGCCGCGGGCGCGCCGTCGCCCCCGCCGCCGGCCACCCCGGCCTTCGCGACCTGCTCCACCACGTCCATCCCCGTGGTCACCGTGCCCCAGATCGTGTAGTTCGGCGGCAGCGTGGTGTCCTGGTAGACGATGAAGAACTGGCTGCCCGACGTGCCGGGCCCCGCGTTGGCCATGGCCACGGTGCCCTTGGGGTAGTTGTCCTGGCCGGCCTCGGGGAGGTTCTCGTCGGGCAGCTCGAACCCCGGGCCGCCGCTGCCGGTGCCCGTCGGGTCGCCGCACTGCAGCACGAAGATCCCCGAGGTGGTCAGCCGGTGGCACGGCGTGCCGTCGAAGTAGCCGTCGGCGGCCAGGCCCAGCATCGCGTTCACGGTCTTCGGCGCCTGGTCCGCCAGCGTGGCGATGGTGATCTCGCCGCAGTTCGTGGCCAGGCCGAGCTGGTACTCGGTGCCGGCCTGCAGCGCATCGGCGGGGATGGCGTCGTAGCTGGGCGGGGTCGCCGGCGGGGTGGGCATCGGGTCGCAGCCGATGTCCACCGGCGTGGTGTCCGCCGTGGCGCTGGCACTGGCCTCCGGCGACGTGCTGGCGTTGGGCGTGGTGCTCGCGGCCGGATCGGGGGTGGCTGAGGTCGCCGGGCTGGCCACGTCGTCGCCGCTGGTGCTGGTCCACAGCACCACCCCGGCGATCGCCAGCACGCCGAGCACGGCGGCGATCGTGGCGCCGATCACCTGCTTGCGCCGGCGCCGCGAGGCGCGCTCCTGGCGGCGGGCCAGCTGGCGCTCGTACTTGGCGGCGGCGAGCTCCTTGCGGCGCTTGTTGCTCGCGCCGGTCCCGGGCTTCTTCGGCTTGGTCACGGCGGGTTGCCCCCCAGCTGGCGGATGGTCGGATCGGCGCCGAGTGTAGGTGGCCGGGCGCTGCGCCCCGGGCAGCGGCGCGGATTGGGAGGGGCACCCGCCCGGCGGATACCCTTGGCGGGCCGTGGCGGGTCGTGGCCCAGCAGTCCGCCGGCCAGCGGCGCGACCACCTGCCAGGCCGCCGACGCCCGCACGTCCGCGGCCGCCCGAGCACCAAGGGGAGACTGCATGCTCATCGCCGGGTTCCCTGCCGGGCCGTTCGCCACCAACTGCTGGGTCCTGGCGCCCGGGGCGGGCAGTGAGTGCGTGATCGTCGACCCCGGCATGGACAGCCGCGCGGGCATCGAGCAGGTCGTCGCCGAGCACCACCTGCGCCCGATCGCGGTGCTGCTCACCCACGGCCACCTCGACCACATGTGGTCGGTGCTGCCGGTGTGCGACGGGTACGACATCGCCGCGTGGATCCACCCCGCCGACCGGCACCTGCTCGCCGACCCCTGGGCCGGCGTCTCGGGCGAGACCCGGATGCTGTTCGCCAGCGTCGTGGGCGCCAGTGACTTCGCCGAGCCGAACGAGGTGCGTGAGCTGCAGGACGGAGCAAGCATCGAGCTGGCCGGCATGTCCTTCGTCGCCGACCACGCCCCGGGCCACACCCAGGGCTCCACCGCGTTCCGGATGCTCCACACCGGCGCCGAGCCGCTCATGTGCTCCGGTGACCTGCTGTTCGCCGGAGCGATCGGGCGCACGGACCTGCCCGGCGGCGACCCGCGCGCGATGGAGGCGTCCCTGGCCCGTGTCGTGCTCAGCCAGCCCGACGAGATGCTCGTGCTGCCCGGCCACGGCGAGACCACGACGATCGGCACCGAGCGCCGGGTCAACCCGTTCCTGCAGGGCCTGCGCGCCGCTGCCCCGCCGTCGCGGCCGGGGGCACCGGCATGAGCAGGATCGCCCCGCTCTCCGGGTTCCCCGAGTACCTGCCCGGCGAGCGCATCGTCGAGCAGCACGTGCTCGACACGGTGCGCCGGGTCTTCGAGCTGCACGGGTTCGCCTCGATCGAGACGCGCGCCGTCGAGCCGCTGGAGCAGATGCTGCGCAAGGGCGAGATCGACAAGGAGGTCTACGTGCTGCGCCGGCTGCACGCGCCGGCCGACGAGCCGGACCCGGGCCTGGGCCTGCACTTCGACCTCACGGTGCCGTTCGCGCGGTACGTCGTGCAGCACGCCGGGCAGCTCGAGTTCCCGTTCCGGCGGTCCCAGGTGCAGAAGGTCTGGCGTGGCGAGCGGCCGCAGGAGGGTCGGTACCGGGAGTTCACCCAGGCCGACATCGACGTCGTCGGTCGCGACACCCTGGCCTTCCATCACGAGGTCGAAGTCGCCCTCGTGATGGCCGAGGTGTTCCGCGCGCTGCCCATGCCGCCGGCGGTGATCCTGGTGAACAACCGCAAGCTCGCCGAGGGGTTCTACCGCGGGGTGGGCGCCGAGGACCCGGCCGCCGTGCTGCGGGCCATCGACAAGCTCGACAAGGTGGGCCCGGCCCGCGTGGCCGAGCTGCTCGCCGACGAGGCGGGCCTGACCCCCGCCGCGGCCCAGCAGTGCCTGGCCCTGGCCGGCATCCGGACGCCGGACACGTCGTTCGTCGCCGCGGTCCGGGCCTTGGGCGTCGAGCACCCGCTGCTCGAGGAGGGCTTGGCCGAGCTGGCCGACGTCGTGGGGGCTGCCGCCCAGCGGCTGCCCGGCGCGGTCGTCGCCGACCTGCGGATCGCCCGCGGCCTGGACTACTACACCGGCACCGTCTACGAGACGCAGCTGGTGGGGCACGAGGACTTCGGCTCCATCTGCTCCGGCGGGCGCTACGACGCGCTGGCCACCGACGGACGCACGACGTACCCCGGGGTCGGCATCTCGCTGGGCGTCTCGCGGCTGCTGGGCGCGCTGCTCGGTCGGGGCCTGGTCCGGGCCACCCGCTCGGTGCCCAGCTGCGTGCTCGTGGCGGTGAACGACGAGGCCTCCCGCACGGCGTCAGACGCCATCGCGACCACCCTGCGCGCCCGCGGCATCCCGACCGAGGTCGCGCCCAGGGCCGACAAGTTCGGTCGCCAGATCCGCCACGCCGACCGCCGGGGCATCCCGTTCGTCTGGTTCCCGGGGGCCGCGGGCGAGCCCGGCTCGGTGAAGGACATCCGCTCCGGCGCCCAGGCCGAGGCCGACCCGGCCGCCTGGGACCCGCCCGCCGAGGACCTGCACCCGCGCGTCGTGCGCGTCGACCCCACCACCGAGGAGAGCTCCCGATGATCCGCACCCACGAGGCCGGCACGCTGCGCGCCGAGCACGCCGGGCAGACCGTGACGCTGGCCGGCTGGATCGGCCGGCGCCGCGACCACGGCGGCGTGGCCTTCCTGGACCTGCGCGACGGCTCGGGCATCGTGCAGGTCGTCGTGCACGACCCGGCCGTGGCGCACCCGCTGCGCAACGAGTTCTGCGTGAAGGTGGTCGGCGAGGTCGTCCGGCGCCCCGACGGCAACGAGAACCCCGAGCTGGCCACCGGTGCGGTCGAGGTCATGGTCAGCGAGCTCGAGGTGCTCTCGGAGGCCGCGCCGCTGCCGTTCCCGATCGACGAGCACGTCGAGGTCGGCGAGGAGGTGCGGCTGCGCTACCGCTACCTGGACCTGCGCCGGCCGGAGCCGGCGCGCATCCTGCGGCTGCGCTCCAAGGTGAGCCAGATCGCCCGCGAGGTGCTGTTCGCACGCGACTTCCTGGAGATCGAGACCCCCACGCTCACCCGCTCGACGCCCGAGGGCGCCCGGGACTTCCTCGTGCCGGTGCGGCTGCAACCGGGCAACTGGTACGCGCTGCCGCAGAGCCCGCAGCTGTTCAAGCAGCTGCTCATGGTCGCGGGCATGGAGCGCTACTTCCAGATCGCGCGCTGCTACCGCGACGAGGACTTCCGCAAGGACCGCCAGCCGGAGTTCACCCAGCTCGACATCGAGATGAGCTTCGTCGAGCAGGCCGACGTGCTCGCGGTCGGCGAGGCGGTCATCCGCGCGATCTGGAGCGGCACGGTCGGCCACGACATCGGCGAGATCCCGCACATGACGTTCGCCGAGGCGATGCGCCGCTTCGGAACGGACAAGCCGGACCTGCGCTTCGGCGTGGAGCTGGTCGAGCTCACCGAGTACTTCGCGGGCACCGGGTTCCGGGTCTTCCAGGCGCCCTACGTCGGGGCGGTGGTGATGCCCGGTGGCGGCTCCCAGCCGCGGCGCACCTTCGATGCCTGGCAGGAGTGGGCCAAGCAGCGCGGCGCGAGGGGCCTGGCCTACGTCACGATCGCCGAGGACGGCACCCTGGGCGGCCCCGTGGCCAAGAACCTCACCGAGGCCGAGCGCGACGGCATGGCCGCGGCGACCGGCGCCCGGGCCGGGGACTGCATCTTCTTCGCCGCGGGCGCGGCGCCCGAGGCCCGCGCGTTGCTCGGTGCTGCGCGGCGGGAGATTGCCGAGCGCTGCGGCCTCATCGACGAGTCCGCGTGGTCGTTCCTGTGGGTGGTCGACGCGCCGGTGTTCGAGGCCGTGGTCGACGA
>DASVBK010000073.1:0-24868 GCA_036375875.1 Candidatus Nanopelagicales bacterium
CGCGACGCGGGCACCGAGGCGAGCACCTGGTCCTTGTGCTGGCCGCAGCCGGACCAGGTGATGTTGCCGCAGGATCGGCAGGGGGCGGGACTGCACATGGGAGACCTCCTGGGGTCGTGGGCTGTGCGCACAATATACCCCGGGGGGTATGGGGTCAAACCGCTCCGGACCGGCGATCTTCGCCGTCGGGCCATCCCGCATCGCTGGTGGCGCCCAGAGCCAAGGGGCATCTGCCAGACTTGTCCCGCGGTCCGCGCGCTCGCGAGCGGACCCGGCCCCCGTAGCTCAGGGGAAAGAGCGATGGTTTCCTAAACCACAGGCCGCAGGTTCGAATCCTGCCGGGGGCACCGCTGCGAGGGCACCGCACAGGCAGCGCAGCGCATCGCTCGGTGGCTGCCCGGGCGATGCGCCAGCCGGGGCGCCCCCTCAGGGAAGCAGTCTCCGCGCCGCGTCGGATCACGACACCGACAGGGCATCGCTATCGCTCGCAGCCACCGCGGGCCCCTGGCACCCACCCCCGAACCTGGTGGAGCACCTCGATCGGATGATTCGCGACCACGACGCGGGGCAGGGTGAGCCTGGGGCTGCGTGAGATGGAAGCCAAGCCGGGGCACACCTGCAGCAGGACGTTCGCCACTTGCGCCACAGGCGTCCGGCGGGATGGTGGAACTGCCACTGGGGACTCCCGGCGCGCCATGGCGGTGGGCGAGGAGATGGGTGCGATGGTCGGGGCAGGATCAGGTCTCGAGGCGGGACACATGGCGCAGTCGGATGCATCGGAGTTCCCGCGCACCAGCGGGTCGGACGACGTGCAGGGGCTGGCCGCTGACTGGTACCCGGACCCGCTGGGCCGTTGGCAGCTGCGATGGTGGTCCGGTTCGGCCTGGACCCTGTGGGTCTCGGACGGGGAGTCGGTGCACAGCGCCCCGCTGGTCGACCGACGGCACCTGCAGCGCGGCGACCTGGCTCACCTCGGCTTCGTCGACGACGTCCTCCTGCCCGAGCTGGCCGCCCATGGCGTGCTCGCCCCGGACCTGGCGGCTCAGATCCGCGTCGTGCTGCGGGAGCTGGCGGGTGAGGCGATGGAGCCCTCCACCCTGGGACCGAGCGTCCCACGTGTGACGAGCCCCGTGCCGGCCGTTGGGTCAGTGCGCGTTGACCTCGTCCCTCCGAGCGGCATGCGCCCGGCTGCCGGCGATGCGACGGCCGCCATCAGGGCGGCGGTGGTCACCCCCCGCCCAGAGCCGGCGGCGCCCGGACCGCTCAGCCGCTGGTGGCGGGCCACCCGCGAGTCGGTGCAATCAGACCTCGCGCTGCATGGGGTGGCCTACCTCGGGGTCCTGCTCTTCTTCGTCGGCGCCTTCGGGCTGGTGGCGTTCGCGTTCGGCGACGTGCAGCCTGGGCTGCGTCCGCTCGCCGAGCTGGTGATCGCGGCAGTGCCGTTCGCCGCGGCCGCGATGCTGGTGCGTCGCGGGGCGGTGGTGGTCGGCAGGGCGCTGGAGGTCACCGGTGGCCTGCTCCTGCCGGTCATGCTCACGACCTCGCTGCTCGACGGCATGGGGATGCCCCCCGACCTGGCCGGCACCTCCCTGGTCCTCGTGACGACCGTGATCGGGCTCGTGCTCGCAGCCGCCTACGCTGCTTGGTCCCGGCGCCACCCTGCCAGCGCGCTGCGCTACCTGGTCGCCCCCATGCTCTGGTTCGCCGTGGCCATGGCCAGCACGGGCCTGGGCCGGGCCATCCCCTCGGGTGAGGCCGTGGCCGTGCCCGGGAGCGCCCAGGTGGCGATGACGATGGCGGCGCTCGTGGCAACCGTGGCGTGGGCGCGTCGGGCGCGAACCGCCGCGTTGGCCGCCCCCACCTGCGTCGCCGCGGTCCCCGGCCTGCTCGTCCTGGCGCTGCTGGCGGGGCTGACCTGGGTGGCCGAGCCGGAGCCGTGGCCAGCGGCGGTCGTCGCCGCGGGCCTCCTCGGGCTGGCCGGGCTCGAGCTGCTCAGCGCCGCCGAGCCGCCCGCCGACAGGCTGCATGGTGGCGTGCTGTCGGTGCTCGAGCCTGCCTGGTGGGCACTGGCCACGCTCGCATTGATGGACCCCCTCGGCGCCACCTGGGCCGGCGCGATCGGTGCGGTGGGCTACCTCGGCATGCTCGAGCTGGCGGGCCGTCGCGGCGCTCCGGCACGCGACCTGGGCATCGCCGCTGTCGCGGCCGGCACGCTGGTGCTGACCGCCGTCGCCGACCCATGGGTCGCGTTCGGCCTCCTGGCCGCTGCCAGTGGATGGGCGCACCTGCGCAGGCTCGCCCCGTTCTCGGTGCGCGGTGCTGACCGCGCGCTCGATGCCGCGGCGATGGCCCTGCCCGTGGCGGCACTCGCGGCCCTCTCGGCAGCGCAGGCCCCCGCGGCTGCCGTGCTCGCGGGCAGCGCGCTGTTGCTGCCCGTCACGGTCGGGGCCTCCCGGGCGGGGCAGGGCTTCTGGGTCCGCGCGTGGCGTGCCTGGCTCGTGCTGCTCACGGCAGCTGGCCTGGTCGGTTCGCTCCAGGCCTGGGTCGGGGCGGTCACCGTCCAGCCGAGCTGGGCCCACACCGCCTCCGGGCTGTTGCTCACAGTCGCTGCTGCCCTCGGGCCCCTCCGACCCGCGTGGCGCCCATGGGCGGTCGCCGGCCTCGCCTCCTGGAGCTGGCTGGCCGCGTGCGAGAGCGGTGACGTCCCGGCGGCGGTGCGCGGCGGCGTGTTGGCCGTCGGCGCACTGGCCCTGGTCGTGTGTGCGCAGCTGCCGCGGTGGCGCGAGCGCGCCGCGGCCGCCCAGACCGCCCTCGTGGGGCACGTCGTCGGCCTCGCAGCCGTCCTGCTCGCCGGAGCGGACTGGGGGCTCGCCGCCGCCCTTGCGCTGGCGACCGCCGGTTGGATGGTGACCGCCCTGGCCGATGCTCGCGGCACCTCGCCAGCCGGCGCCGCCCTGGTTCGGCTCGTGCCGCAGGCCGATCACCTCCCGCCGGTGCTGGCCGGGGTGGGCCTCCCGGCGACGGTGCTCGCGGCGCTCCACGCGGTGGATCCGACGACGCTCGGGGCGCGTGGCCCGCTCGCGGTCTGCGTGGTCGCGGTCGGCATGGCGGCCGCCGTCAGGCTCGGCCTGCCCGGCCGGATGGCCACGACGTGGCCGTGGCTGGCCTTCGGCCTGACCATCCTGGCCACGATGGCCGTGGACACGGCGAGCACGGCCATCGGCGTGCTCCTGGCCCTCATCGCCGTCGTGGCGCTGGTGCCCGCGAGGTATCGCTGGCGAGGCATGACCTGGACCGCCTGGGCTGCGGTTGCCCCCCTCGCGGGGCTCCTGGCTGCTCGCGCAGTCCCCGCCTTCGCGGCGCAAGCCGTCGCGGTGCAGGCGGCCCTGGCGCTGGCTGCGACGGGGTCGGTCCTGCTCCTCGCCAGCGCTGCCATCGACCTGCGGGATGCCGGATGGGTTCCCCGGTGGCGACCCCGGGCTGGTTGGCTCGGCCCGCCAGCGGTGCTCGGCGCCGCCGAGCTCGCGATCGGCCTGCCCCTGCTCCCCGCCGTCGCCTCCCCGACGCTCGCGGGCTGGAGCCTGCTGGCGGCCGCGGCCGCCCTGCTGGTCGTCGGGCTGCTGACCCGGATGGGCGTGCTCGCCGGGCTGGCCGTCGTCGTGGCGTGGGCGGGGATGCTCGTGCTCACGGCAGCCGACCCGATCCAGTCGCCGGTCCCCGCGCTGGTGCTCACCCTGCTCCTGCTGGGCCTCGCCGAGCTGGGCCACCGGGTCGCGCCGCAGCGTGCGTGGTGGTGTCGATGGGATGCCCCACTGCTGCTGGCGGCCATCCCGGTCGCGGCCAGCGCGCTGGCCGTCGCCCAGGGGACCGTCGACGAACCCCGGACCGACCTCGTGGTCGGCCTGCTGGCGCTGGGAACGGCAGCGCGCCTGCGTCGGCTCCGCTGGGTGGCTGCGACCCTGGCGGGCACCGGGACCATGCTGGTGCTGATCGGGGCGCACGGTGCCGGGCCCTGGTGGTTCGCTGCGGCGCTCGCCCTGCTCGCGATCGCGCTCACCGCCGGGGCCGCGCGCAGCACTGGTGGCCTGCGGTTGCTGCTCCAGGTGGGCGCGGCCGGCACGGCCACCCTGGCGTGGCTGGCAACGCTGGACGCGGCTGGCTGGAGCACCCGGGCCGCTGTGGATCGCACGGCACTGCTCTGTGGTGCGGTCGCGCTCGCAGCCGGCATGCTGGCTCGAGTGCGTCCGGCCGCCAGGAGCTGGGCCCTGCTCTGGGGAACGACCAGCATGCTCGGCGCCCTCGCCACCTCGGGCATGGCGTGGGCCGCCGGCGTGGGCGCGACAGGATGGCTGGCCGCGGCCCTGGCGCTGGTCGCCACCGCTGCGCTGCTCGCCGCGGCCCCGCTTGCCATGCCGGTGCTGCGCGACGTGGGGGCCCTGTTCGGGCTGGGTGCCGTGGTGGTCGCACTGCTCGCCCTCGGGGCTGGCCCAACCGCCCAGGTGGCGGTCCTCGTCGCGCTCGGTCTCGCGGCTGCGGCGGTGACCCTGCTGCTCACCCCGCCCTGGTGGCGCCAGGTGGCCGAGGTCGGCGTGGGCGCGACGGCCGTGGCGCTGCTGCCTGCCCTCGCTCCCGCGGCCCCGGCCGGCCTGCTCGTGGCGGTCCTGGTCGCCTGCGCCGCCCAGGCCGCGGCCCTGGGCACCGTGCGGCACTCCCTGGCCATCCAGGTCCTGGCGCCGGTGTTCGCGTGCGCCGCCTGGCTGGTGTTCGCGGCGAGCTCGATCGAGGGGCGACCTGAGGCGTGGAGCACCCCGATGGGCCTGGCGCTCCTGGTCGTCGTGGGGCTCTGGCGCCGCGACCGGATGCGTCGGGGCACCTCGGTGCGCTCGCCGGAGATCGTCGTCGTGGAGGTCGTCGGCGTCGCCCTGCTCGTCGGAGCGTCGCTCGTGCTCATGGTCACCGAGAGCCTCGCCCACGTCGTGCCTGCCCTGCTGCTGGGCATCGCGGTCACCGTCTGGGGTGGGGTCACGCAGGTCCGCCGACGGGTCCTCATGGGAGCCGTGGCCGTGCTCGGCGCGCTGCTGCTGCTCGTGGCCGTGCCGCTCGTGCAGCTCCTGCCGCAGTGGCAGGGGGCCGGGCTGTGGGTCCTGCTGCTCGGCCTGGGGATCCTCGCCATGACCGTGGCGGCCGTCCTGGAGCGCGGCCGGACCGTCGCACGCGCCGCAGTGGGGCGCTTCGCCGACCTCACCCAGGGCTGGGAGTGAGGCGCCCTCTCACCCCAGCGCCTCCCCGAACAGCCGCTGGGCCTGCTCGGGCCGCAGCATCAGGAAGCTGGCCTCGGCGGCCACGAGCGGAGGTCCGGGCTCATCGGCCAGCCCCAGCGAGCCGCGCACGGCGACCCGCACGCCGAGCACGTCGCCGACCTCGCCCCGCAGCACGAGCGGCCGCCCGAGCGGCACGGCCTCGTGGTAGCGCACCTGCAGGCGCCCCGTCACGCCGGGCAACCCCCTGGCTGCCGTCGCGTAGCCCATCACCTGGTCGAGCAGCAGGGCGCTGATGCCACCGTGCGCGAACCCGAGCGGCCCCTCGTACGCCGGCCCCAGGATGCACGTCCCGATGGCCACACCCGACTCGAGGGTCACCCGCATCGGCGGGGCTACGGGGTTGCCCGGCCCCACCACGGGGTTGAAGAACCGCTGCCCGCGCAGCAGGTCGTCGACGGACCCCGGGCGACCGGGATGGCGCCGCGCCGCGCGGAGCTGGCCCGCCAACCCACGAGCGGACCGCGCCGCCTCGCGCAGCACCGAGGGGGGCACCTCTGAGGTCACGGCGGCCTCGGTCAGCGCACGCAGCGCCGTGCCGAGCTCGGCGACCGCAGCCCGCCGTTCGGCCAGCTCGGGGGTGAGCTCGACCGGCTGGACCCCCAGCTCGGCCATGCCGGCAAGCACGCGATCGGGCGGCTGCTGCTGCGGCAGGTCTGGCATGGTCGACACCCGCGCAGGGTAGCCGCGACCGCCCGACCCCTCCCGCCCACCGCTGCCCGGCACCCGAGCAGCCGCGTCAGGGCCCCCGGCCCGGCAGACTTGCGAGCAGCCCACCAGGAGGAACATCCATGGACCACCAACCCGTCCAGCCGGGCGCCGGCAGTGACGGCCACGGGCGCCATCCCGTGCCCGCCCTGACCGCGCAGCCCCCCGCAACCGTTGGCGCCGACCGCGTCCCTGAGGGCCTGCGGACTGTCGCGGGATGGTCGTGGCGGCTGCTGGTCATCCTCGCGCTGGCCGCCGTGGTCATCCTCGTCGTCGCCCGGCTCCAGGTGCTGTTCGTCGCGGTCTTCGTCGCGCTGCTGCTCACCGCGCTGCTCGAGCCCCCCGCGCGTCGACTGCGCGGCTGGGGCCTGCCCCACGTGCTGGCCACGGTGGCGGTGCTGCTCGGCGCGGTGGCGGCGATCGCGGGCGTGCTCTACCTGGTCGGTCGCGCGGTGCTGGGCCAGGTGGACGAGTTCTCCACCGCCATCACCGAGGGCATCACCACGCTGCAGTCGTGGATCGAGTCCACGTTCGGGGCGAGCTTCACGGACCTCTGGCCCCGCGTCTCCGGGCTGCTCAGCGGCGGCGGCGAGGGTGCCGGCGGCGGCATCACCTCGTCGGTGTTCGGGGCCGCGTCGACCGCCTTCGAGGTGCTCGGCGGCGCGGGCATCGCGCTGTTCGCCACGATCTTCTTCGTGCACGACGGGGCCCGCATCTGGCGCTGGATCAGCCGCCTGTTCCCCGGCTCGGTCCGTCAGCACGTCGACGCCGCCGGCGAGCTGTCCTGGCACAGCCTGTCCTCCTACGCCTGCGGCACCGTGCTCATCGCGGCCATCGACGGCATCGGCATCGGGGTGGGCGTGGCACTCATCGGCGTGCCGCTGGCGCTGCCCATCGGCGTGCTGGTCTTCTTCGGCTCGTTCATCCCCATCGTCGGTGCGCTGATCACCGGCTTCGTGGCCGTCGTGATCGCGCTGGCCACCGTCGGGGTCACCGGTGCGCTGCTCACCCTGGCGGTCGTGATCGCCGTGCAGCAGCTCGAGGGCCACGTCCTGCAGCCGCTGATCCAGGGCCGCATGGTCGCCCTGCACCCGCTGGCCGTCGTGCTCGCGGTCGCCGGGGGCTCGGTGCTGGCCGGCCTGGTCGGCGCGGTGATCGCCGTGCCGATCGTCGCGGTGGCGAACGTCGTGGTCCGCTACGCCGCCAGGGTGGCCCGCGGCGAGACCGACGACGCGGCGAGTGCGGAGGCTGTGGCCCAGGTTGCGGCGCCGACCGCCTGACCCGCTGCTGCAGAGCCCAGGCCTCGGCAGCCAGGGGAGGCACACCCAGCATGGCCCGGCTGGCCCGCGGCAGAATGGGTAGGACCTCCACGGCCCGCCGCCGCGTGCCGATCACCCCACGCAGACGGGAGCCGCCATGGCGTCCTGGACCCCCGCCCCGACCTCGGGCTTCGCCACCTCCGCCCTGGCGAGCCGCTCGATCGGCGCGGTGGTGGATCCCAGCGCCCCCTGGTACCGCCAGGCGGTGGTCTACGAGCTGTTCGTGCGCGGCTTCCACGACGCCAACGGCGACGGCATCGGTGACCTGCGCGGCATCACCGAGAAGCTCGACTACCTCCAGTGGCTGGGCATCGACTGCATCTGGCTGCTGCCGTTCTTCCCTTCGCCCATGCGCGACGGCGGCTACGACGTCTCGGACCTCGTCGGCGTGCACCCCGACTTCGGCACCCTCGACGACGCCGTCACCCTCATCGACGAGGCCCACCGCCGCGGCATCCGGGTGATCGCCGACATGGTCGTGAACCACACCTCCGACCAGCACCCGTGGTTCCAGGAGTCGCGCTCGAGTGCGGACAACCCCAAGGCCGACTGGTACGTGTGGGGCGACGACCCGAGCCGCTGGTCGGAGGCGCGGATCATCTTCATCGACTCGGAGTCCAGCAACTGGACCTGGGACGCGGTGCGCGGCCAGTTCTTCTGGCACCGCTTCTACAGCCACCAGCCCGACCTCAACTACGAGAACCCCGAGGTCCGCGCCGCGGTGCTCGCCGCCGTGGACCACTGGCTGGGCCTGGGCCTCGACGGCCTGCGGCTGGACGCCGTGCCCTACCTCTACGAGGCGGACGGCACGAACGGCGAGAACCTGCCGGCCACCCACGCGTTCCTCAAGGAGCTGCGCGCGCACGTCGACGAGCGCCACCCCGGTCGCGTGCTGCTCGCCGAGGCCAACCAGTGGCCGGCCGACGTGGTGGCCTACTTCGGCGACGGCGACGAGTGCCAGATGGCCTTCCACTTCCCGCTCATGCCCCGCATGTTCATGGCGCTGCGCCGCGGCGAGGCCACCCCGGTGCGCACGATCCTCGCCGAGATGCCGCCCATCCCCGAGGGCTGCCAGTGGGGCATCTTCCTGCGCAACCACGACGAGCTGACCCTGGAGATGGTCACCGACGAGGAGCGCGACTACATGTACCAGCAGTACGCCTCCGACCCGCGGATGCGTCGCAATGTCGGGATCAGCCGGCGGCTGTTCCCGCTGGTGGACGGGGACCGCCGGCAGGCCGAGCTGCTGCACTCGCTGCTGTTCACGCTGCCCGGCACGCCGATCCTCTACTACGGCGACGAGATCGCGATGGGCGACAACGTGTACCTCGGCGACCGTGACGGGGTGCGCACCCCGATGCAGTGGACGCCCGACCGCAACGGTGGCTTCAGCCGCGCGGACTTCGCCTCGGTCTACCTGCCGCCCTCGATGGACCCGGTGTACGGCTTCGGCGTGCGCAACGTGGAGACGGCGATGCGCGATCCCGCGTCGTTCCTGCAGTGGATCCGGCAGATGATCGCGATCCGCCAGCGCAACCCCGTGCTCGGCCTGGGCACGATGGTGCTGCTGGACTCCAGCAATCCGGCGGTGCTCGCCTACCTGCGCGTGCCCGTGCAGCCGGGCCAGCGGCCCATCCTCTGCCTGGCCAACTTCTCGGCCGCTGCCCAGCCGGTCGACGTCGTGATCCCCGACCACCTGGGCTTCACCCCGGTCGAGCTCATGGGCGGGGTGGCCTTCCCCGCGATCGGCGAGGAGCCCTACCGGGTGGCCCTGCCACCGTTCGGGTTCCTCAGCTTCGAGCTGGCCCAGCCCATCCCGGAGCCGGCGGCAGCCGTGGCCCCGCCGGGCGCCGCGGAGGGGGCCTCGGAGCTGGTCACGCTGGTCCGCGACGCTGCCGACCCGGAGCCTGCAGCAGCCGTGACGGTCGAGGAGGTTTAGCGCCTCAGGCCTCCAGCGGCCGGCCGTGGGCCATCCAGGCGGCCGTCCCGCCGCTGACGTTGGCGGCGGTGCGGCCCTGTTGGGCCAACCACTGGCAGACCTGCATGGAGCGCCCCCCGGTGTGGCAGATGACGAGCAGCTCGCCGGACGCGGGCACCTCCCCGACGCGCAGCGGCAGCAGCGACATCGGGATGTTCACCGCCCCGGGCACGTGGCCGCCCTGGAACTCGTGCACCTCGCGCACGTCCAGCAGGGTGACGCCGGGCTGGCCCAACCGGCCAGCCAGCTCCTCGGGGCCGATCTGCTCGATCATGGGTGCTCCTCGTCCCTCATCGTCACCACCAGCCGTGCCGCTTGGCCCAGCGCAGCAGGTACAGCGACATGGCGATCATCACGACCAGCGCGATGCCCAGCCAGTGGTACTGCGTGGTCGCGTTGACGATGACGTTCATGCCCAGCACCGAGGCCAGTGCGGTGATCGGCAGGGTCACCACCGCGATCACCGCCAGCCGCTCCGCTGCGATCGCCATCTTCGTGTCGGTGCGGGTGCGGTAGAACTCGATGACACCCTGCAGGTACTCGCGCTGGCCGACGGCGAGGCGATGGATCCCTCGGATCTCCTCGAGGCTGTCGGCGACCAGCGCCCGATCCCGGTCGGGCAGCTGCGTCGCCAGGGTGAGCATCCGCTCGTAGACCTCGTAGCCGTTGCCACTGACGTTGCCGACGGCCAGCAGCGCGTGGCGGGTGCGGAACATCTCGTCGAGGAAGGTCTCGGGATCGCCGATGGCACCGGCCGTGACCTGCTGCTCGAGGGACCACACGTCGGCCGTGACCTGCTCGATCATCGCCTCCATGTGCTCGGCGACGGCTGAGGCGATCGCGTGGGAGAGGGCCATGGCTGAGGTCGGGCGCAGTGCTCCGGCCTGCACCTGGCTCCACACCTCGTCGGTGTCGCGCACTGGCAGGTCGACCGGCACGGCGGGGTTCGTCGGGCCGTGCACCGTCACCAGGACGCGGTCGGCGATGAACTGGTCGAGCTCGACGTAGTGGACGTGGCCCCGCTCGCCGCGCTCGGGCGAGTGCAGCACGACGAAGAGGTGGTCGGGGTACGCGTGCACCTTGGGCATCCGCTGCCGGTCGATGCACTCCTGGATCGCCGTCGGCGCGAAGCCGAACACGTCGACGAGCACGTCCACGGCCGCCTGGTCGCACACGGGCAGGTCCACCCAGAGCAGCCTGGTGGGGTCGGCACGGACCTCGGCCAGGGCGGTGGGCAGCGCCTCGACCGGCACGACGCGGGCGCCGCCTGCCGTGATCGTGCGCACCTGCATGTCGCCGCCACCTCCCGACATGGCGCCATCCTGCCCCCGCCGCGCCCTGCGAGCGCGGCGGCGCGTCGCCGATGGCGCGACCGGTCAGTGCGTGGCTGGCAGGGGGCCGGACGTCGCCAGCGGCAGCACCATGCCGAGCTCGGCGCCGCCGTCGGGCCGGTTGCCGGCGACCACCTGGCCGCCATGCGCGACGGCGGCGTCGCGGACGATGGCCAGGCCGAGGCCGGAGCCCGGCAGCGCGCGCGCAGCCGTCGCGCGGTAGAACCGGTCGAACACGTGGGGCAGGTCGGCGGGGTCGATCCCGGGGCCGCGGTCGCGCACGAGCACGGCCCCCCGGTCCACGACGAGGTCGACGGGTGCATCCGTGGGCGAGAACTTGCAGGCGTTCTCCACGAGGTTCCACATCGCGCGCTCCAGCGTGGCCGCCCGACCCAGCACCACGGAGCCGTCGGCCTGCACGAGCACCGTCCGGCCCGTCCTGCGCCGTGCCCGCTCGGCCACGGCAACCGCCAGGTCCTCGAGGGCCACAGGCCCGATCGGGGCGTCGGCAGGCACGGAGCCGGCCAGGTGCACCACCTCGTTCACCAGGTGGGTGAGCTCGCGGGTCTCGCCGTCGAGGTCGGCGATGACACGTGCCCGGGTCGCCGGCGGCATCGCCTCGAACTGACGCAGCAGGCTCACGTTCGTGCGCAGCGAGGTCAGCGGGGTGCGCAGCTCGTGCCCCGCGTCCTGCACCAGCCGCTGCTGGTCGTCGCGCGCCTGGCCCAGCCGCACCAGCATGCCGTCGAACGCGGCACCGAGCCGGCCCACCTCGTCGCTGCCCTCCGCGGGCACCGGTACGTCCAGCCGACCGGTGGCCGAGACCTCCTCGGCAGCATCGGTGAGCCGGACCAGGCGCGCGGCGGTGCGTCGGGCCAGCAGCCACCCGGCGAGCGCGGCCAGGCCCGCCACGAGCACGCCGATGGCCATGAGCAACCACGCCAGCGTGCGCAGCACGGCGGCGTTCTCGCTGACGTCGCGACCCACCTGGATCGCCCCGTTGGCGCCGCCCGCGGTCTCGGTGAGCATGCGGATCGGCTCACCGTCGACCGTCACGTCGCGGAACTGCCCCTGCGGCCGGGTCGAGCGGGCCACGGCGAGGTCCTCGGCCTCCACCGGCAGCACCACGCTGCTCGTGCTCGCCCCCAGCACCCGGCCGTCGACCAGCAGCACCTGGGTGGGCAGCAGCAGGCCCCGATCCCGGGGCCCACCGCGGCGCCGGTCGCCGTCGTCGGCGACCTCCCGCGGCGATCGATCGTCGGCCGGATCCGTGGCGGATTCGGCCACCTCGCGCGGCACCTGGCCGGCGGCCAGCTCCGCGGCCAGCGGGGTGGCGGTCTCGAGCAGGGACTCGTCGACCTGCGCGGCCAGCCGGCCGGCGATCGCGGCGTAGGCGAGCACGCCCATCAGCGCCGCGGCGGCCGTCACGACGGCGCCGAACAGCAGCGCCAGCCGCGTCTGCAGGCGCACCTCAGTCCTCCCGCATGGTGTACCCGACCCCACGCACGCTGCGGATCAGCGTGTCGCCGGGGACGTCGAGCTTGCGCCGGAGGTACCCGATGAAGACGGCCAGGTTCTTGGAGTCCGGGCCGAAGTCGTAGCCCCAGATCCGGTCGTAGATGACGCGGTGCTCCAGGACGATCCCGGCGTTGTGCATGAGCAGCTCGAGCAGGTCGAACTCGGTCCGGGACAGGGTCACCTCGGTGCCGTGGGACCAGACGCGGCGGGCTGCCGGATCCAGGCGGACCGGCCCGACCTCGAGGCTGGCGCGAGCGGCGTCCTGCGCCGACGGGTCGGACGGCGAGGCGGGCAGGTTGGTGTCGACGCGGCGCAGGAGCGCGCGGACCCGCGCCTGCACCTCCTCGATGTCGTAGGGCTTGGGCACGTAGTCGTCGGCGCCGGCATCGAGGCCCGCCACCCGGTCGGCAGTCTCGGTCCGGGCGGTGATCATGAGGATGGGCACCCGGTTGCCCTCCGCGCGCAGCACCTGGCACACGCCCAGGCCGTCCACCCCGGGCATCATCACGTCGAGGATGACCACCTCGAAGTGCGTCGACCGTGTGGCGGCCAGGGCCTGCACACCATCGGCGCACGTGGTCACCTCGTAGCCCGCGAGCTCGAGGGCGGTGGCCAACGACTCCCGGATCGCCCGGTCGTCGTCGGCCACCAGCACTCGTGCGTCCACGGGCTCAGTCTGCCCGAGGGTCACGCACCGTTGGTCGAGCTCGGCGCGGCAGAGGAGCTCGAGCCGGAGCCCGACCCGTCCTGGGTGCCGCGCGGCCCGTCGCCGCCGCGGTGGCCGCCGGGGCCGCCGCGACCGGTGAACGCCTCGACGCCGGTGACCTTGAACTCCTTGTCCATCTTCACGACGACCTCGGTGCCGTCGGCCTTGCGGACGTGGGCCTCGTAGGCCGCGCCGCCGTCACCGTCGGTCTCGACGCGGATGACGGTGCCGCCCTCGACCGCGGCCTTCGCGGCCGCCGTCGCCTTCTCGGCCTCGGCGCCGGTCAGCGGGGTCTCGTTCGGCCCGGCCATGCCGCCACGGCCGCCGGGGCCGCCGCGACCTGTGAACGCCTCGACGCCGGTGACCTTGAACTCCTTGTCCATCATCACGACGACCTCGGTGCCGTCGCTCTTGCGGACGTGGGCCTCGTAGGTCGCGCCGCCGTCACCGTCGGTCTCGACGCGGAGGATGGTGCCGCCGGGCACGGCGGCCTTCGCGGCGGCGGTGGCGTCCTCGAGGGCGGCGCCGGTCAGCGGCGTCTCCTGGGGGCGGCTCATGCCCTTGCCGCTGCCGTCCTGGGGCGCGGTCGACGTGCTCGGGTTCGGGGTGCTGTCGGCGGTCTGGGCGCCGGTCTCGGGGGAGGCCACGGCGATCGCGGCCACGGCCACGACAGCGCTGACGCCGGCGGCGATGCTGGCGCCGATCTTGGTCCTGCGGTCCATGTTGGTGCTCCTTCGTCAGATGCGAGCCACGGTGTTCCGCGGCCGTGGATCCACTGTCACCGCCACGGGTAGGAGCAGCGCCGAAGGAGGGTAAGGGCCCGGTGTGAGTGCCAGGGGCCGGGTCTACGCTCGCAGGCATGGAGTTCGCGCACGCCCCACGGTCCGCCGATCTCGCCGCCCGGGTCCGGGCCTTCGTGGACGAGCAGGTGGTCCCCGCCGAGGAGGTCGTCCTGGCCGACGTCGCCGCAAGGCGCGCCCGTGGCGAGGACCCGTGGCCCCCCCACCCGCTCATCGAGCAGCTCAAGGCCGGGGCGCGGGCCCGCGGCCTGTGGAACCTGTTCCTGCCGGAGGGCCACGGCGACGGCTACGCCGCCCGGTTCGGCACGGACGGCGGCACCGGCCTGAGCAACGTCGACTACGCCCCGATCGCCGAGCAGATGGGCCGTTCGCTGCTCGCCCCGCTGGTCATGAACTGCAATGCCCCGGACACGGGCAACATGGAGGTGCTGCTCAAGTACGGGTCGCCCGAGCAGCAGCACCAGTGGCTCGAGCCGCTGCTCGACGGGCGCATCCGCAGCGCGTTCCTGATGACCGAGCCCGACGTCGCCTCGTCTGACGCCACCACGATGCAGGCCACCGCGGTGCTCGACGGCGACGAGGTCGTGCTCAACGGCCGCAAGTGGTGGTCGACGGGGGTGGGCCACCCGGACTGCCGCGTCGGCATCTTCATGGGCCGCACGGACCCGACGGCGCACAAGTACGCGCAGCACTCCATGGTGCTCGTGCCGCTGGACGCCCCGGGGGTGCGCATCGAGCGCTGCCTGACCGCGCTCGGGCAGTGGGACGAGCCACTCGGGCACGGCGAGGTGTCGCTCACCGACGTGCGGCTGCCCCGCTCGGCGGTCATCGGCAACCCCGGCGACGCGTTCGCGATCGCGCAGGGCCGGCTGGGCCCGGGCCGCGTGCACCACTGCATGCGCCTCATCGGCCTGGCCGAGCGCGCGCTCGAGCTGGCCTGCGAGCGCGCCGTGCGCCGCGTGGCGTTCGGCAAGCCGCTGGCCAACCTCGGCGGCAACCGCGAGCGGCTGGCCGAGGCCCGGATCGCGATCAACTCCGCACGCCTGCTCGTGCTGCACTGTGCCTGGAAGCTCGACACCCTCGGCGTCGCGGGCGCGGCCAGCGAGGTCAGCGAGATCAAGGCGGCCGTGCCCCGCATGGCCTGCGACGTGATCGACCTGGCGATCCAGCTGCACGGTGGCGCCGGGATGAGCGGCGACGTCCCGCTGGCCATGGCCTACGCCGGCGCCCGCTCGCTGCGCCTGGCCGACGGCCCCGACGAGGTGCACCTCGGGGTCGTCGCGCGACGGCTGCTCAAGCCCTACGTGCAGGCGGCCGCGCAGTGAGCGAACCGACGGTCGCCGGCGCCGCACCAGTGCGCGACGAGGACGCGTTCGACGTGGTCGCGATGGCCGCCTGGCTGCGCGCGCACGCCCCGGACCGCAGCGGCCTGGACGGCGTGCCCGAGGTGCGCCAGTTCACCGGCGGGGCGTCGAACCTCACCTACCTGGTGCGCTACCCCGGGCGGGACCTGATCCTGCGGCGCCCGCCGGGCGGGACGAAGTCCGCGGGCTCGCACGACATGCGCCGCGAGCACGACCTGCAGGTCGCCCTGGCCCCGACGTTCCCGCAGGTGCCGGCCATGGTCGCGTGCTGCGACGACGAGGCGGTGATCGGCTCCCCGTTCTACGTGATGCAGCGGGTGCCCGGCACGATCCTGCGCCAGGACCTGCCGGCGGGGCTCGGCCTCGACGAGGCCGGGGTGCGCGCGCTTTGCGACCGCGCCATCGACACGCTCGTCGCGCTGCACACGGTCGACGTCGGGGCTGCTGGGCTGGCCTCCTACGACCGGGGCCCGGGCTACGTCGCCCGCCAGGTCGGGGGCTGGTCGACGCGCTACCGCCGGGCCCGCACCGCAGATGTCGGGGACTTCGAGGCGGTCATGGCCTGGCTGGCCGCGCACCAGCCCGCGGACCTGCCGCACGTCGTGGTCCACAACGACTTCCGGTTCGACAACCTGGTGCTGGCCGAGGACGACCCGACCCGCATCGTCGCGGTCCTGGACTGGGAGCTCGCGACCGTCGGCGATCCGCTCATGGACCTCGGCTCGTCGCTGGCCTACTGGGTGCAGGCCGACGACGAGGCCACGTTCCAGCTGTTCCGCCGGCAGCCCACGAACGCCCCGGGCATGCGCACCCGGTGGGGGTTCGTGCAGCGCTACGGCGAGCTGCGCGGCCTGACGGTGACGCCGGAGCAGTGGGCGTTCTACGAGGTGTTCGGCCTGTTCCGGCTGGCAGGGATCGCCCAGCAGATCCACTACCGCTTCTTCCACGGCCAGACCACGAACCCCGCCTTCGCGATCATGGGGCCGGCCGTGGTGGCGCTCGAGGCGCGGTGCCGAGCGTTGATCGCGGCGGCGTAGCAGCGCGTCAGCGTGGGGTGTCGAGCACGGCTCGGGCCGGGCCCACGTCATCGGCCCACACCATGACGCGCAGCCCCTCGGTGGTCTCCACCGCCCGAGAGCGCACCCCGGCGGCCTGCAGCCGCGCACGGACCCGGTCGGCGTCGGCGATCGAGCGCGGGCTGGCGACGGGGATCATCAGGCCGTACTCCTCGGCGGCGCCGCGCCGCGCCGGTGCCTCGATGAGCGAGCCGCGCTGGCCCGTCATCCAGCGCGAGACCACCATGAGCCCGCCGATCGCCAACAGCGCGATCAGCGGGCCCACGAGGAACGAGTACGAGCCGAAGCCCATGCCCGTGATTGTGCGCCCGGCCCAGCAGATGCGCGACCGGTGCGCCCGGCCGGATCAGCCGGTGATCGACTCCAGCAGCCGGCTCACGGGATCGATCGCGAAGTAGATCGCGAACGCCGCCGCCACCACCCACATGAGCGGCTTGACCTGGCGGGCACGGCCGGTGGCCACCTGCAGCAGCACGTAGGTCACCATGCCGGCGCCGATGCCGTTGGCGATCGAGTACGTGAAGGGCATGACCACGATCGTGAGGAACGCCGGGATGCCGATCGTGTAGTCGTCGAACGGGATGTGCTTGATCTGGGTCATCATGAGGAAGCCCACGATGACCAGGGCCGGCGTGGCCGCCTCGTAGGGCACGATCGAGACCAGGGGCGCCACGAACATCGCGACCAGGAACAGCACGCCGGTCACGAGCGAGGCGATGCCGGTGCGGGCCCCCTCACCGATGCCCGCGGCGCTCTCGATGTAGCTGGTGTTGCTGGAGACCGAGGCCATGCCGCCCACCGCGGCCGCCGCGGAGTCGACCAGCAGGATCGGCTCGAGGTGAGGGATGGAGTCGTCCTCGCCGGTGAGCTCTGCCTCGTGGGCGAGTCCGGTCACGGTGCCGATCGTGTCGAAGAAGTCGGTGAGCAGCAGCGAGAAGACGAACAGGCCCGCGGTCACGATGCCCACCGCCTGGAACGCGCCCACGAGGGTGAAGTCGCCCAGGATGCTCAGGTCCGGCATCTTGAACCATTGGTCGGGGATGACCGGCACGTTGAGCGCCCAGCCCGTGGGGTTGTCGGGCGTGTCGGGGTTGCCGTCGTTGAGCGGGCCGACCGTGAACGCGGCCTCGATGATGATCGCCAGGGCCGCCGTGGCGAGGATGCCGATGAGCAGGGCGCCCTTCACGCGCTTGGTGACCAGCACGATCATGAGCAGCAGGCCGAACACGAAGACCAGGGCCGGCCACCCGCGCAGCGCGCCGTTCACGCCGAACGAGATGAGCGGCACCCCGGGCCTGGTGATGCCGGCGTCGACGAAGCCGATGAGCGCGATGAACAGCCCGATGCCCACGCCGATGGCGTACTTCAGCGGCTCAGGCACGGCGTTGAACACCGCGGTGCGGAACTTCGTGATCACGAGCAGGCCGATGATGACGCCCTCGATGACGATGAGGCCCATCGCCTGTGGCCAGGTCATGAGCGGGGCGATCGTGTAGGCCACGAAGCTGTTGATGCCCAGGCCGGCCGCGACGGCCAGCGGGAACCGGCCGACGGCGCCCATGAGGATGGTCAGCACGCCCGCGATGAGTGCGGTGGCCGCCGAGACCAGCCCGATCGCCACCAGCGGGTTGTCACCCCCGCCGATGTACTGGCCGTTGATGTCCTTGGCGGTGCCGATGATGAGCGGGTTGAGCACGACGATGTAGGCCATCGTCACGAACGTGACGATGCCACCGCGGACCTCGCGGCCGAGCGTGGACCGGCGGGCGGTCAGCTCGAACCAGCGGTCCCAGGCGGGGACGGTGGACAGGTCGGGGGAGGGCGCGCGGTCCGGGGACTGGGAGGGCGCCGAGGTGGGTGGAGTCACGGGCGGCAAGTGTAGGTGTGGACTGGGTCGGCCCTGTTGCACGTACGTGACGGGCGTGTGACGGTGGTTGGTTGCCCTCAGCGGACCCGGACGGTGATCGACGGGGCGGCCGGACCGTAGCCCTTGGCGTTGCGCGCCTGCACGCGCACCACGTAGGTGGCCTTCCGCGGCAGCTTCGCCGTGCGGCAGGTGCGCTTGGTCGACTTCGCCGTGCAGCTCGTGCGGTACTTCAGCTTGGTGCCCACCTGCTTGTACACGCGCACCCGGTACTTCGTCACCCGCTTGCTGCCGTTGGCGACCGGCGCCGCCCACCGCGCCACGATGCGCCGGCCGGCCGCCTTGGCGGTTGCGGCCTTGGGGGCGCCGGGGCGCGACGAGGTGGTCAGCAGGGGCGCCGGGGCGGGCGCGGGAGCGGGCGCGGCGACCGTGGCCGCTCCGGGCACCTGGAGGGGCCCGCTGACCGGAAGACCGGCGCAGGTCAGCGTCCCCCAGGCGCGGCAGTCCAGGACGGCGCCGTTGAGGTTGGCGATCGTCAGCCGGTCCCCGGCGTTGGCGAGCAGGCTGGTCGTCCGACCCATGTGGACGGTGCTGGCGTCGTCGACGCCTGCACCGATGCGCACGCGCAGCGTGGCGCCGGGAGGGAGCAGCGCAGCCGGCGGGAACGGGAACTGCGCCCCCTGGCGCGCCAGGGCATAGCCGCCGAGGGCCACCGGGACCGCTGCGACGTTGGTGACGTCCACGAACTCGCCGTCCGCGGTGTCGGGCCCCGTCGGGTCGTACGTGATGGCGCCGAACCGCAGGCTGCCGGCCAGCGGGTCGTTGCACTGGGCGCCGTCGCAGGGGTAGTGGAACCAGGCCCGCAGGTTGCCGTAGGCGTAGCCGGGCTGGACGTCGTAGACGTAGGCGCCGTCGCCCTGGAAGGTCGCGCCCGTGGGGTCCGGGTTGGTCCAGATCTGGGTCGCGCCACCCATGTGCAGGTCGCGGGCGGTCGGCGTGCCGGGGATGCCGGCGCCGGGGAACACCCGAAGGTGGTCATGGGGTGCCAGGACGGTGCCGGGCGGCAGGGCGTAGGTGAGCAGCGACGAGTCGCGCACCGTCCAGCCGCTGACGTCCAGTGGTGCGTCGCCGTCGTTCATCAGCACGAGATGCTCGTTGCCGGCATCGTCGCCGATCGGGTCCGAGACCACCCAGGTGCGCACCGCCGCGGGTGACGAGGGGCCGCAGAGGTTCGCCGACCACAACCCGCGACCGGCCGCCGCCGCCTCGTCAGCCAGGCGCCGGTAGGCCAGGTTCTGCAGCGGCTCGGGCTTCTCGGGGTCCAGTGCCGAGAACGGGAACCACATGGCCGTCCCGCTGGCCATGACCGCCCGCCCGGCGTCGACCCAGGTCCCCGAGCGGTCCTGGTAGTACACGGTGCGCGCCAGTCGGCCACCCGAGTAGTCGTTCTCGACCGAGCGGGCCGAGATCGAGCGCAGCTGCACGGGAGTCCCCACCGGCAGCACGGCCTTGAGGGCCGCCGTTGCCGCGCTCGCCCGGCACTGCTCGAGCGCCGACCCGCCGGAGGCGCCGGCCTTCTCGGGGGCCTGGATGCCGATGAGCCGAACCCGGCAGCCGTCCAGCACGCCATCAGGGGCCGGCATGGTCCCGTCGCCGTTCATCCGCTCGGCGCAATAGGTGCGTGCCGGCGGGACGGCTGGATCGGCCGGGAGCGCCGGTGCGATGAACCCCGGGTCCGCCGCCCAGGTCACGGCGACCAGCACCGTGTCACCGTCGGCGACCCCGCTGATGACGCCGGACTCCCACGTCTGCTCGGGCTGCACCGCGATGGCCCCGGCGGAGGGCCCCACCAGGGGCAGCATCCCCGCGACGAGCACCCCGGCGATGGCCCTGGCGATCCCCCGGCCCCGGCTGCTCCTCATCCCCGCACGCTCCCCATCCCCCCGTGCTGACGGCCGCGTGCTGGGAACGTAGCAGCGCCGACGGGCCGCGCGGTGCTATCGCACGGTCAAGGGATGCGCATGTCGGACCCTTGTGGTTGGGTCGCCGCCATGTCAGCGATCCAGGCCGAGGGGCTCGTCAAGGTCTTCCCGAGCCGGTCCGGGGAGGTGCGCGCCCTCGACGGGGTCGACCTCGAGGTGCCCGTGGGCAGCGTGCTTGGCCTGCTGGGCCCCAACGGTGCTGGCAAGACCACGACGGTGCGCATCCTCACGACGCTGCTCACGCCGGACGCCGGCACGGCGACGGTCCACGGCATCGACGTGGCGCGCGACCCCCAGTCCGTGCGGCGCTCGATCGGACTGTCGGGGCAGTACGCGGCGGTCGACGAGTACCTCACGGGCCGCGAGAACCTGCTCATGATCGGCCGGCTCTACCACATGGGGTCCGCGGCTGCTCGCACCCGGGCCGCGGAGCTGCTCGCGCAGTTCGACCTCGTCGATGCCGCCGACCGGCCCACCAAGACGTACTCGGGCGGCATGCGCCGCCGCCTGGACCTGGCCGGGGCGCTGGTCGCCCGACCGCCGATCATCTTCCTCGACGAGCCCACCACCGGCCTGGACCCACGCAGCCGACTGGGGCTGTGGGAGGTCATCGAGGGCCTGGTCCGTGACGGCACGACCGTGCTGCTCACCACGCAGTACCTCGACGAGGCCGACAAGCTGGCCGACTCGATCGCGGTGGTCGACCGGGGCAAGGTCATCGCCAGGGGCACCTCCGACGAGCTCAAGGCCCAGATGGGCGGTGAGCGGCTGGTCATCACGGTCGACCATGGCCAGGTTGAGGCGGGACGCACGATCCTCGGCGGGCTGGCCGCTGGCCCGGTCGACGTCACCGAGCACACCCGCACCCTGGTGGCACCGGTCGAGGGCGGGGCCACCGCGCTGATCGAGGCCGTGCGGGCGTTCGACGAGGCCGGCGTCAGGGTGCTGGACCTCGGCCTGCGCCGGCCGACCCTCGACGACGTCTTCCTGCAGCTGACCGGCCACCACGCGCAGGACGGGTCGGACGAGGCCGCCACCACGAGCACGACGGGAGCCACGCGATGAGCGACCTGGCCCAGAGCCTGTCCGACACGGGCACGATCACCTGGCGCAACGTCACGCGGCTGCGCCGGCAGCCCGACTCGATCTTCTTCGGGATCATCCAGTCGATCATGTTCGTGCTGCTGTTCGCGTTCGTGTTCGGCGGCGCGATCAACGTGCCCGGCGGCGGCGACTACACCGACTACCTCATGGGCGGCATCTTCGTGCAGACCGTCGCCTTCACCTGCGCGACGACCTGCATCGCGATGGCCGACGACCTGTCCCGTGGCGTCTTCGACCGGTTCCGTTCGCTGCCGATGTCCCGCTCGGCCGTGCTGGCCGGGCGCACGTTCGCCGACCTCGCGTTCGCGACGGTCACCACCGCTGCCATGGCGGTGACCGGCCTGCTGGTCGGGTGGCGCACCGACGCGCCGGTGCTCTCGGTGCTCGGCGGGTTCGGGCTGCTGGCGCTGTTCGCCTACGCGTTCCTCTGGATCGGGGCGGTGATCGGGCTGAGCGTGCGCAGCGTCGAGGTCGCCCAGACCGCCGGCCTGATCTGGCTGTTCCCGCTGACGTTCCTGTCCAATGCGTTCGTGCCGCTGGAGACGATGCCGTCCTGGCTGCAGCCGATCGCGGCGTGGAACCCGATCAGCGCCGTCGTCGCGGCGGTGCGTGAGCTGTTCGGCAACGTGCCGCCCCTCTACCAGGCGCCGGACTACTGGCCGCTGCAGAACCCCGTGCTCGCGTCGGTGCTGTGGTGCGTGGTGATCCTGGCGATCTTCGTGCCGCTCGGGGTCAGCCGGTACCGCCGCGCGGCCGCGCGCTGAGCGACGTCTGCCCAGGCGCGGCAGTAGTCTCGCATCGTGACGGCAGGTTCCTACCGGCTGGAGCCGGACCGGCCGGAGCTCGGCGCTCCGGTGCTGGTCCATGGCCTGACCGGGTTCATGGACGCCGGTGGGGCGGCGCGGCTGGCCATCGAGCACCTGCTCGAGACCTGCCAGCCGACCCGGCTGGCCACCTTCGACATCGACACCCTGTTCGACTTCCGGGCCCGCCGGCCGCGCACGGTGTTCAACGCCGACCACTACGAGTCGGTGGAGATGCCCGAGCTGGTCGTCGACGCGGCGATCGACGCCCAAGGTGAGCGGTTCCTCATCCTGCACGGCGTCGAGCCCGACACCGCGTGGGGGTCGGTGGCCGACAGCGTGGTCCGCCTCGTCGAGGCGCTCAACGTGCGCCTGGCCGTGGGCCTGCAGGCCATCCCCTGGCCGGCGCCGCACACCCGCGCCGTGAACGTCACCGTGCACGCCAACGACCCCACCCTCGTGGTCGGCCAGACGCCATGGGTCGGCTCGCTCGAGGTGCCCGGCAGCCTCTCGGCCCTGCTCGAGCTGCGCCTGGGCGCCCGCGAACGGCCGGCCATGGGGTTCGCCGCGCACATCCCGCACTACCTGGTGCAGGCGGAGTTCCCGCGGGGGGCGCTCGTGCTGCTGCAGCACCTGTGCTCCGCGACCGGCCTGGCCGTCCCGCTCGACGAGCTGCGCGATGCGGCCGAGGAGTCCGACGCCGACATCTCCATCCAGATCGCGACCAACCCGGAGAACCTCGAGGCCGTCACCACGCTCGAGGAGCAGTACGACGCGCTCATGGCCGGGCGGGCCAGCCTGCCCGGCGATGCCGAGCACCTGCGCCAGGAGACCGACATCGCCGCCCAGGTCGAGGCGTTCCTCGCCGAGCTGGAGCAGGGCGACTCGACGTGACGGCGCGGCCCGACGGGCCGGACGACGCTGCGGCGGCGCCCGGCCGGGACGCATCGCCGCCCCCCCCGGCCGAGGCTGACCCTCGGGGACCCGCTGCCGGCCCGCGCCGCCGAGGACCGCCCCGAGGCCTGGGGCGAGCAGCCCGAGTCCGAGGCCGCACGCCAGTCGTTCTACGAGGCACAGCGGCCGCCGCACCATGGCGGGTGACCTGCCTGCGGCGCAGTCCCGTCACTAGACTCCCGGGCTGGCGCGCGCACCAGCGCCCGACACCGCCGAGGAAGAGGATCTGACATGGCGCAGGAGAAGACCGGCATCGTCCAGGGCTTCAAGGACTTCGTGATGCGCGGCAACGTCATCGACCTGGCAGTCGCGGTGGTCGTGGGCACTGCCTTCGCGGCCGTCGTGAAGTCGGTGGTCGACAACGTGGTGAACCCGCTCGTGGCCGCGCTCGGGGGGGCGGGCAGCATCGGCCTGGGGTTCTCGGTGAACGGCCAGTTCGTCAACATCGGCGCGGTCATCAGCGCCCTCATCACCTTCGTGCTCACGATGCTGGTCGTCTACTTCGTCTTCGTCGTGCCCATGAACAAGATCCGCGAGCGCAGCCGTCAGGAGCCGGAGACCGACGAGGTGCCTGACGACATCCTGCTGCTGCGCGAGATCCGCGACCTGCTCGCCGAGCGCCGCGACGCCACGCCCGGGGGCGGTCCGCTCAGCTGACAGCCCGGGCGGCGCCGGCAGAACCCGCCGGGGGGCTGGCGAGCGTGAACCCAAGGGTGCCCGACGAGGCCGCGCCGGCGATCGCCAGCGCCTGGGACTCGGTCACCGCGAGCACCACGAGCGGGGCACGATCCAAGCCCTGCGCCGGGCCGAGCTGGCTGTCCAGCCCCGTCGCCTCGCCCTGATCACCAGCGCCCGTGACCGCCAGCACCAGCGCCCCCCGCGCGACCACCCGGGCTGGCAGCGGCAGGCTGCTGGCCGCGTCCTGCGATGGGCCGGCGGCCACCAGGACGTCCACCTGCTGCCCGGCGCCGAGCAGGGCCACGGCACCGGCATCGGGGAAGCGCACCGGCAGCGGGACCGAGCCCGGGGGCAGCGCCCAGCCCGAGCCCGGCGGCGAGGCGAGGCGGGTCAGCGCCACCGGCTCGCCGGCGATGAGCGGAGCGGCCAGCACCCGACCCACGAGCGGGTCCGGCCGATCGGCGACACCGGGCAGCGCAACCCCGGTGGGGACGGCTGCCGTGGTCAGGTGCCCGGCCTCGAGCCGGGTGCCCGTGGCCAGCGCGCGCGCCGCCACCACGACGGTGCGCGTCGCGGGCGGTGGCGGGCGCAGCGCCAGGCCCAGCGTGAGGATCGCGAGTGCGGCGAACAGCCCGGCCAGGGCCCGCCGGTGTCGGCGGACCAGTCGCCCCGAGGCGATCGACAGCGGCATGGGCACCTCCTGTGGCGTTCCCCGCTCCCCAGCGGCGGGGCCGACGGTAGGGGCGGGCGGTGCCGCCGCCAACCGGTCGTCCACAGGTAGGGGCGCAGTTAGCACTCGTCCACGCGGAGTGCCAGAATGGCGCCATGCCGACCTACGAGTACCGCTGCACCGAGTGCGACACTCCGCTGGAGGTCGTCCAGTCCATCCATGAGCCCGCGCTCACCGAGTGCCCGACCTGCGGCGGCCGGCTGCGCAAGGTCTTCGGCAACGTCGGCGTGGTCTTCAAGGGCAGCGGCTTCTACCGCACCGACAGCCGTGGCAAGAAGACCGCCACGACCAGCGACAAGCCCACCGAGAAGTCCGGCGACACGGCGGGAGCCGGGGCCACGGCGGCCAAGGCCGATTCGGCGGGCAGTTCCACGACCGAGGCCAAGCCTGCCGCGAGCTCGGGCTCCTCGACGAGCACGCCTGCGAGCAGCCCGGCTCCGACGGGCAGCTGAGGCTCACCCGAGCGCGATGCATCCCCCAGGGGTGAGCGCGAGCGCCACGCGGACGTCGTGCGCCTCTCGGGGGACCGTGCCCGCGGGCAGCACCTCGTCGTCGTGCACGACGACGACCACCGCCGGTGCGGCGGGGGCGCCCGCCAGCTCGGCGAGCAGGCGGTCGTAGTAGCCCCCGCCCTG
>DASVBK010000155.1:0-4197 GCA_036375875.1 Candidatus Nanopelagicales bacterium
GCCACCGGCGGCGCTGGGGTGGGCTTCGCCATGCTCGTGGTGTGGAGCGGCAGCATCCTGGCGCCGATCGGCCTGCACTGGACGATGAACAGCACCGGGTCGATCGCGGCCTGGCTGGTGGGCCGGCGCGTCGCGGCGAGCGGCGGGGGGCAGGCGCCACCCGCCGGCGAGGCGGGAGCCGACGCGGCACCCGCGCCGGGCGACAACGCGGCACCCGCGCCGGGCGACAACGCGGCACCCGAGCCGGCCGACGACGCGCGCAGGGGCGACGCGGACGATGAGCCCGGCGCCGCCCGCGCGTCAGGCTGAGGCGGACCGCGGCGCGCTGGATCCCGCGCCGGGCGCTGCCTGCAGCGCTGCCGCGACCTTGATGCACGCCTGCCCGAAGGCCTCGAACTCCTGCGGCGTGAGCTGGTCGAGCAGGTGCCTGCGCACGCTCTCCACGTGGTCCGGGGCGGCGCGCTGGATGGTCTGCCAGCCCTGCTCGGTGAGCACGGCGAACATGCCGCGACCGTCCTGCTGGCACACCGCACGTTCGACCAGGCCGGCCCGTGCCATCCGGTCGACCTGGTGCGACAGCCGGGAGCGCGACAGCATCGTGTGGTCGGCCAGCTCGCTCATGCGCATCCGCCGCTCGGGAGCCTCGGACAGCTCCACCAGGATCTGGTAGTCGGTGCCGGTGAGCCCGTGCGCCTCCTGCAGGTCGCGGCTGAGCCGGTCGGGCAGCAGCATGCTGGCCGCGATCCAGCCGCGCCAGAGCTCCTGCTCACGCTCGGACAGCCATCGGGTCATGCCCACGATGGTACCGCGCCGCCGATTGAATCGTGAATCAGATGGGCGGGCTTGGAGGTGTCGACCCACCGCCGGCCACTCGCCTCACCGAGGTGGCCGACAGGAGTGACGGCCGTCGTGCGTCGCTACGGCAGGGTCAGGATCTCGACACCCTCGTCGGTGACGAGCAGCGTGTGCTCGAACTGGGCGGTCCAGCTGCCGTCGGCAGTGACGGCGGTCCAGCCGTCGGCCCACATCCGGTAGTCGTGGGTGCCCAGCGTGAGCATCGGCTCGATCGTGAAGGTCATGCCCGGCAGCATCACCGTGTCGGCGTGCGGGTCGTCGTAGTGCGGCACCACCAGCCCGGTGTGGAACGCCGTGCCGATGCCATGGCCGGTGAAGTCGCGGACCACGCCGTACCCGAAGCGCCTGGCGTAGGACTCGATCACCCGGCCGACCACGTTGAGCGGGCGGCCGGGCTTCACCGCGCGGATGGCCCGCAGCGTGGCCTCCTGCGTGCGCTCGACGAGCAGGCGCACCTCCTGGTCCACCTCGCCCACGAGGAACGTCGCGTTCGTGTCGCCGTGGACCCCGCCGAGGTATGCGGTGATGTCGATGTTGCAGATGTCCCCGTCGCGCAGGACCGTGTCGTCGGGGATGCCGTGGCAGATGACCTCGTTGAGGCTGGTGCACAGGCTCTTCGGGAAGCCGCGGTAGCCCAGGGTCGAGGGGTAGGCGCCGTGGTCGCAGAGGAACTCGTGGCCGATCCGATCGAGCTCGTCGGTGGTGACGCCGGGCTCGATCGCGCGGCCGACCTCGCCCAGTGCCCGCGCGGCGAGCCGCCCGGCCACCCGCATCGCCTCGATCGTCGCCTGGTCCTTCACCTCGGGTCCCGTGTAGGGAGCGGGCCGCGGGCGGTCGACGTACTCGGGTCGGTCGATCCTCGCCGGGACCGGCCGGCGGGGGGAGACCCGGCCCGGGGTGAGGGCGGTTCGGCTGGTCGCGAGGGCCATGGTCGGGAGTCTACGGAAGGGCCGGTCGGTGTGCCGGCGACTAAGGTCGGCGGCGAGGGGCGGCGGCGCCCGCTGGTCGACCGGGAGGAGCGGCGCGATGGCGTACTGGTTCTGCCTGCACCACATGGCGGTCGAGCCCGACGCGGGCTGTGCCCACGCCGAGCGGCTTGGCCCGTACCCCGACGAGCAGGCCGCGCAGGCCGCGCTGGCCCGCGCCCGGGCGCGGTCCGAGGCCTGGGACCACGACCCGCGCTGGAACGACGCCGCGGACCTCGAGGACTGACGCGGGCTCACCCCTGCGCCGCCGCGCGTGCCGCGCGGACCTCCCGCTCGCGCACGGCGTGGGGATCGGTCCGGGCGTCGTAGCGCCACAGCGTCGGCAGGCACGCCGCGAGCAGCACCCCCGCGCCCACGCAGGCCAGGCCCCCAGAGATCAGGCTGGTGCGCAGCGAGGTCAGCTGCGCCATCCCGGTGGCGCGCACCTGCCCGAGCTGCGGGCCGATCGAGTAGCTGAGCATCTCGATGCCGGCCATCCGGCCGCGCAGCTCGTCGGGGATCGTCTGGTTCCAGATCAGCTGGCGGAACTGGGCGCTGAGCATGTCCGCCGCGCCGGCCAGCGTGAGCATGAGCAGCACCACCCACACGATGTTCGTCAGGCCCACCCCGGCGATCGCCAGGCCCCATCCGATCGAGGCCAGCACGACCGCACGGCCGTGGTGCGCCACGTGTCCGGTCCACCCGCTGGTGAGCGTGGCCAGCAGGGCGCCGACGGCCGGAGCGGAGTAGAGCAGCCCCAGCACCCAGGGCGCGCCGAGCTGCTCGGCCAGGAACGGGAACAGGGCGTAGGGGAAGGCGAAGACCATCGCCGAGAGGTCCACCAGGTAGGTGCCGAGCAGGTCCTTGCGCGACCAGGCGTAGCGCATGCCCTGGCCGATCCGGCGCAGGCTCGGGGCCTCAGCAGCCTCGCCGGCAGGCACGGGCCGCAGCAGCCACAGGGTCGCGCCCGAGACCAGGAAGCTGGCCGCGTCCACGGCGTAGGCCGACCACGCGCCGAACCCGGCGACCAGCAAGCCGCCGATGGCCGGCCCGGCGATGCTGCCGACCTGCCAGCGCAGCGAGTTCAGCGCGCCGGCGGCCGCGAGCTGGTCATGGGTGACGACGCGCGGGACGATCGCCTCGAGGCTCGGGCGCTGCAGGCCGTCGACGACGGCGAAGAGCATCGCCACGACATAGATGAGCCACACGCTGGGCGCGGGCAGCAGCGCGTTGACGAGCAGGGCGGTGGACAGCACCACGCTGGCCAGCTCGGTGGCCACGACCATCCGGCGGCGGTCGATGGCATCCGCGATCGCCCCGCCCCACAGGCCGAAGACGACCAGCGGCACCAGCTCGGCCAGGCCCAGCAGGCCCACGGCCAGGTAGGAGCCGGTCAGCTCGGCCACCTGGAACGGCAGCGCCACCAGGGTGATCATCGAGCCGAGGTAGGTGACCAGCCCCGAGGTGAACAGCAGCCGGAAGTCGCGCGAGGTGCGCAGCGGGGTGACGTCCAGGCGCAGCCGACGGCGGCGTCCCTGGTCGTCGTCGCCTCGGATCACGGCGGGGCAGTCTGCTGTCTGGGGTCGGCTGCGGGCAAGCCCGTGGGCTGACGGCTGCGGCGCCGGGGGCCGGCCGAGGCCGCCGGGCCAGCCGAGTCCGCCGCACTGCAGTTGCGGTGGGGTGCGCCGCCCCCGAACCCCGGCCGCAACTGGGTGAGCCCCGGCCCCAGATCATTCCGGGCTTGCAGGGGGGTGCGCCCCGGCCCCAGATCCCGGGCTTGCAGGGGGGTGCGTCCCGGCCGCCGCACCCCGGCTGCAGCTGGGGTGCGCGCCCCTGCGCCAACGCTCGCACCCCGAAGCGACATTCGACGTGGCCGCAAGGCGCCCTACCCGCGGACTCGCAGGCCTCCTCGACCTTCCCGAGGGCTGGGGAGCGTCATATGGGTGCCGAACGCCTGCGAGTCGGCTCGCTCAAGGCGCGAAGGCGGACCGACATGTCGCGAAAGGGTGCGGTTCGCCCGCGCGCACGGTCGGCGCCCGGCGACGCGTCGGCTCAGTGGTACTCGTGCTCCGGGCCGGGGTAGGTGCCGGCCACGACCTCGTCGGCCCATCGGTGCACGGCGTCGGACAGCACCGTCCCCACCTCGGCGTAGCGCTTGACGAACTTGGCCGGCCGCCCGGGGCTCATGCCGGCCAGGTCCTGCCACACCAGCACCTGCGCGTCCGTGGACGGGCCGGCCCCGATGCCGATCGTCGGGATGGACAGGCTGCGGGTGACCCGCTCGGCCAGCTCGCTGGGAACGACCTCGAGCACGATCGCGAACGCCCCGGCGGCCTCCATCGCCTTCGCGTCGCGCATGAGGATCTCGCCGTCCTCG
>DASVBK010000077.1:0-14875 GCA_036375875.1 Candidatus Nanopelagicales bacterium
CAGCGCGTCGACGTCGAGCCACTCGTGCAGCAGGAAGCGCAGGTCGTGGGCGCTGAGCAGGAGCGAGGGCATGCCGGGCCTCGATTCGGTGTGGTGAGGTGCCGCCGCGCGAGGCGTCGGTGGAGTAGGCAGGAGTATCGCGGCCCGCGCCGGTCCGCGCCGGTCCGCGCGCTGCGCCCTCCGGGTGCAGCGCACCGTGCGTTCGCCCCGGCGCCTACCCTCGCGCCATGGTCGCGATCCCAGAGCCCAGCCCCGACCTGCTCCGCTCGCCGCTGCTCGAGCGCATCCGCGCAGGTGTCATCGGGGACGACCAGGTCATGGCAGGCCCCTACGGCCGCCGACGCGTCACCTACGCCGACTACACGGCCAGCGGCCGGGCGCTGGACTTCATCGAGGACTTCATCCGGGGCGAGGTGCTGCCCCGCTACGCCAACACCCACACCGAGTCCAGCGGCACCGGCCTGCAGACCACCCGGCTGCGCGAGGACGCGCGCGCCCTGGTCAAGGCCAGCGTGCACGGCGATGCGTCGACCGCCGTGATCTTCGCGGGCTCGGGCTCGACGGGCGCGATCGACAAGCTCATCGGGATCCTCAACCTGCGTATCCCGGCCGACCTCGACGACCGCTACCACCTCACGGCGCAGATCCGCGCGGACGAGCGGCCAGTGGTGTTCATCGGACCGTTCGAGCACCACAGCAACGAGCTGCCGTGGCGGGAGTCGATCGCCGACGTGGTGACGATCGGCGAGACCGCTGACGGCCACATCGACGCCCAGCAGCTGGCCGTGGAGCTGCAGCGCCACGCCGACCGTCCGCTGAGAATCGGTAGCTTCAGCGCGGCGTCCAACGTGACCGGCATCCTCAGTGACACGGTCGGGATCACGACCCTGCTGCACGAGCACGGCGCCCTGGCGTTCTGGGACTACGCGGCGGGCGCGCCGTACATCGAGATCGACATGAACCCGCAGGGCGGCGAGCTGGCGCGCAAGGACGCCGTCGTGCTCTCGCCGCACAAGTTCGTCGGGGGGCCCGGGACCCCCGGCGTGCTCATCATCCGCCGCGAGCTGCTCACGAACCGGGTGCCCGACGTCGTCGGCGGGGGCACGGTGCGCTACGTCAGCCCGACCGAGCACCAGTACCTGGCCGACCCCGAGCATCGTGAGGAGGGTGGCACCCCGGCGATCATCGAGTCGATCCGCGCCGGCCTGGTCTTCGGGCTCAAGGAGGCGGTCGGCACCGGCACCATCCAGGCCCACGAGCGCGACTTCCTGGCGCGTGCGGTGCAGGTGTGGTCGGGCAACCCCGCGATCGGCATCCTGGGCAACCTCGAGGCCGACCGGCTGTCCATCCTGTCGTTCACCGTGCGGGCACCATCCGGGCGCTACCTGCACCACAACGCCGTGGTCGCCATGCTCAACGACGTGTTCGGCGTCCAGGCGCGGGGCGGCTGCTCGTGCGCCGGGCCCTACGGCCACCGGCTGCTGGGCATCGACCTGCACCGCTCAGCGGACTACGAGACCCAGATCGTGGCCGGCTGCGAGGGCATCAAGCCGGGCTGGACCCGGGTGAACTTCAACTACTTCATCGACGAGCCGGTGTTCCGGTACCTGGTCGAGGCGGTCGACCTGATCGCCACGCACGGGTGGGCCCTGCTCGGTGACTATCGGTTCGAACTCGAGTCCGGCCTCTGGCGGCACCGGCACGGACCGGTCGAGCCGCCGCTGCGGCTGCATCAGCTGCACTACGACGCCGAGGGCCGGCTCACCTACCCGCACCACGAGGACCGCGCGCCGGAGGGTGAGCTGCAGGCCTACCTGCTGGCCGGGCGCGAGCTGCTCGAGGCGGCGGTGGCGGCGGCGCAGGCAGACCCCGAGTCCCTGGCCCCGGCGCGGCTGCCCGAGCAGCTGGCGTCCCTGCAGTGGTTCGACCTGCCGGCGCGCTGCCTGCGGCCGTGAGCGGCTCAGGGCAGGTCGTAGCGCAGCTCGAGCGGCATGAAGGGGTAGTCCGCCTCGGTCGACGTGCTCGTGCACACGCCCACGAGCCCATCGAGCTCGCCCGTCATCGAGTCGGGGACGAGCGCGTACTCGCCGCTCGCCGTCGTGCCGTCGAAGGCACCGCGGCCCGCGGCCGCGAAGGATCCTGAGCGTCCGTCGAGGGTCGCGAGCAGGTGCAGCACGGCCACGTAGTCGCTCGTGCCGTCCGGCCGGTAGTACATGACCGACTCGAAGCCGCCCGAGGTCAGGCCGTCGGCCCCCTCGGTGAGCCGGACCGTGGCCCGCGTGATCCGGCTGCCGTCGTCGAACTGCGCCACGGGCTGCTCGTCCCAGTCGTCGATGCGAAGGCGCGTGGCGATCGTCGGCATGGGGCGACGCTAGGCGCCTCCAAGGCGGGGTGTCCATGGCCGTGAGCGCTGCGAGCAGGGTGCTCGCGCGGCTGGCTGCTCTCGCTGCTGGCACGCGGGCGGGCCTAGGATCCGGCGGGTCGACCAACGAGCGGCGGAGGTGCGCAGCATGGCGAAGGACAGCTTCACCGAGGAGGAGCGCGCTGCCATGAAGGAGCGCGCCGCGGAGGCGAAGCGGGAAGCGCGCGGCGGCTCGGCGGCGAAGAAGGCGGAGGCCGACCTGGCCGACGTCCTGGCGAAGATCGCCGAGATGTCGGGCACGGACCGCGCGATCGCCGAGGCGCTGCACGGCATCGTCACGAGCAACGCTCCCGACCTCGCGCCCAGGACCTGGTACGGCATGCCGGCGTACGCCCGCGACGGCAAGGTGATCGTGTTCATGAAGCCCGCGGCGAAGTTCAAGGTGCGCTACGCGGAGGTGGGGTTCAACGAGTTCGCCCACCTCGACAACGGCGACATGTGGCCCACTGCGTTCGCCGTGACGGCGATGACCCCCGCGATCGAGCAGGCGCTCACGGAGCTCGTGCGGCGCGCGGCCGCCTGAGGCGGCGGGGCTCAGCTCCCGGCTCGGGGAGCGGCCTCAGCTCCCCGCTGTGCCGGCGGCCGCCTTCGCCGCGGCCTTCTGCTCCTGCTTGTAGGAGCGCACCCGTTGCAGCGAGGCGGCGTCCACGACGTCGGCCACCGAGCGGTTGCCGGGCAGCGCGTAGTCGCCGGCGGCGGCCTCCCATCCCTGCGGGCGCACCGCGAGCTGCTTGCCGAGCAGCGCGACGAAGATGCGCGCCTTCTGCGCCCCGAACCCCGGCAGCTGCTGGATGCGTGCCAGGAGCTCGCGGCCCGTCGTCGGCTCGGTCCACAGCCGCGCGGCGTCGCCGTCGTAGCGCTCCTGCACGATCCGTGCCAGCTCCTGGACGCGGCCAGCCATCGCCTTGGGGTAGCGGTGGATCGCCGGCGGCTGGGAGCACAGCGCGGTGAACGCCTCGGGATCGGCCGCGGCGACGGCCGCCGGGTCGAGGGAGCCGAACCGTTCGAGGATCTTCCAGCCGCCGCGGAACGCGTGCTCCATCGGGTACTGCTGGTCGAGCAGCATGCCCACGAGCAGGGCGAACGGGTGGGTGTCGAGGACCTGGTCAGCGGCCGGCTCGCCGGTGAGGTGCAGTGCCATCCGGCGATGCTCTCACGCAGGCGCCGGACCCACCCGGGGTCGAGCACGGCCCCCCGGCGCCGTCCGCCCAGTGGGCGCTGGCGTGCGAGCGCGGCCCCGACAGAGCAGGGCGGACCCACCACCCCGGCGCAGCTGGGAGAATCGTGGGCATGCGCACGCTGCTCAACATCATCTGGCTGGTCCTGTCGGGGTTCTGGATGTTCCTCGGGTACATGGCCGCCGGCGTGCTGCTGTGCCTGCTGATCCTGACCATCCCGTGGGGGATCGCCTCATTCCGGATCGGCCTGTACGCGTTGTGGCCGTTCGGCCGCCGCGTGGTCAGCAAGCCCTCGGCGGGGGTCGGCTCGTTCCTGGGCAACGTCGTCTGGGTGCTGCTCGCCGGCTGGTGGCTGGCACTGGGCCACATCGTCACGGGCATCGCCATGTGCCTGACGATCATCGGCATCCCGCTGGGCATCGCCAGCTTCAAGCTCGTGCCCGTCTCCCTCGTGCCGTTGGGCAAGGAGATCGTCGACGTCGGTCAACCGACGCCGTACGCCGTCGCCTGAGGGTGCGGCGGACCCGGAACGGGTCGTTCAGGCGGGGCCGTGCGGGCGGCCAGCCTGCGGCCCGGGAGCGGGGACGGTCGGAGCCGGGCCTGTGGGGAAGGGCCGGGGTGGGGCGGCCGCCGCCTGCTGCACGTGCACCACGAGCAGGGTGTCGCCGGGGGCCACCTCGCCCTCGCCGAGCACCTCCACGGGGCCCCACGCGGCGGCGTTCGTGATGACCACCGGCGTGGTCGCGTCCGCGCCCTCCGCGGCAAGGCCCACGAGGTCGACGTGGGCCAGCGGCTGGCCGGCCGCGACGCGGTCGCCCTCCGCCACGAGCACGTCGAAGTGGCGCCCGGCCAGGTGCACGGTGTCGAGGCCCAGGTGGATGACGAGCTCGATGCCGCTGTCGGTCGCCAGGCCGATCGCATGGCGAGCTCGCGCGACGGAGCGCACGGTGCCTGCCGCCGGGGCACGTACCAGGCCCTGGCTGGGCCGGATCGCCGCGCCGGGGCCGAGCAGGCCTCGCGCGAACACCGGATCGGGCAGTGACGCCAGCGGGACCACCTGCCCCCGCAGCGGGGCGGTGAGCACCACGGGATCCGGGGGCGCCACCGGGCCCGGGGGCCCGGCGGGGGTCCGGGCTGGGAGCGGCGACGGGGGTGCGGCCGGAGGGTGGCCCGCGGGGTCGCCGGGGGCTGAGCTGGCGTCGGAGGGGGCGGAGGTGGCGGGGGCGGTGCCGGGGACGCTCTCGGCCGGGGCACCGGGTGCGCCAGGGACGCAGGGAGCGGCGACGGCGGGGTCGCGGGCGGCGACGCGGGCCGAGGCGGCCGGGGCCCCCGGCGCTCCGACGATCGCTGGATCAGCAGCCCTCGCCGCGAGCGCCGCCTCCGCCCCTGACTGGTAGCCGAAGGCCACGACCAGCCCCATGCCGAGCAGGAACGCCGTGCCTATGCCGAGCACGTACCCGCCCATCGGGGCGAAGGCGGGGATCGTGAACAGGTTGGAGAAGGCGACGGCCGTGGCCTGCACGCGGCCCAGGCCGAGCAGCGCACCGCCGGTCGCGGCAGCCACCAGCATGATCGCCAGCGCCCGGCGGTAGCGCAGCAGGATGCCGTAGACCGTCGGCTCGGAGATGCCCGCGAGCAGCCCGGTGGCCAGGCCGCTGCCGCCCAGCTGCCGCAGGGCGGGGTCTCGCGTGCGGATGACCACGCCGAGGGCGACCCCGAAGGCAGCGAAGTTGTAGGCCCCCATGTACGCCCCGAGTGGCTCGGCGCCGCGCTCCGCCAGCACCGCCAGCGTCACCGGGACGATCGCCCAGTGCAGGCCGAACATCACCAGGAACATGAAGGTGGCGGCGTACAGCGCGCCCGTGAGCATGGGGCTGACCGCGTTGAGCTCGGTCACCGCGGTGGCGATCCAGTCGGCGACGACCGAGCCGATCGGGCCGAAGAGCACCACGGTGGCCGGCACCAGGATCGCCAGGCACAGGGCGGGCACGGCCACCAGGTGCAGGTCCTTGGGCAGGACCCGCCGCAGCCAGCCCTCGAGCAGGGCCAGGCCGACCGCCGCCAGGATCGCAGGGAACACCGTCGAGCCGTAGTCCACGACGCGCATCGGCAGGCCGAGGAAGGTGCTGCGGGTGCCCGGCTCGCCCAGCTGCAGCAGCGTGCCCGAGACCAGCGCCGCCCCGATGGCGCCGCCCACGTACCGGTTGGCGCCCAGCTTGGCGGCTGCGGTGATGCCCACGAACACCGGCAGCAGCACGAAGAACCCGCTGCCGGCAGCGGCCCAGACGGTCCAGGTGCCGGAGCCCTGCTCGACCCAGCCGAAGCGCACGGCCAGCGCCAGCAGCGTGCGCACCAGGCCGGCCCCGACGAGCGGCCACAGCAGCGGCTGGAACGTGCCGGCCAACAGGTCGAAGACCCGGTCGAGCGCGGACATCGGCGCCGGGGTCTCGGCCAGCTCCTGGCCGCCGGTGGCCTCGCTGACCGCGCGGCGCACCTGTGCCGCCACTGCGGCGACCTCGTGACCGATCACCACCTGGAACTGGCCGCCCCGCTCGACCGTGCTCATCACGCCGGGCAGGGCGCGGATCGCCTCCCGGTCGGCGAGGCTGCGATTGGCCAGGACCATCCGCAGCCGCGTCGTGCACTGGCCGACCGAGCGGATGTTCGCCGGGCCGCCGACACCACCGACGATCTGGGTGGCCAGGGTGTGGGGGTCCACGTCAGCCCGCCCCGTCCCGGGCCCGCAGCCGGTTGACGTGCACCATGAGGTACAGCAGCTCCTCCTCAGGCAGGGTGAGGTCGTAGCGTTCCCGAACGTAGTCGGCCACCCGCAGCGCGGTGGCGTACGCGGTGGGGTCCTGCTCGCGGACCATGTCGAACAGGGTCGAGTCGTGGCCCGCGAGCAGGGCGCCGTCCTCGATGCGCTGCACGGCGAACTTGACGTGGGTGAGGAAGCGCGCGTACCCCACCGACTCCGGGTCCAGCGCGACGCCGAGCTGGGCGCGGACGATGCCGACGATGTCCTGGACCGCACTGGCGGTGCCCAGCGACACCTCGGTGGCGCCGGTCAGCTCGGCGTTCACCAGGTGCATGGTGATGAAGCCGGCCTCGTCGACCGGCATGACGACGCCGGTGGCCTCGCGGATGAGGTCGAGCAGCTCGAGGGCCGCGGTGAACTCCCGGCGATAGGTGCTCTTGAGCTCCCAGAGCAGCGGGTGGCTGAGCCGCTGCCCCTGCGCGAGGCGCTGGATCGCGAACTGGATGTGGTCGGCCAGTGCCAGCTGCGTGGCGTTGGACAGGGTGATGCCGGTGCTCGCGGCGAGGTGGTCGGCGATCCGGTTGCTCAGCACGAGCAGCTCGTAGGGCAGCTCGGCGATGAACGACGTGAACCCCTCGGCCGATCGGTCGTCGTCGAGCACGAACCGCCGCTCGACCCGGGCGGGGTCGTACGTGCTGCCGGGCCGCTGCCCGAAGCCAAGGCCGCGACCCGTGAGGATCACCTCGCGGCCGTCCTCGACTGCGGCGATGACGTTGTTGTTGATCACCCGCTCGACCTGGAACACCGCAAGCTCACCGCCCCCGCGGCGGGGTTGGCACGGCGGCGCGGCGCTCCACGCCGCGACCATAGCCGGCGACTCCCGGAGCGGTCAGGAATCGGACCATGGCACGGTCCGATCCCTGGCTCCTGGTCGCCGCGCCATCTCAGACCAGGCCGTGCGCCGTGAAGCTGGCCAGCAGCCCGTCGTCGTCGGCACTGGCAGTCACCTCGTCGGCAACGGCCAGCAGCTCGGGCACCGCGTCGGCCATGGCGACGCCGACGGCGACGTGCTTGAGCATCTCGAGGTCGTTGTGCCCGTCGCCGTAGGCCATGGTGTCGGCCAGGTCGATGCCCAGGTGGTCGAGGAGCAGCGCGATGGCGTCGGCCTTGTGCACCCCGGGGATGGCCAGCTCGCCGGAGTTCGGCCCGAACACGGGCACCGTGGCGGGGATCACCGTGAAGGCGTCGCCGAACACGGCGTCGACCTCGTCGAGCGGGACCGGCGAGTCGAGGAACGAGATCTTGTTGATGTCGTACCGGACTGGGTCGCCGTCGACGATCACCGAGTCGATGAACGGCCCGATGCCGCGCTCGAGCTCGGCGAGGAGCGTCTCGTCGGTCACGCCGGCGAAGGCCAGCTCGTGCAGTCGCTCCTTGAGCCCGGCACTGCCGTACAGCCCGGAGTTCGCCTCCAGGAAGTACTGCACCCCGTGCGCGTCGAAGTACTCGACCACGCGGCGCACCTGCTGCACGGGGACGCTCACGTGCGACAGCACCTGGCCGTCATGCTCGACGTAGCCTCCGGCTGCGGCGATCACGCCGTCGAAGCCCACCGCCAGGATGTGGTCCCACAGCTCAGCCAGCGAGCGGCCCGTGCACACGAACACCAGGTGCCCGTTGGCCCGGGCACGGCGCACCGCCTCCCGCGCGCTGTCGGGCACGACGCCGCGGTGGTTGGCCAGGGTGCCGTCGATGTCCAGGAAGATCGCCTTGCGGGTCATGAGCCCTCCTCGAGCTCGCCTGCGTCGTCGATGCAGCGCAGCGGGGGGCGGCATCGACGACGCAGACGCCGGATGTCAGGACGTGAGGCTCGCGCCGTTGGTGCGGATCACCTCGGCGTACCAGTCGAACGAGCGCTTCCGGTACCGCGCCAGCGTGCCCGTGCCGTCGTCGTTGCGATCGACGTAGATGAAGCCGTAGCGCTTGGACAGCTGCGCCGTGGACGCCGAGACCAGGTCGATCGGGCCCCACGTCGTGTACCCCAGCAGCTGCACGCCGTCCGCGAGGGCCTCGCCCACCTGGACGAGGTGGTCGTTGAGGTAGGCGATCCGGTAGTCGTCGAGCACGGTCCTCACGCCGTCGACCTCGACCAGCTCGTCCTTGGCGCCCAGGCCGTTCTCGACGATGAACAGCGGCTTCTGCCACCGGTCCCAGAACTGGTTGAGCACGATCCGCAGGCCGATCGGGTCGATCTGCCAGCCCCACTCGGAAGCTTCGAGGGTGGGGTTCGGGACGCCCCCCATGATGTTGCCCTCGCCCTTGACCTTCTTGGCCGGATCGGCCGTCTCGCAGATGCTCATGTAGTACGAGAACGAGACGAAGTCGACGGTGTTGCGCAGGATCTCGCGGTCCTCGTCGGTGATGTCGAGGGTGATGCCGTGCTCGCGGAAGTAGCGCAGCGCGTAGCCGGGGTAGGCGCCACGCGTGTGCACGTCGCCGAACATGAGGTTGACGTGGTCGGCGTGCATCACCGCCAGGACGTCCTTCGGGTCCGGCGTGAGCGGGTAGATCGGCATCGAGATCACCATGCAGCCGACCATCACGTCGGGGATCAGCTCGTGGGCCAGCCTGGTGACGAGGGCGGAGGCGACCAGCTCGTGGTGCGCGGCCTGGAACAGGTCGGAGGCCGACAGCTGCTCCTTCGGGGTGTTGATGCCGCCGCTCATGAACGGCAGGTGCACCACGGAGTTGATCTCGTTGAACGTCAGCCAGTGCTTCACACGGTTGCCGTAGCGCTCGAAGAGCACCCGGCAGTAGCGCTCGTAGAAGCCGATGAGCTCGCGGCTGACCCAGCCGTCGTACTGCTCGGCCAGGTGCAGGGGGGTCTCGTAGTGGCTGATGGTCACCAACGGGGTGATGCCGTGGCGCTCGCACTCGTCGAGCACGCGGTCGTAGAACGCCAGGCCCGCCTCGTTCGGCTCGAGCTCGTCGCCGTTGGGGAAGATCCGCGACCACGCCATGGAGAAGCGGAACACGTTCCAGCCCATCTCGGCGAACAGGGCGATGTCCTCGGCGTAGCGGTGGTAGAAGTCGATGCCCTCGAGCTTGAGGTTGTCCGCCGTGGGCCCCTCGGTGCGCGGCGCGATGCCCCCCTTGGGCAGCACGTCCTGGATGGAGAGGCCCTTGCCGCCCTCGTCGTACGCTCCCTCGAGCTGGTTCGCGGCGGTCGCCCCGCCCCACAGGAAGCCGGCGGGGAACGGGGTCTCGGTGGTGGTCGTCTGGGTCATGGTCGTCTCTCTCGTCGGTCTGGGGTGTGAGCTCGGTCTGGGGTCTGGGCCTGGGGGAGGGCTGGTCGACCGGTGGGCCGGCCCCCGTGCTGGCGCCGGCCCACCCGTGCTGTCAGCCGACGACCTCGAGCACGAGCTCGCGGGCCCGGACGTCGTCCTCGGTGACGTGGACGACGGCCTGGTAGTCGGCCGAGTTCGTGACGACCAGGATCGTCATGGGGTTGTACCCCGCGGCGATCACGGCAGCCAGGTCGAACTCGACGAGCAGGTCCCCGGCCTCGACGCGCTGACCCTTGGCAACCTTCGGGCTGAAGTGCTTGCCCTTGAGGTTGACGGTGTCGATCCCGACGTGGATCAGGACCTCCATGCCGTTGTCGGCGGTGATGCCGTAGGCGTGCGGCAGCTGGGCGGTGATGACCCCGGCGATCGGTGAGTACACCTTGCCCTCGGTGGGCAGCACCCCGGTGCCCTGCCCCATCGCACCGGAGGCGAACACCTGGTCCGGCACCGCGGCCAGTGGCACCACGGTCCCGGCGACCGGGGAGGTGATGGCCGTCGCTTCGCTGGGCACGACGCCCTCGTCCGCGACCGCCTCGGGCCCCGCGACGTGCCTGGTCTCGGGGATGTCCTTGAACCCGAGGACCATGGTCAGGACGAACGCGATCACGATGGCCAGGCCCGTGCCGACGAGCAGCATGATGAAGTTCCCGGGCCCGTCGATGGCCGAGCTCAGGGTGATCGCGCCGGGCAGGACGAAGCCCATCGCCGCCGTTCCGGCACCCGCGGCGATCGCACCGCCGACGGCGCCACCGATGCAGGCGTAGATGAACGGCTTCTTCAGGCGCAGGGTCACGCCGTAGATGGCGGGCTCGGTGATACCGGCTAGGAAGGCTGAGATGGTGGCCGGGCCGGCGACCTCCTTGAGCTCCTTGTTGCGCGTCTTGAGGAAGACGGCAGCAGCGGCACCGGACTGGGCCAGGACGGCCGGGAACAGCGGACCGGTGAGCAGCGAGTAGCCCTGGCTCGAGAGGTCCTGGATCATCACCGGGACGAAGCCCCAGTGGATGCCGAAGATCACGAACACCTGCCAGAACGCGCCCATGATCGCCCCTCCGACCGCCGGGGACAGGTTCCACACCGCGTTGATGGCGTCGGACATCGTCGTGCCGACCCAGTCCGCGATCGGGCCGATCACGATGAAGGTCAGCGGGACGATGATCGCCACCGTGACCATGGGGACCACGAAGTTGCGGAAGGTCTCGGGAACGCCCCGGTTCAGGACCTTCTCCAGCTTGGACTGCGCGTACACCGCCAGGATCGTGGGGATGACCCCAGAGAGGTAGCTGATCATGATCACCGGGATGCCGAAGAAGCTCAGCTCCCCGCCCGACGCGGCGTAGCCGCTCAGGGTGGTGGTCACGCCGTCAGGCCCGGGGATCACCGAGATCGTCGCGGAGTAGATCAAGGCCGCGGCGATCGCCACCGAGGTGTAGAGGTTGGCGCCGAACTTCTTCGCCGAGGTGATCGCCAGCAGGATCGGCAGGAACTGGAACACCGCATCCGCGGCCGAGAACAGGATCGCGTAGCTGGCACTGCCGGCCCAGTCCGGCCAGACCTTGACCGCCACCGCCAGCAGCGCCTTGAGCAGGCCGGTGCCGGCCAGCACCCACAGGAACGGGGTGAAGATCGAGGTGATGAGGTCGATCGCCCTGCCCAGGAACCCGCCCTGCGCGCCACCCTCGGCGCTGGTCGAGATGGAGGTGCTGTTCGCGATCGACTCGTACACGTTGGACACCGTGTTGCCGATGACGACCTGGAACTGGCCGCCGGCCTCGACCACCGTGATGACGCCCTTGGTCGCCTCGACGGCCGCCTTGTCTGCCTTGTCGCGGTCCTTGAGCTGGAAGCGCAACCTCGTTGCGCAGTGCGTCACGGACGCCACGTTGTGCTCCCCGCCTACGGCCTGCAGGATCTCTGCGGCGAGCGTGTCGTACTTCGTCGCTGTTGCCACGATTCCTCCTCGGAATCCTTTGCTTGGGCGGGGCCCTCGAGGCGCTCGGACCGGTTTCGGGCAACAAAAAAAACCTGAGCATCGGCTCGCCGACGCTCAGGGGAGCGGCAACGTACCGAAGCTCAGGTTTAGCCCGTTGCCGGTAACTATCCTCTGAAGACTTCGCGGGTCGCGGTGCGACCTGACGAAGACGGTGACAGACCGATGGCCGCCGTGTCAAGTGCCCCCGTCCAGCCGTGCGCAGCGCCCGCAGCTCGGGGCCTTCGGTGCGATCCGGGACCTGGGCGGCGGTTCACCCGACCTCCTGCTGGGCGAGCCGCCACACTGACCCCGACCGCCCACGGCGAGCAGGGGAGGCCAGCATGGCAACGGCAGCCAGCACCGAGGATCGCGACGCAGCCCGGGGTGGCCTGCTCGAGCGGATGCTCGCCGGCATCGAGCGGGTCGGCAACAAGGTGCCCCACCCGGCCCTGCTGTTCCTGGGCCTCTGCATCGGCGTCATCCTGCTCTCGGCGGTCATGGCCTGGGTGGGGGTCAGCGCGACCTACGAGGTGGTGCGCCCGCCGGACCAGTCAGTGCCCGCCTACGACATCGCCGGCTCGGTGCTGCCGGGTGAGGCGCTGCCACCGCAGCAGCCGGACGCTGACACCTACGAGGTGGTCACCGAGACCGTCGCGATCCAGAGCCTGCTCAGCGCCGAGGGCATCCGGTTCCTGTTCACCTCCTTCGTGCCCAACTTCATGGGGTTCACCGCGATGGGGATCATCCTGATCGTGATGATCGGCGTGGGGGTCGCCGAGCGCTCCGGGCTGATCGGCGCGCTGATCCGCAAGCTCGTCGCGGCCTCGTCGGCCGGCACGCTCACCTACATCATCGTGTTCCTCGGCATCATCTCGAGCATCGCTTCGGACGCCGGCTACCTCGTGCTCATCCCGCTGGGCGCCGCGGCGTTCCTGAGCGTCGGCCGGCACCCGTTGGCGGGCATGGCCGCGGCCTTCGCCGGGGTCGCCGGCGGCTTCGGGGTGAACCTGCTGGTGACCCCGACCGATGCCGTGCTCACCGAGATCACGAACGAGTCGATCGCGCTGGTGGACCCCGATGTCTCGATCGACCTCACCGCCAACCTGTGGTTCGGCATCGGCTCGACGCTCATGCTCACCGTGCTGCTGGGCGTGATGACCACGCGCGTGGTGGAGCGGCGCCTCGGCGGCTACGACCCCGCGGTGGCGCCGGAGCCCGGCTCGGGCCAGGTGCAGGTCGCGGACGACGGGCCGCAGGTCGACCCGGAGGCCGAACGGCGGGGCCTGCGCCTGGCGGGCTGGTACACCCTCGGCGCGCTGGCGGTCGTGCTGGCGCTCACGCTGCCCCCGGGCGCCCCGCTGCGCGATCCCGAGACCGGCAGCATCATCGGCACCTCGCCGTTCATGAACAGCCTCATCGTCACGATCACCCTGCTGTTCCTCGCCGCGGGCCTGGGCTACGGCCGGGGCGCGGGCAGCCTGCGCGGCAGCACGCAGGTCATCGACGCGGTGACGAGGTCGTGGGCGGGCATGGCTGGGCTGCTGCTGCTGTTCCTGCTGATCGCCCAGTTCATCGCCTACTTCAACTTCTCGAAGATGCCGCAGGTGGCCGCGGTGAAGCTCGGCGACCTCATCGAGACCGTCAACCTCGGGACCGGGTGGCTGCTGCTGTTCGCCATCCTCATCACGCTCGTGGTCGGCATCGTGCTGCCGCAGGCCATCGCCAAGTGGGCGCTCCTGGCCCCGATCTTCATCCCGGTGTTCATGCGCCTGGGCGTGGATCCCGCGGCGATCCTCGCCGCCTACCGGGTGGGCGACTCGCCCATGAACATCGTGACGCCGATCATGGCGTACTTCCCGCTCATCGTGGTGTTCGCGCTGCGCTACGACCGTCGAGCCGGGATCGGCACGGTGATCGCCCTCATGCTGCCCTACTTCGCGGCCCTGGCCGTGGTCTGGACCGCGTTCTTCCTGGCGTGGTACCTGCTGGGCCTGCCCTGGGGCCTGTGACCGGACCGGGCGGCCCGCTGCTCAGCGGCGCACGCCGTAGGGCAGGAACACGCAGCCGCCGTCGAGGGCGACGTGGTCGACCAGTTGCGACCGCAGGCGCGGGTCCGTTGGCAGCGCCGGCTTGCCGGCGCTCAGGCCCTCGTCGTGCGCACCGGCTCGCCGGTGCGGTCGTAGCTGGTCCACTCGCCGGTCCTGGCGCCGTCCCGGAACGACCCGGTGCGCAGCAGCGAGCCGTCCCGGCGGTACCACCGCCAGGCACCGTGCATCTGGTCGCCGCGCATGTGCCCGATCATCTTGAGCCGGCCGTTGTCGTAGAACTCCTTGAGCTCGCCGTTGCGCTTCGGGTACCCGGCGTTGATCTCCTTGATGCGTGCCCCGAGGATGCGCCCGAGCAGCGGCGCGGGGAAGGCCTGGTCCAGCGGGAACCGCACGGTCCCCTTGGACGTGACCCAGTCGGGCAGCTCGCCCCGCACCAGCTCGATCACCGACCCGCTGTAGGGGAACAGGCTGTTGTGCTTGGCGAACCCCTCGATGCCGACGACCGCCACCCCCTCCACCGTGAAGGTGGGCATGCCGTAGGAGATGACCTGCTCGGCCCCGGGCAGGGCGCGTGCGATGGCCTCGCGGGTGCGCTGCAGCGCGGTGCGCTGCGGGTCGATGAAGCGCGACAGGTGCACGTCCACGGGGTCCTCGGCCACGCTGGGGAATCTAGTGCGAGGACCGGCGCGTGTCGGGATCAAGCGACCCGGTGTGCGGGGGGTGCCGCCACCAGCGGGTCCTGCGTGAGCACACCGGCGTCGAGGAGGCCCGCGGTGGGGTCTCCGCTGGCGAGCTGGTCCTCGCCCACAGGCGTGGTCCGGGCCGCGGCGTAGGCAGGCTCGCGCAGGCGCTCCACGACCGGGTACTGCTCAGTGCCGGGCAGCTGGTTGGCGATCGGGTCGTGGCGCTCGAGCTCGGCCTCGCGGTCCAGCTGGTGCAGCACCCGGACCCGCCCGAGTTCGCGCCACCGGCCCAGGCCGTGGGCGTAGGACAGCGGCAGGCAGGTGGCCAGCGTCAGCTCGGCGACGGGGTGCGAGCGTGGTGCCTCCAGGCGCAGCACCAGCGGGCCGCGTTCCGACCGCACCGGCAGCAGCGTGGTGAGCGGGCCGGCGTCCGCCCGCCCCCGCGGCTCGAACACGAATCGCCCGGC
>DASVBK010000078.1:0-10767 GCA_036375875.1 Candidatus Nanopelagicales bacterium
CGGGCCGCGGGCCAGTGGCTGGCGATCGATCCCAAGCCGATGTCGGGCGACCCGCACTACGAGCTGGGCCCGATGCTCTGGAACCGCTACGACGAGCTGGCCGGCGATGTGCGTGGCGGCGTGCGGCGGCGGTTCCAGGCCCTGGTGGAGCACAGCGGGCTCGACGAGGACCGTGCCCGCGACTGGGTCGTGGTGCGCGCCGTGCTCAACGCGAACTGGACCGTGCAGGATGCCCAACGCGCCGGCGCCCCGCTGGATGCCGGCCAGCGCGACTGGATCACGCGCTGCGTGACGATCACCAAGGCCGTCCAGGGGTGACGACCTGCGGCGGGCCCGCCGCGGCCGGCGGTCGCCGGCCCCCGCTACTCGTTGTCGCCGCCCGTGCGCTGCGCCGCGCTCGGCTCGCCGTCGCCGGTGACCGCATCGCCGGCGTCCGGCCACACCCACGCGGCGACCTCGGGGATGTCCTCGCCGTGCTCCTCGGCGTACGCGCGTGCCTCGAGCCGTGCGTCGGCCATCTGCTGGCGCAGCCCGGCGTACCGGCTGCCCAGCTCGGGCACGCGGTCGAGCACGTCCATGACCAGGTGGTACCGGTCGAGGTCGTTGCGCATCACCATGTCGAAGGGTGTCGTGGTCGTGCCCTCCTCCTTGAACCCGCGCACGTGCAGGTGGGCGTGGCCGTTGCGTCGGTAGGTCAGCCGATGGATGAGCCAGGGATACCCGTGGTAGGCGAACACCACGGGCTTGTCCGCCGTGAAGATCGTGTCGAACTCGCGGTCGGTGAGGCCGTGGGGATGCTCGGTCGGGTCCTGCAGTCGCATGAGGTCCACGACGTTCACCACGCGCACCTTGAGCTCGGGGATGTGGCGGCGCAGCAGGTCGGCTGCGGCCAGCACCTCGAGGGTCGGCACGTCCCCGGCGCAGCCGAGCACCACGTCCGGGTCCTGGCCGGCGACCTCGCTGCCTGCCCAGCCCCAGATGCCCAGGCCGCGGATCGTGTGCTTGGCCGCCGCAGCCGCGTCCAGGAAGTTCGGTGCCGGCTGCTTGCCTGCCACCACCACGTTCACCAGCTGCCGGGAGCGCAGCACGTGGTCGTACGTCGCGAGCAGCGTGTTCGTGTCCGGCGGCAGGTAGACGCGGATGATCTCGGCCTTCTTGTTCACCACGTGGTCGATGAACCCGGGGTCCTGGTGGGAGAACCCGTTGTGGTCCTGGCGCCACACGTGCGAGGAGAGCAGGTAGTTCAGGGACGCGATCGGGCGTCGCCAGGGGATGTGGTTGGTCACCTTGAGCCACTTGGCGTGCTGGTTGAACATCGAGTCCACGATGTGGATGAACGCCTCGTACGAGCTCATCATCCCGTGGCGGCCGGTGAGCAGGTAGCCCTCGAGCCACCCCTCGCACTGGTGCTCGGAGAGCATCTCCATGACCCGCCCCGACCGGGCCAGGTGGTCGTCGTCGTCGGTCGGCAGGTACTCGGCCAGCCACTGCTTGTCCGTGACCGCATACACCTCCTGCAGCCGGTTCGACGCCGTCTCGTCGGGCCCGAAGATGCGGAAGTTCGTCGGGTTGAGCCGGATCACCTCCGCCAGGTAGGCGCCGAGCACCCGGGTGGCCTCGCTGAGCGGGGCGCCCGGGGCCGCCAGCTCGATGGCGAACTCGCGCCAGTCGGGCAGGCGCAGGTCCTTGAGCAGCAGGCCGCCGTTCGTCACCGGGTTCGCGCTCATCCGCAGCTCACCGGTGGGGGCGAGCGCGGCGATGTCGGCGCGCAGTCGACCGTCCTCGTCGAACAGCTCGCCCGGCCGGTAGCTCAGCAGCCAGTCCTCCAGGTCGTGCAGGTGCGCCTCGGTGTCCCGCGCACTGGCCAGCGGCACCTGGTGGGAGCGCCAGGAGTCCTCGGTGCGCTTGCCGTCGATCTGCTTGGGCCCCGTCCAGCCCTTCGGGGTGCGCATCACGATCATCGGCCACCGGGGCCGCTCCAGCGCCGGGTCCTCGGCTGCGGCGGCCTTGATGTCGACGATCGCGTCGAGCACCTCGTCGAGCAGCGCGGCGAAGCGGGCGTGGAACGTGGCGGGGTCCTCGCCGTCGAAGCCACCCGTGAAGAAGTACGGCGTGTGGCCATACCCGCGCATGAGCGCGGCCAGCTCCTCCTCGGGGATGCGGGCGAGCACGGTGGGGTTGGCGATCTTGTAGCCGTTGAGGTGCAGCACCGGCAGGACCACGCCGTCGCGGGCCGGGTTCACGAACTTGTTCGAGTGCCAGGAGGTGGCCAGCGGGCCGGTCTCCGCCTCGCCGTCGCCGACCACGGCCAGGACGAGCAGGTCGGGGTTGTCGAAGGCCGCCCCGTACGCGTGCGACAGGGCGTACCCCAGCTCGCCGCCCTCGTGGATCGACCCCGGGGTCTCCGGCGCGACGTGCGAGGGGATCCCGCCGGGGAAGGAGAACTGCTTGCAGAGCCGCCGCAGCCCCTCCTCGTCGCGGGTGATGTCGGTGTACGTCTCGGTGTACGTGCCCTCGAGGTAGGTGTTGGCGACGAGGCCGGGACCGCCGTGGCCGGGGCCGGTGACGTACATGGCGTGGAGCTCTCGCTCGCGGATCGCCCGGTTCATGTGCGCGTAGAGGAAGTTGAGGCCGGGCGTCGTGCCCCAGTGCCCGAGCAGGCGGGGCTTCACGTCCTCGCGACGAAGCGGCCTTCGCAGCAGCGGGTTGTCCAGCAGGTAGATCTGCCCCACGGAGAGGTAGTTGGCGGCGCGCCACCATGCGTCCACACACGCAAGCGTGCCCGGATCGAGCGGCGCCCCGTCCGCCCGGCGGCGCCAGGCAGGGGGGGCTGGGGCGGTGGCGGCTGTCATGGTCACGGGCAACTCCTCGTCGTGCGCGGCGCGGGCTCGGCCTTGGGCGGTGCGACCAGCATCCACCCCCTGGGTCGGGGCGTGCGCGGTGCCCGGATCGAGGCTGCCATGCCCGGGCGCCACTCGCCCGTGCCGGCTTCGCCAGCGGCAGGTTTGGGCCGGGTTGGCGCGGCCACCGGGAGGCCTGCTCGGTGCGTGCGGGGTCGACGGGGGCTGCCCCACAATGCTCCAGTGATCCTCGTGGTCGAGCACGATCCGGCGTGGGCGGATCGCTTCCGGGCCCTGCGCGCCGAGTACGCACGAGCGTTCGCTGCCGCCGCCGTGCCCGTCCTCGCGATCGAGCACGTGGGCAGCACCGCCGTCCCGGGACTGGCTGCCAAGCCGGTGATCGACTGCGACATCGTCGTGGCTGCGGCCGACGTCGCCGCCGCGTCCACCGTGCTGGTCTCGCTGGGGTTCCGGCCGCTGGGGGAGCTCGGCATCCCGCAGCGGTGGGCCTTCGCCGAACCGGCGCGGCTGGCCGGCACGAACACCTATGTGATCGTGGATGGATCGCTGGCGCTGCGCAACCACCGTGCCGTGCGCGACGTGCTGCGAGCCGACGCCGGTCTGCGGGCCGAGTACGCGCGGGTGAAGCGCGGCCTGGCGGCGAGCGCCGCCGACATGGACGCGTACGTCGCGGGCAAGAGCGCGGTCCTGCAGCGGGTCCTGGCCGCCGCTGGGCTGTCGGCGCAGGAGCAGGCGGAGATCCTGGCCAGCCAGCCCACCCCGAACTCCACCTGACGGTGCCAAGCGGCTTGAGGCTGCGAGCTCAGGTCCCGCTGCTCGCGTAGGGGAGGTCGCCGAACTCCGAGGGCACGCCCGGTGGTGTGAGGGCGGTGATGTAGTGATGGGGCAGGTGGTCGTCGATCGAGTGCCGGAAGGGGACGCGCCGCAGCACCTCGATGCGGCGGGAGAGGAACGACAGCGGCGTCTCGAGGAGGCCGACGAGGTTGCCGAGCTGTCGCGTCGGCTCGGCCATCGACCACTGCTGGCCGTCGTAGCGCCGCTCGACCCCGACGTGCGCGAAGGGCCCGGAGTCCCTCGGGGGCAGGTGGGGCACCACGTCGTCGATGTACACGTGCCGCACCACCCGGCTGGCCAGGAAGGCATCGGCCTGGCAGGCCGCGGCGAGCTCCGGGCTGGCCACCATCGGCTGGCCGAACGTCGCGACCACGCCCATCGGCTGGGCGAGCCCGGCGAAGTGCGGGTTGGTGCGCAGCATGATCGCCAGCAGGCTGGCCATCGCCCCCCCGAGGCTGTGGCCGGCCAGCAGCAGCAGCTGCATCGGGTGGGCGACCGGTGCGGCGTCGACGGTGACCGACGCGCCGGCCCCGGCGCGCTCCAGCGCGCTGAGCACCTCGAACCGGGTTGCCCGGACGTTGCGGTAGAAGCCCGCGTGGACCGTGAACTCCTCGTCCGTGGCGGGCAGCGGCAGTCGCACCCGGTCGGGGTACACGTCCGCGTCGGTGAGCCAGTTGACGAGGCTCATCGGCTCGGTGCCGCGGTAGCAGACGATGACGACACGGCCATCCTCGCTCTGCACGACGTGGGCGGTGGACCGGATGAACATCGGGTCCACCGCCATCGCGATGGTGCGGCACCGGTTCCCGGTCAGGCCCATCCGCGCCATCATCATCGTGACGACGTCGGGGCCCGCGTAGGCATAGCCGGCGCAGACCGCCAGCGCGTGCATGACGGCAGGGTCAGCGCCGTCAGGCGACGCGAGGAGCCGCTCGACCAGGTCCGGGTACACCGGGAAGCCCGGCGTCACCTCCGGTCGCAGCGGCCGCAGCGTGGCCAGCGACGGTGCGACGCTCTCCTCGACGAGGAACATCGGCCCACCTCCTCGGTCGACGCCGCCAGTCAAGCACCTGGGCGCCCCGGGGGGACAGGGGCGGGCGGTCTCCGCCCGCCGGACGCCCCGACGCCGGGGCCGACGTCAGCGCGTCCGGCGGGTGCGTGCGGCGGAGAAGGCCGCCGCGCTCACGGCGCTGGCGGGCGCCGCGGCCGGCGTGCGACCGCTGGGTCGAGCCGCGCCGCCCTGCTGCTCGCCTCCCTGCCGGGGCTGGCCGTCCCGTCGGACGCCGGCGGACTGGGGGTTGTGACCCTGGCGCGCGCTGCTGGTGCTGCGCTTGCCGCGTCCGGCCCCCGCCCGCCCCGCGCCGCCCTGGCCGGTTCGACCAGACCCCGATCGTCCCGCGGCGCCGCTGCCTGCGGCCTGCTCACGCTCCGGGGCCGCGGGCGCCACGCGTGGCGCCCACGGGCCGGTCAATGCCCGGATGGCCGCGTCACCGGGCACCACGGCTGCCGTCGTCGGGCGGATCTTGGCCTGGCGCATGAGCGTGCGGACGTCGGCGCGCGTCTCGGGGGTGCTGACGGTGATGACCGCCCCGGCGGCGCCGGCACGGGCCGTGCGGCCGGAGCGGTGCAGGTACGCCTTGTGCTCGGCGGGCGGATCCACATGCACCACGAGAGCGACCTCGTCGACGTGGATGCCCCGCGCGGCGATGTCGGTGGCGACCAGGACCTTGACGTCGCCCCCGGCGAAGGCCGCAAGGTTCCGCTCCCGCGCGTTCTGCGAGAGGTTGCCGTGCAGGTCCACCGCAGGGACGCCCTGCGCCGTCAGGGTGCGGGCGAGCTTGCGCGCGCCATGCTTCGTGCGGGTGAAGGCGAGCACCCGGCCCTGCCCCGACACCAGCTCGGTCACGACCGCGGCCTTGTCCGTCGCGGCGACGTCGAGCACGTGGTGGTCCATCTCGGGCACCGGCGAGGAGGCGTCGTCGACGCTGTGCACCACCGGGTCGGTCAGGTAGCGGCGCACGAGCACGTCGACGGCGTTGTCCAACGTGGCGGAGAACAGCATCCGCTGGCCGTCGGCGGGGGTGCGGTCGAGCAGCCGCCGCACCACGGGCAGGAAGCCGAGATCCGCCATGTGGTCGGCTTCGTCGAGCACCGTGATCTCGATGGCCGACAGGCGGATGTGCCCCTGCTGCAGCAGGTCCTCGAGCCGCCCGGGGGTAGCCACCACCACGTCGACGCCGCCGCGCAGGGCGGTCACCTGCGGGTGCTGGCCGACGCCGCCGAAGATCGTCGTCGTGCGCAGCCCGAGGGCCGACGCCAGCGGGGCGATGGTCTCGAGCACCTGGTTGGCCAGCTCGCGCGTGGGCACCAGCACCAGGGCTCGCGGTGCTCCGGGGCGGGAGCTCGCTCCGGCGAGGCGCGCCACCACGGGCAGCGCGAAGGCCAATGTCTTGCCGCTGCCGGTGCGCCCGCGCCCGAGGACGTCACGTCCGGCCATCGAATCGGGCAGGGTGGCGGCCTGGATGGGGAAGGGGGTGTCGATGCCGCCGGCGGCCAGGGAGGCGCACAGGGCCGTGGGCACGCCGAGCACGGCGAAGCCCGGGATGGGCTGATGCATGGGGAGTCCTCGTGGGGTGTTGGGATCGGCCGCTGTTGCTGACCGGTCCACGCGACACGCGGACTCCGCCGATGGCCGCCCCAGACGGGCTGCCAAGCACACGACCTCGGCCGCCGCAGCGACCTCGTGCTGGCAAGGGTACCCCGAACGGCCCTTCCGCAATCCTCGCGCGGGCTGGGCCAGCCCAGCGTGAGCCGGTGGGGCCCGGCGCGGGGGTCCCACCCGGGGGTCCCTTGCGGTCTACGGTGGGTCGATGACCCCCGTCGACGATCCTCGCAGCGCGCCGCCGATCCGGTGGGGCATCCTCGGCCCCGGCGGCATCGCCGCCCAGTTCACCAGCGCCGTGCAGCAGCACACGACCAGCTCGGTGGTCGCCGTGGGCTCCCGGTCGGCTGGGCGCGCGGCGGAGTTCGCCGCGCGGTGGGGCATCGCCGCCTCCCACGCCGGCTACGCCGAGCTCGTCGCGGATCCGACGGTCGAGGCCGTGTATGTCGCCTCGCCGCACTCCGAGCACCACGCGCACGCCCTGCTGGCGATCGCGGCGGGCAAGCACGTGCTGGTCGAGAAGGCGTTCACGCGCAACGCCGCCGAGGCTCGTGAGGTGTTCCAGGCAGCGCGCGACGCCGGGGTCTTCGCCATGGAGGCGATGTGGACCCGCTTCCTGCCGCACGTCCTGGCCCTGCGCGAGGTGCTGGCGCGCGGCGAGATCGGCGAGGTGGTCGGCGTCATCGCCGACCACGGCCAGAACATGAAGCACCTGCCGCCGGAGCACCGCCTGCACGCCCCCGAGCTGGCAGGCGGGGCCCTGCTGGACCTCGGCGTCTACCCGATCGCGTTCGCCCACGACCTGCTCGGCGCCCCTGACCGGATCAGCGCGCTGGGCTCGCTCACGGCCACCGGCGTGGACGGCCAGGTCGCGATCGCGCTGGGCTTCGCCGGGCGGGCCCAGGCCAGCCTGCACACCACGCTGTGGGCGCGCAGCGCGACCACCGCCGTGATCTTCGGCACCGGGGGACGCATCGAGGTGGCGACCGACTTCTACCGGCCGACGACGTTCACCGTGGTCCGCGACGACGGTGGACGGTGGACCCACGACGGCGTCGTCGACAACGGCCTGCAGTTCGAGGCCGCCGAGGTGGCGCGCTGCATCGTCGAGGGGCGGGCGGAGAGTGCCCGGATGCCCTGGCAGGACACGCTCGCGGTGCTGGCGACCATGGACGAGGTCCGCCGGCAGATCGGCCTGCGCTACCCGGCCGAGTAGGGCAGGCCCTCTGCGGCGGGTGCCGGTGTGCGTCAGTTGGTGGGGGGCAGCGTGGCGGTGAACTCCAGCTCGCCGCTGGGCGGGGCCAGCTCGGCGCGCATCTCCGCCACCCCCTCGCTGATGCGGGTGCGCCAGGTCAGGCCCGTTGCGTCGAGCAGGTGCCGCATGGCCCGGTTGTCGGCCAGCACGTGGGCCACGACGTGCTCGAAGCCCATGAGCGGGGCCAGCTCGAGCATCCGTGCCAGCAGCGCCCGGCCGATCCCGCGACCCTGGTGTGCGTCCTCCACGAGCAGGGCGATCTCGGCGGTCGGGTCCTCGGGATCGGCGTCCGGGTCTGGGAACACGTTGCCGAGGCCCACGATCTGGCCCTCGCCGGCGATCACGACCAGCGTGGCACCCCGATGGCCGCCAGCGAGCCTCCGCAGCTGCAGGTCGCGCCATTCCCGCAGCGAGAAGTAGCGCTGGTAGCGGGTGCGGTCCGAGGAGCGCTCGTGCATGTCCGCGACGGCCTGGGCGTCGGCGGGTCGCGCCAGCCGGATCCACACCGGGCCCTCGCGCACCTCGTCGAGCCACCCGATCGGGCCCTCGCGGCCCGTGGTGCGGGCCAGGGCGGCCGCGAGCCGCAGCAGGGCCGACGCCCGCAACGCCTCAGTGCGGGTGAACGGCCCCCAGCCCCGGTGCAGCAGGACGTGCTGGTCGGTCGTCCACTGCAGCCGCAGCATGTTCGGCTGCTCGTCGAGGCCGAGCGTGGCGTCGATCACCTCCACGGCGTCCGCCCCGACCAGCGCGCCGGCGACCTGCGGCGCCTGCTCCGGATGGTTCACGACCGCGGTCGCCCCGTCGAGGGTCCGGGCCAGCACGTCCCTGCCGTCGTCGGGCGACCCCTCGGTGATGTAGCCGTCGCTGCCGACGGTGGTGGCAGCAGCCAGGATCACGTCGGGCGAGACCTCCGGGGGCGCCTTGAGGGCCAGGTAGATGGCCCGGCGGTCCCCATCGCCCTCGTCGACGCGCACCTCGACGCTGTACACGTTGATCGCCCCCAACGCACCTACCAGCTGTGACAGGGCGCCGGGCCGGTCGGGGATGTCGACGCGCAGCCGCCACGGCGCGGCGACCTCGTACTCCTGGCCCTCGCCCAGGCGTGCCGGGGCCAGCGCCAGGCCGATCCGGGCGATGAGGGCATCCCACTGCCCAGTGCTCGGACGCACGGTCGCCACGGGGTCCATGAGGGCCAGCCCGGCGGAGAGCGCCATCGTGAAGTGGGTGAGGGCTGCCTCGCTGACCGCCGGGTCCAGGGCGCCGTCGGCGGCGGACTGTGCCACCACGGCGGCGGCGTTGCGGGTGCGCTCGGCGATCCGCTCCTGGGCGAGGTCGCGCAGCTCGGGGGCCGCGCGGGCGCGCACCAGGGCCTCCAGGTCCTCGCCGGACCAGCTCTGCTGGGGCGCGGCGTAGAGCCGGTGCGCCGCCTCGACGAGCACCGCGAGCGGCGGCAGCCTGTCCGGCTGCTGGGCAGCGTCGGCGATGAAGGTCGCCACCTCCGAGCCCGGCCGCTCTGCCATCACCGCGCGGCGCAGGGCGTCGTCGTCGGCATACAGCTTGCGGGCGGTGCGGTCGCGCAACCCAGCCTCCTTGGCGGCCCGCGCGAGGGTGGCTGCGGCGATCCCCTCGCGGCGCATGACGGTCGCCGCAGCGAGCAGCAGCGACGCGCGCTGCTCCTCGTCACCGGGCATGCCCCTCAGGGTAGGGGCCCACCGACCGGCGCGTGCTGGTTGCACAGGAGGTGCCCCAGTTCGCCGGCTTCCAGCCGGGGCGTCGCCCGCACGGGCGCCCACCAGCACGGCGGGGCGGGCCGTGCGTGTGGACTAGACTTCCCGTCCAGCCACGGGGCGTAGCGCAGTGGCTAGCGCGCCTGCTTTGGGGGCAGGAGATCGGGAGTTCGAATCTCCCCGCCCCGACCGCAGCCAGTCCATCCAACGAACCCGTAGGAGTGCGCCGCCGTGAAGAGCGACGTCGAGACCCTCTCGCCCACCCGCGTCAAGCTGACCGTCGACCTGCCGTTCGAGGAGCTGACCCCGCACCTGGACGCCGCGTACAAGCGCATCGCCGCGCAGGTCACCGTGCCGGGCTTCCGCAAGGGCAAGGTCCCGTCGCGCATCATCGACCAGCGGTTCGGGCGCGCGCTCGTGCTCGAGGAGGCCGTCAACGAGGCGGTGCCCTCCGCGTTCGACGCCGCGGTCAAGGAGCATGAGCTCAAGCCGATGGGCACCCCGGAGTTCGACGTCACGGAGCTCAACGACGGCGAGCACCTGGCCTTCACGGTCGAGGTCGACGTCCGGCCCGAGTTCGACCTGCCCGACCTCGACGGCATGACCGTCGAGGTGGACGGCGCTGAGCCCAGCGACGAGGAGGTCGCCGAGCAGGTCGACACCCTGCGTGCCCGGTTCGCCACGCTCACCGACGTGGAGCGCGAGGCGCGCGACGGCGACATCGTCCTGGTGGACCTCGCCGGCTCGTGCGAGGGCGAGGAGGTCGCCGACCTCAACGCCTCGGCGCTGAGCTTCGAGGTGGGCGGCAAGGAGGAGCCACTGCCCGGCTTCGACGAGGCCGTGCGCGGGGCGAGTGCCGAGGAGGTCCGCAGCTTCTCGTTCCCGGCCGAGGCCGGCGAGTACGAGGGCAAGGACATCGACGTGACGGTCACGGTGCAGACCGTGCGCGAGCGCGAGCTGCCGGCCGCCGACGACGACTTCGCGCTGCTGGCCAGCGAGTTCGACACGATGGAGGAGCTGCGCGAGGACATCCGCACCCGCTTGACGCGGATGAAGCGGATCGAGCAGGGCGTCCAGGCCCGCCAGCGGCTGCATGACGCGCTCGTGGACTCGGTGGACTTCCCGCTGCCCGAGTCGCTCATCGCCCGTGAGCTCGACGAGCACTTCCACGACGGGCACGGCGACGACGAGCACCGCGCGGAGTTCGAGACCGAGGCACGAGCCCGGATCAAGAGCGCGATCCTGCTCGACCGGATCGCTGAGGCGCACGAGCTGTCCGTGGCCCAGGAGGAGCTCTCGGCGTGGCTGGTGCAGCAGGCGCCGCGCTACGGCATGACCCCCGACCAGTTCGCCAACGAGCTCGTGTCCGCCGGCCAGGTGCAGATGGCCGTCACCGAGGTGCGTCGCGCCAAGGCCCTGGCGTACGCG
>DASVBK010000168.1:0-5513 GCA_036375875.1 Candidatus Nanopelagicales bacterium
CCCGCGGGAACCTCGACCTCCTCGAGCACGCGTGCGACACCGGCGAGCACCCGGTCCGGGGTGGCTGCGAACAGATCAACCCGGCGCAGCAGCGCGACACGCTCGATCGTGAGCAGCACCGGCCCGAGGGTACGCGAACGAGACACGAAGTGGGCCGCAACGCTCGTGGGCCAGAACCTCAGATTCCACGCATTGAGCCGCTTCAATGCGACCGTTGCCTCGGGCGTTGCCCTCCGGCCGGCATCCGCCTGATGCGGCCACGCGCGGGGGTCCACCCGCGTCACGGGCCGAGGCCAGTCCACGCGACGAGGATGCTGCGCGGGCGGGGCTCAGGTCTGGCGCTCCTCGGGCGGCCCGGCCTTGTCGTCAGGGCTGGGCGCCGTGGCACTCGCGATGCCCTCGCCGCCGGCGGGCTCCCAGGTGTGGCCGTTCCAGCGCTGGCCGTCGATGACTTGTCCGAGCTCGTGGACCTCCGGCCTTGGCGGAGTGGCTCTCGGGGACTCCCCCGGGGTGTCTGTCATGTTCGGGACGCTAGCTGACTGCTGGTCAGTGGGCCGACCTGCGAGTCACGCCGTGCTCGTTCTGCGCCACCTGGACGGTCCCATCAGTTCGACCTCGCTCAGGCGACCTGCATGATCCCCATCTCGAGCTGCCGGATGTCGGAGCTGGCCCGATGCCTTGCACTGGGCAATCCGCACGTCACGCGGGCCCTCGACGACCCCGAAGCGTGAGTCCGGCTCCGGCCACAGGCGCCGTAGCGGCCAACGGCTCACTTCGTGGCCCCTGTGGGCACCGCAGGGTTCCGGCCACGGTGCTCCAGCGCAGGGGGCGGCCGGTGACGCGCCCCAGCGTCGACCGGGCTGGCGGGGCGCTCCTATGCTGCGAGCATCCCGCCTGAGGCCGATCCGGCCGGCGGACCCACGGAGGCCACGATGCCCGAGGATGCGCCGCGCAACGGCGTGCAGCTCATCACGTACGCCGACCGGTTCGGGGGCTCCCTGCGAGGGCTGAAGCAGCTCCTCGACGGTCCCCTGTGGGGGGTCTTCGAGGGCGTCCACATCCTGCCGTTCTTCACCCCCTTCGACGGAGCCGACGCCGGGTTCGACCCCGTGGACCACACCGAGGTGGATCCCCGGCTCGGGAGCTGGGATGACGTTCGGGCGATCGGGGCGGACTACAGGCTCATGGTCGACATGATCGTGAACCACGTCTCAGCGGACTCCCCGGAGTTCCGCGACGTGGTCGCCCGGGGAGCCGCCTCGCCGCACATGGGCCTGTTCCTGACGATGTCCGACGTGTACCCCGCCGGCGCCGACGAGCAGGAGCTCGTGGGTATCTATCGGCCGCGCCCGGGCCTGCCCTTCACGCCGATGACCCTGGGTTCCGACAAGCGGCTGGTCTGGACGACGTTCACGCCGCAGCAGATCGACATCAACGTCGACGACCCCGCGGGCGAGGCCTACCTCGACCGGGTCCTCGCGACGCTGGCCGCCGGCGGCGTGTCGATGATCCGCCTGGACGCGGCCGGGTACGCCGTGAAGCGAGCCGGCACGTCGAGCTTCATGACGCCCCACACCTTCGCGTTCATCGACCGGCTGACCGCGAAGGCGCGGGCCCTGGGCATGGCGGTGCTCGTGGAGATCCACGCCCACTTCGAGCGGCAGGTCGCGATCGGGGCACGGGTCGACCGCGTCTACGACTTCGCGCTCCCGCCGCTGCTGCTGCACGCGCTGTACACGGGCCGGTCCGACGCCCTGCTCCGGTGGCTCGACGTGCGCCCCACGAATGCGGTGACCGTGCTCGACACCCACGACGGCATCGGCGTCATCGACGTCGGGGCCGACCAGATGGGCGAGCGGCGCCCGGGCCTGCTGAGCCCCGCGGACGTCGACGCCCTCGTCGAGGGCATCCATGCCCATGCGGGGGATCAGTCCCGCAAGGCGAGCGGGTGGGCGGCCTCGAACGTGGACGTCTACCAGGTCAATTGCACCTACTACGACGCGCTCGGACGAGACGACCGGGCCTACCTCCTGGCCCGGGCGGTCCAGCTGTTCACCCCGGGCATCCCGCAGGTCTACTACGTGGGCCTGCTGGCGGGGAGCAACGACATGGAGCTCCTGGCGCGCTCGGGAGTTGGCCGCGACATCAATCGGCACCGCTACACGCGCGAGGAGATCGACAGCGATCTTGCCCGGCCCGTGGTCGGTGCGCTGCTGGACCTGATCCGCATGCGCAACACGCACCCCGCGTTCGGGGGTAGCTTCCAGGCCAGCGGGCAGGGGTCCAACCTCGTCCTGCGGTGGACGAACGAGGGCGCCTCGGCGGTGCTGGAAGCCGACCTCCTTGCCCGCAGCGGGCGCATCACCGTGACGGATGGGGCCGGGCCCGTGCTCACGTGCGAGGACCTGCTGAGCAGCAGCCACGCCCTGCGAGCACCCGGCGCCGGCGAGATCTGAGTCGTCTGCTGTGCCGCGGAGGAGACCTCGCGCTCAGTGCCCAGCGACCGGCCGCGGGACGGGGAAGCGGGTGAGGTACGGGTCGTGCAGGACGGCATCCACCAGGGCGGCTGCAGCGTCGCGGGCCGTGGCGTCGGTGGGCGCGGCCACGACGGCGGCGCGCAGCCGGGCGGCCTCGGCGGCGTAGGCGGGCTGACCCCGCTCGGCGATGGCGGTGAGGTGTGCGGCGAGCGTGGCGAGCTCGGGGTCCAGCTCGGGGGCGGGGTTCCAGGTGGGCGCGCTCACGCGTCGAGGGTGGCACCGGTTGGTGCGGGCCGCCACCGCGCGAGGCCGATCCGCAGGCGCAGCCCCGCGCCGCCCCCGTCGGCCGGCTCCGGGGCCGACGCGCGGAGCACGTCGGAGCAGGGCTGGTCCCGCCGGAGCCTAGGGCCTCAGGCCGAGGGGCTGACCCCCGGCGCCGTGAGTCGAGCGCGGATCTCACGCGCGGTACCCACCGGATCCACGCTGTGGTCGTGCGATTCGGGCACGATGACCAGGTCCGCCTGGGGCATCAGTGCGGCCAGTCGGTCGGTGGACGCCACCAGCAGCGGAAAGGTGGGCTCCCCACGCAGGATCGTCACCGGGGTGACACCGAGCATCGCTGGGGTGGGGGTCGAGACGGCGCGCGTGAGCACCGCGTCGTAGACCGTCGACTGGGCCAGCGGCACCAGGGCGGCGAACATGGGGCTCGACCGGATCTGCTCGATGACGGGGTCGGCCAGGCCCACTGCCTCCCGTTGGAAGAGGACCACGGCCTGGTCCGGGTGGCCGGCGTCGACGAGTGCCTGCAGGCGATCGGGCAGGTCCGGCGGCGGCTCGCCCTCCCCGAAGTGGAACGGCGGCTCGGAGAGGAACACGTGCTGCATCGGCACGCCCGAGCCAGCGGCGAGCAGCGCCAGCACGGCGCCCGACGAGTGCCCGATCACCGCGGCCCCACCGCCGACCGCGTCGATGACCGCGGCGAGGTCAGCGACCTCCCGCGCAGGGTGGTAGGGCGCCGTGTCGCCGCTGCCGCCGCGCGCACGGCGATCCATCGTGACGCCGCGCAGCCCCGCCGCCGCGAGGGCCGCGGCGAGCGGGGCGCCCGCCCCCGCAGTTGAGAACGCCCCGCCGACGATGACGACCGGTGGGCCCTCGCCGACCTGCTCGAACGCGATCCGGGTGCCGTCGTCGGACGTCGCATGCTGCATCGGGCGATCCCAGCACGCTCGCGCTGCGGCGACAAGGTGCCGCCGAGGCGTGGGCACGAGCGCCGGGATCCCAGCGCCTGGTGACTCCCCTTGTCCCGTCCGCGAAGGAGGGTGCGCGGGGACCGGTCAGGGGCGGCGACGGGCAGCCCGGCGGCGGGCTGGTCACAGGGCCCCGACCTGCACCATCCGAACCTCGTCACCGGCCCGGCCGGTCACCCAGCGCTGACGTCCCTACGCTGGAACGCGAGCATCCCCACCGCCGCGAGCACCAGCCCGAGGCCGGTCATCAGCACCCCGGGCGTGGTTGCCCAGGGTTCCGCGGGCACCTGGGCGAGGTGCGTGAACGGCGACAGGTCCAGCACTCCTTGCGGCCAGTGCAGCGCGGGCCCGAGCAGGGACAGCACGAAGCCGGTGAGCGCCACCGCCACGGGCAGCATGACGGTGAACCGGGGGAGCAGGCCGAACGCGCCGATCGCGATCCCGAGCACCAGCACGACGACCGGCAGCAGGTTCATCGTGCCGCGCAGCGCCTGCCACCAGGTGAGGTCGGCCCCGGCGTCGACGATGACGGCCCCGAGCCACAGCGCCGTGCCGCCGACCACGAGGAGCAGCACCCCGCCCAGCAGCGTCAGGGCCGCGTGGCCGCCGAGCCAGCGCCACCGCGTCACCGGCCGCGCCAGCACTGCCTCGAGTCGGCCGGTCTCCTCCTCGGTGCGGGCAGCACCCAGGCGCCAGGCGACCTGCAGGGCGGTGGCCAGGCCGTACATGAGGGCCAGCAGCGCGAGGAACCCCTGCATCGTGATGCCCTGGTCCATCCCCATGGAGGCCAGGATCTGCTGGTAGCCCTCGTCGCCGGCCAGCCAGTCGATCATGTTCGCCAGGATCGCCCCCATGGCCGCGGCATAGATGCCGAGGCCGAGCACCCAGGCCAGCAGCACGCCCTGGTTGCTGCGCCAGGCGTAGGCCAGGGGGCTGCCGAGCAGTCGCAGCCGAGGCGGCCTGCCGGATTCCGAGACCAGCAGCGCCGACCCGGTGTCGCGGCGCGCCCGCAGGACGAGGGCCGCTGCGGCCAGCGCCACCGGGGCCAGCAGCAGGGGGAGCAGCGCCCACGGATCGGGGTCGGCGTAGAGGTGCGCCTGGGCGGTCCAGCCGAGGGGGGTCAACCAGCGGACCCACGCCCGTGGGTCGGTGCTGTCACCGACCATGCGCAGGATCCAGGCCAGGCCGAGGATCCCGGCCGCGAGGCCCGCGGCACGGCGGCGCACCTCGACCAGCTGGCTGGCCAGTGCCGCCACCCCTGCGAACGTGGCGCAGACCCCGGCCAGCGCCAGCCCGAGCAGGACCGAGCTGGCCAGCTCCTGGCCCATCGCCACCATGGTGACGGCGACGGTCAGGCCCACCAGCAGGCCGCTGGTGGCGACGACGGCGAGGGCCACCGCGGTCAGGTGGGTGGCCCGCACCGGCCCGGCGAGCACCAGGTCGAGGCGGTCCAGGTCCTCGTCGCCGCGCAGCAACCTGGTGACGATCAGGATCGCCCACACCGCCAGCCCCAGCTGCCAGATCCAGCCCGCGTCCCACAGCGCGAACCCGGCCGCGGTCCCCAGGCCGTCCGGTGCGCCGTTGATCATCCGCACGGCCGGGTTGTCCTCGAACACCGCGAACTGCAGGGGCGAGACCCCGTTGGGGTACGCCGAGCGGTAGCTGGCGATCTCGAGGGCGCAGTAGGCGGCCAGGACCGCCACGAGCACCAGCGTGCTGCGCCGCAGGAGGCGCACGTAGAGCCGTGCGACCCCCCGGACGGGGTGGCGGCGACCTGCCGGCGGGACCC
>DASVBK010000170.1:0-7345 GCA_036375875.1 Candidatus Nanopelagicales bacterium
CGGTCCAGCAGGTCATCGGCCGTCGTGGTGGCGACGTACAGGCCCGGCACGGCCGCGTCTGCGTCCACCGCCAGGTCCGCCGGCGGCGCCGGGGGCGCGGCGACGTCGGCCTGCCGGGCCTCCCGCCGCCGCCAGCCGACCCACATGCCCCAGGCCCCCAGGCCGATGAGCGCGAGCGTGGCCAGGGTGAGCAGCAGGCGAGGGCCCCACTGGGTCACCGGCGCGGAGTCGGCGGCCAGCACCAGTGCCGTGCTCATGCGCCGCCCACCAGCACGCCGTCGAGCACGGTCGGACGGCCGCGCAGGAAGGTCGCCATCACGGGGGCGGGCAGGTCACGGCCCGCGTACGGGTTGTTGCGGCTGCGCGAGGCTGAGGCCGCGGCGTCGACGGGGCGACGGGCGTCGGGGTCCACGAGCACGAGGTTGGCCGGCTGGCCGACCTCGATCGGCGTGCCGTGCCCCGCACGTCGCCCGATCCGCGCCGGTGCCGCGGCCATCCGTTCGGCGACGCCAGCCCAGTCCAGCAGCCCCGGGCGGACCATCGTCTCGATGACCACCGCGAGCGCCTGCTCGAGGCCGAGCATGCCGAACGCGGCGACGGCCCACTCGCACTCCTTGTCCTCCGTGGGGTGCGGGGCGTGGTCGGTGGCGACGATGTCGATGGTGCCGTCGGCCAGGGCGGCGCGGACTGCCTCGACGTCGGCGGCCCGGCGCAGCGGTGGGTTCACCTTGAAGACCGGGTCGTAGGTGGCCGCGAGGTCCTCGGTGAGCAGCAGGTGGTGCGGGGTGGCCTCGGCCGTGACGTCGATACCGCGCGACTTGGCCCAGCGGATGATCTCGACCGAGCCGGCCGTGGACACGTGGCAGACGTGCAGCCGCGAGCCGACGTGCTCGGCCAGCAGCACGTCCCGGGCGATGATCGCCTCCTCGGCGACGGCGGGCCAGCCGCGCAGGCCGAGGCGACCGGAGAGCTCGCCCTCGTTCATCTGCGCGTCGGCGGTCAGCCGCGGCTCCTGCGCGTGCTGGGCGATGACGCCGTCGAACGCCTTGACGTACTCCAGGGCCCGACGCATGAGCACCGCATCCCAGACGCAGCGCCCGTCATCGGAGAAGATCCGCACCCGGGCGTCGGAGTCGGCCATCGCGCCGAGCTCGGCCAGGCGCTCACCCTTGAGGCCCACGGTGACCGCCCCCACCGGGAACACGTCGACCAACCCCGTGCGCTTGCCCAGGTGCCACACCTGCTCGACGACGCCGGCAGTGTCGGCCACCGGGTCGGTGTTCGCCATGGCGTGCACCGCGGTGAAGCCGCCGAGTGCGGCGGCCGCCGAGCCGGTGGCGACGGTCTCGGCGTCCTCCCGGCCGGGCTCGCGCAGGTGGGTGTGCAGGTCGACGAGGCCGGGCAGCAGCACGCCGCCACCGCCCGGCACGACGGTCTCGCCCGGCGCCTCGGCGGCCAGCGAGCCGGGCGCCCCGATCGCGGCGATGTGCCCGTCGGCGAGGCGCAGGTCCACCGGATCGCCGCCGAGCGGGCGGACGTCGGTGAGCAGGTAGGTGGTCGTGTCGGTCATGCGAGGTCCGCCCCTCCGAGCAGCAGGTACAGGACGGCCATCCGGATGCTCACGCCGTTGGTGACCTGCTCGACGATCACCGAGCGGGGGCCGTCGGCCACCTCGGCGGTGATCTCCATGCCGCGGTTCATCGGCCCCGGGTGCATGACGATGGCGTGCTCGGGCAGCAGGGCGGCCCGTCGGGCGTCCAGTCCGTAGCGGCGGGCGTACTCGCGCTCACTGGGGAAGAAGGCCGCGTCCATCCGCTCGCGCTGGACGCGCAGCATCATCAGGGCGTCGCTGCCTGCCAGGGGGGCGTCGAGGTCGTACGAGATCGCGCAGGGCCACTGCGTCACGCCCACCGGCAGCAGCGTGGGCGGGGCCACCAGCGTGACCTCTGCCCCCAGCGTGTGCAGCAGCAGGACGTTCGAGCGGGCCACCCGTGAGTGCAGGACGTCGCCGACGATCGTGACGCGCAGCCCGGCCAGGTCGCCGCTGCCCGATGCCAGGTGCTCGCGCATGGTGTAGGCGTCGAGCAGCGCCTGGGTGGGGTGCTCGTGCGTGCCGTCGCCGGCGTTCACCACCGCGGCGTCGATCCAGCCGGCCGTCGCCAGCCGATGCGGCGCGCCGCTGGCACTGTGGCGGATCACCACGCCGTCGGCACCCATCGCCTGCAGCGTCATCGCCGTGTCCTTGAGGCTCTCGCCCTTGCTCACGCTCGAGCCCTTGGCGGAGAAGTTGATGACGTCGGCGCTCAGCCGCTTCGCCGCGGCCTCGAACGAGATCCTGGTGCGCGTGGAGTCCTCGAAGAACAGGTTCACCACCGTGCGCCCGCGCAGGGTGGGCAGCTTCTTCACGGTGCGACCGGTCACCGCGGCCAGCTCGCGCGCGGTGTCGAGCACGTGGACCGCGTCGTCGTGGGTCAGGTCCGCGGCGGAGAGCAGGTGGCGGTTCACGCGTCGGCCCCGATGACGACCTCGTCGACGCCGTCGAGCTCCGCGACGCGCACCCGCACCTGCTCGCGCAGCGAGGTCGGCACGTTCTTGCCGACGTGGTCGGCGCGGATCGGCAGCTCGCGATGGCCGCGGTCGACGAGCACCGCCAGGCGCACGGCACGGGGCCGGCCGAGCTCGGCCAGGGCGTCCAGCGCGGCCCGGATCGAGCGGCCGCTGAACAGCACGTCGTCGACGAGCACCACGGTGCGCCCGTCGATGCCCTCGGGCGGCACGACCGTGGGCTCCAGCGCCCGGGCCGGCTTCATCCGCAGGTCGTCGCGGAACATCGTGATGTCCAGCGACCCCACCGGGACCTGGGCGCCCGGCTCGATCGAGGCGATCCGCTCGGCGATCCGCCGGGCCAGCGGGACGCCGCGGGTGGGGATGCCCATGAGCACCACCTGGTCGGCGCCCTTCTCGCGCTCGAGGATCTCGTGGGCGATGCGGGACAGGGCACGGGCGATGTCGTTCTCGTCGAGCACGCGGGTTGCCACCCAGCGCTCCTTCCCCGCCTCACGGGACGGTCGTTAAAGGAGGGCACGTTGTCGCCGGCGATCCTACCCGGCGCCCCGGCGCTGCCTGCGAGGCGACACCACGGGTGGCGCGGCGCCGGCAGCGCGGGCCGGGCGCGGCCCCGGCCGCCCGGGCCGGCGTCAGTCGACGGAGCGGCGGGCCTCGGGGTTGAGCACGCCCCACGCGATGAGCTGCTCGGCCAACGGACCGGGTGCCTCGTCGTAGATCACGGCCAGGGTCCGCAGGTCGTCCTGGCGGATCGACAGCACTCGGCCGTTGTAGTCGCCGCGCTGGGCCTGGATCGCGGCCACGTAGCGTGCGAGCGGCCCCGACTTCTCCGCGGGCACCTTGCCCAGCTGCTCGAGGTCGATGATGAGGCGGGGCGGCGGCTCGACGAGGGCCGGACTGGCCGGCTCGGGCAGCAGCTCGGTCATCGGCACCCCGTAGAACTCGGCCAGCTCAGCCAGCCGCTGCACGGTGACCGCGCGGTCCCCCCGCTCGTAGGAGCCGACGACGACGGCCTTCCACACGCCCCCCGACTTGGCCTCGACACCCTGCAGGCTCAACCCCTGCTGGTTGCGGACCTGCCGCAACTTGGCACCGAGGGCCTTCGCGTAGTCGTTCGACATCCGGCCCTCCTGAGCTGTCGCGCACACGCTACGGAGCGTGACCACCGGGAAGCAACCCGGGAGGGTCCGGCGGGTCAGCTGGGCAGCGCGCGCTCCACCGAGCCAGCACCCACCGTGTGCACGCGAAGGCCATTCGTGGTGCCCGACACGCCGGGCGGCACGCCCGCGATGATGATCACCAGCTCGCCCGCCTTGCCCAGCCCGCTGGCCAGCAGCTCGGCGTCGATCTGCTCGACCATCTGGTCGGTGTGCATGGCCGGCGGCACCAGGAAGGCATCCACGCCCCACACCACCGACAGCCGCTGCTGCACCGCGGCACTCGGGGTGAACGCGAGCATGCGGTTCTTCGGTCGGCTGGAGGCCACCTCCCGGGCCGTCCGGCCGGTCTCGGTGAAGGAGGCGATGAAGCTCGCGTCGGTACGGCGCGCCAGGTCCACGGCCGACTTGGTCACTGCCTCGCCGATGGTCAGGTACTTCTTCTTCGGCAGCTTCGGCATGCGCTCGAGGCCGTTCTCCTCTGCGTACTGCACGATGCTGGCCATCGTCTGCACCACGATGTTCGGGTGCTTGCCGACGCTGGTCTCGCCGGAGAGCATCACCGCGTCCGCGCCGTCGAGCACCGCGTTCGCCACGTCCGAGGCCTCGGCACGGGTCGGCCGGGTGTTCTCCATCATGGACTCGAGCATCTGCGTGGCCACGATCACCGGCTTGTTGGCCTCGCGGCACATCTGGATGGCCCGCTTCTGGACGATCGGCACCTCCTGCAGCGGGAGCTCGACGCCCAGGTCGCCGCGGGCCACCATGACCCCGTCGAAGGCCGCGACGATGTCCGCCAGGTTCTCGACCGCCTGCGGCTTCTCGACCTTGGCCAGCACGGGGATGCGCCGGCCCATCTCGTCCATGATCGCGTGCACGTCGTCGACGTCGGCCCCGTTGCGCACGAACGACAGGAACACCATGTCGACGCCGATGCGCAGCGCCCAGCGCAGGTCGTCCTTGTCCTTCTCCGACAGGGCGGGCACGCTCACGTTGGCCCCGGGCAGGTTGATGCCCTTGTTGTTGCTGACCGGGCCGCCCTCCAGCACCCGGGTGACCACGCGGGGGCCGTCGACCTGGATGACCTCGACCTTCACCTTGCCGTCGTCGATGAGCAGCGTGTCGCCGGCCTGGCAGTCGCCGGGCAGGCCCTTGTGGGTGGTGCCGCACTGGGTCACGTCGCCGAGCACGTCCTCGGTCGTGATGGTGAACTCCGCGCCGTTGTCGAGCATCACCGGGCCGTCGGCGAACCGGCCGAGGCGGATCTTGGGGCCCTGCAGGTCGGCCACGATGCCCACCCCGCGGCCCAGCTCGCGCGCCGCGCGCCGCACGTTCGCGTAGGACTCGGCGTGCACGGCATGCTCGCCGTGCGACATGTTGAGCCGCGCCACGTTCATGCCGGACTCGATCAGCTGCTTGATCTGCTCGTACGAGGAGGTGGCAGGCCCGAGGGTGCAGACGATCTTGGCGCGGCGCATGACGGGCAGCGTAGCCACGGCGGCTGCCCGCGGCGCGGCGAAGCGGGGAACGGTCGGCGAATTGCCCCGCACGCTGCCGGGCGTGCCGGCTGGTGCCGCCGCCGCGGGCCGCGCCCCTGGAGCCGTGCCGGCGAGGAGGCTCAGCGGCCGCCGATGCGCGCCCAGCGGGCGGCCAGCTCGGCGCGCCAGGTGGGGCGCGCGCTGGCCACGAGCAGCCGCACGACCGACAGCCCGACCACCACCAACGCGTAGCCGCGCACCGTCGCCGTCGTGACCTGCCCGGGGGTGAGCAGGGGCGCTGCCAGCCCCACCAGGCCGACGAGCATCGCCATGGCGGGCCACACCCAGGTGCGCCAGCGCAGCCGCCGGCGCAGCGACCGCAGGTGCCTGCGCTGGCCGGTGCTCAGGGCACGCCACCACCACAGCAGCAGGCCGGGGGTGCCGAGCAGGGCCGCCGCGGCCGCGGCGCGGGCGACGAGGTCCCAGCCGAGCGCCGCGGCGAGCAGGGCGGGCAGCGGGGTGAGCACGAGCCACCAGCCCGCTCGGCCCAGCACCCGCACCGCGGTGGCATCGAGGTTGCGCCGCGCGACCCGGTCCTGCGGGTCGGCGGCCAGCGCCGCGGCCAGGTGGCGAGCCGCAGCGCCGTGCGCACCTGAGCGCAGGTCGAGCACAGCGAGGTTGTTCAGCGCGGCGCTGTTGCCCGGGTCCAGGCTCAGCGCCGCTCGATACGCGTCGCGCGCGCCCGGGAGGTCGCCGGCCCGGGCCAGGGCCGTGCCGATCTGCAGCTGGGCGTCGATGCTCTGCGGGTCGAGCCGCAGTGCCTCCCGTGCGGCAGCCAGCTGGTGCTCGACGGCGCCGGGTCGCCCGGACGCGGCCCACGCCCGGGACAGCGCCAGGTGGTTGGCCGGGTTGTGGGCGTCGCTCGCCACGGCCCGCGTGGCCAGGCCGATCGCCTCATCCACCCAGCCGACGTCGAGCAGCACCAGGGTGCCCAGGCGCAGGGCGTACGGGTCGTGGGGATCCCGGGCGAGCAGCTGCTGCGCTGCGTCCAGCGCCTCCTGCCGGCGCCCGGTCGCGCGCAGGGCCCGCACGAGCAGCGCGCGCAGCTGCGCGTCATCCGGCCGCTGCGCCAGCTCGGGGCCGAGGGCCGCCAGCGCGGCGTCCCAGCGCTGCGCGGCGACGAGCGCCTCGGCCAGCTCCCGCGGTTCCGGCCGGTGCGCCGGCGCATCGAGCCAGGCCGGCCGGTCGTCGGGCCCCTCGTCGCCGCCCGCGGACGGGCCGCTCATGCGTCGCGGCGCCGGCGTCGGTGCGCCCGCCCAGCCACCTGCTGGGCCGTGGTCCTCACAGCAGCCCTGCGGCGCGCAGGTGCGCGGCCAGCGGGGCGTACTCCCCATCGGGGTCGGCGAACAGCACGACGTTGCGCGCCGCCTCGAACCAGCGAGCGGTCGAGGGCCGCAGGTCGCCGACCGCGGCGAGGAGGTCGCCCTGCGTGATGGGCCGTTCGATCCCTGGCTGCCGCGACGCCTCGAGCAGGGCGGTCTGGGCGGCAGTGCGGCAGGCGAGCGCGAGATCCGCGCCGGAGAAGCCCGTCGTCCGGCGCGCGAGGTCGGCCACGTCCACGTCGGGGACCAGCGGCAGATCGGCGAGGTGGGTGCGCAGGATGGTGGCCCGCGCCGGCTCGTCCGGCGGCGCGACGAAGAGGGTGCGATCGAACCGACCGGGGCGGCGCAGCGCCAGGTCGACGTCCCAGGGGGCGTTCGTGGCACCGAGCACGTAGACCCCGTCGTTGCGGCTGGCGATGCCGTCGAACTCCGCGAGCAGCTGGTTCACGACGCCCCGCAGCACCACCCCGGAGCGACCCAGCGCGGCGCGCGAGCGGCCCAGCGCATCGACCTCGTCGAGGAACACCACGACCGGTGCGCGGCGACGGGCGTAGCCGAACAGCTCGGCCACGTTGCCCTCGCTCTGGCCGACCCAGCGACCCAGCACGTCGGCCAGCGAGACGGCGATGAACCGGGCGCCCAGCTCGCCCGCGACGGCACGGGCAAGGTGGGTCTTGCCGCACCCGGGCGGGCCGTAGAGCAGCAGCCCGCCGCGCAACGTGGCGCCGTAGCGGGCCCGCAGCTCGGGATGGCGCAGCGGCGC
>DASVBK010000173.1:0-11640 GCA_036375875.1 Candidatus Nanopelagicales bacterium
ACCAGCCGCGAGCGCAGCTCGCGCAGGTGCTCGGCGAGCGGCATCGCCGCCTCGGGGTTGCCGGCGGCGTCCCGGGGGCGACGCGGCACCGCCGGCGCGCTCACGCCTGGGTCGGCTGCTGCGGAGGCTCAGGCTGCAGGGCGCCGCCCAGGTCGCCGGGCTCGGGCTGCAGCGCGGGGGCGGCCGCCTCGGGGGGCGGGGCGACGGGGTGCGCGACCGGCTGCGCCACCGGCTGAACGACGGGCTGAGGCACGGGCTGAACGACCGGCTGCGCCACGGGTTGGGCAGCGGGGGCTGGCGGGGCGACCGCTGGCGGGGCCGCCGCGGTCGCGGCGGGGGCGGTGACGGCCTGGGTCGGGGCAGCCTGTGCCTCGTCGCTGTCGCCGTCGGCGACGAGGCCCTTGGTCTCGGCCTTGAAGATCCGCAACGAGCGGCCCACGCTGCGCGCGGCGTCAGGCAGGCGCTTCGCGCCGAAGAGCAGGACCACCAGCAGGATGATGATCAACCACTCGGAGCCACGAAGGTTGGGCATGGGGGTGATCCTCCAGTTCCGAGCCGTGGGGACGGGCTGGGAAGAGGGTACGACCGGGCCACCCCATCGCCCAATCGACGAGCGGCCGGGCCCGGCGTCACTCCGCGAGCAGGGCCGCGATCACGTCGTCGGAGTCCTGCAGCCAGAGGGCGAAGTCGAGCAGGTCGTCACGGGTCATGGGCCCAGCGGTGCGCGCCAGCACGCGACTCTCGAGGAACTCGACCGGGATGTCGAGGCGCTCCACGCGCACGCCCGCACCGGTGAGCAGCTGCACGACCTCGTCGTCGGCAGGCTTGCAGACCGCATCCGCGCAGCCGGCGCACCGGAACGTGTAGGTGGACCAGCCGAGGGCTCGGGCCACGGTCACCGTGACGTCGGAGGGCGTCAGATCGACGTCCCCACACGTGGGGCATGTCGCCTTGATCGTGGTCATCGCCCACCTCCAGCAACCTCGCGCCGGGCTTCCCGGCTGCCAGACGCATCGGAGGGGGGCGAGCCAGACTTGAGGACCCCCAACCGTACGCGAGCGCATCATGTGACTGCTCAGCGTGGTGATGCAACTACTCCGAGGTATTCGGTCCAAGATCGTCGACGAGCGGTGCCACGCGCGACCATCGGCTGGCCATGCGGCGGGTCCCTGCGGGACGTTCGGCCCTGCCACTGATCCTGGGGTCGGTGTACGCCGAAGGCGACGGGGACCGCCCCCGTCACGGACGGAGGTGCCTGTCATGACAACGCGACGGGGGCTGGCGGCCATCGCCACCGCGCCCCTCCTGCTGGGGGCTCTCACGGGCGCGGCCAGCGATCCTGCTCTGACCTTCCACGGGGTCTTCGATGGTCTGGACATCGTTGCGGGCACCTGCCAGATGTCCGCCATCCCGACGTTCATCGGCGTCTGGAACGTGCAGATCCCTGACCCTGGCGGCGACGTCGGCTACGTCACCTTCAACAGCCGGTCCTTCGACAACCCGAATCCGAATCCCCATGTGCTCACCTGGCAGCACATGCGTTCGCAGCTGCGAAGCGCCACCGATGACTCGTTCACGCTGTACGCAGACAGTGCGATGTGGAACTTGCCGCAACGTGACCGCACCCTGCTCTTCACGCTCGAGGATGGCCAGTTCACCTACCACTACGAGGATCACTCCGGCAGCGGGTGCGTCATCAACTTCTCCGGGCACGAGACGAACTGACGGAGCCGGTGCCGCGGCTGTGCGGCGGGCATTCGCCGCGGCACCGGATCAGCCCAGCTGGTGCCGCGCGGCCAAGGCGGCCTCGAGCACCTGCTCGGCGAGCCAGTCCGGTTCGCGCAGCACGACCTGACCGGCGGCTCCGAGCACCAGGCGCCGCGCCCAGGCGTAGTCCCCCACTGGCAGCTCTGCGCGGATCCAGCCCTCCGGCAGGGTCCATCGCCTGGTGATCGGATGGCGGTCCAGCACCGGGGATCCTGGCGGCAGGTCGACCACCACGCGGCGGCCCGTCGCTGACAGCGCCACGGCCATCGGCTCGACCGACGCTGGCGCGGCGGCCACGGGTCGTGCGGCGTCCGCGCTGAGCCGCAGGTCGAGCATCCGGTCGAGGCGGAACAGCCGCAGCCCTTCGGCCGTCCGGCAGTGGGCGCGCAGATAGCCGAAGCCGTCGACCACCACGAGGTCGATCGGGTCGACCACCCGTTCGGTCACCTGGTCACGGACCGCGCCGAGGTACGTCAGCTCCAGCGCGCGGCCACGTGCCAGGGCCGCATCGACGGTGGCGACGAGGTCCTCGGGCAGGTCCACGCGAACCGCCACCGACCGCGGTGCGGGCGCGGAGGAGCCCAGCGCGACGGTCACCTTCGCGGTGACCGAGTCGAGGACCGCCCGGTCGTGGCCGCCCGGGACAGCGGCCAGTGCGTGCAGGGCCACCAGCAGCGCCAGGCCCTCGTCGGGGGTCAGCGTGAGGGGCTCGTCGAGGTCCAGGGCGTCGATCACCTCGATGACCCCGCCGTCCTCCCAGTACTGGATGTCGAACAGGGTCCAGTCGTCGGCGCCGGAGGTGATCACCGAGGCCAGGTCGGCGCGCAGCTGCTCCTCACTGATGCCGAAGTGGGCTGCGGCCTCGGCCACGGTCACCCCGCTGTTGGCCGCGAGCCAGGGCACCAGCGCGAGCAGCCTCGAGAACTGCACGGTGCCCGGCGTGCGGGCGCCCGGGGTCGGCAGCATCCGGCCTGCGGGGGGCGTCGGCGAGGCGTGTGCCGCCAGGATGGAGTCGAGCTGGCGGGAGGCCTCGACCACTGCCTCCTCTGGGCCCACGACCCGAGCCGACGGCGCCAGCGCGAGGACCCCCGCGACCCCCGAGCGCAGGTCGTCCGCGGGCAGCTCCAGGACGTCCCACCCGTCGTCGGCACGCCCGCGCTCGCTGCCGCTGCGACGCAGGCTGGCGCCGCTGCCGGGCAGCACGGCCACGGTGAGCAGCTGGCGATCGGCTGCGGTGAACCGTCCGATCGCGGCGCGGGCATCGAAGTCGGCTGGCACCGCGTAGCCCTGGCCCTCAGGCATGGCGCGGACGCTGCCCTCGATGCGCGAGGCGCGGAAGATGCGGACCTCGCCGCGGTCGGTGTCGTTGCCCACCAGGTACCAGTGACCCCGCCACCAGACCACGCCCCACGGCTCGACGGCGCGCTGCTCGGCGGGCGCCTCGGGGGCCTTGCGATAGGCGAACGCCACTGGCGTCCGGGTGCTGCAGGCCGTGATCAGGGCGGTCAGGGCCGGCGAGTCCGCCGAGAGCCCGGCGATCGGGGCGGGCAGCTCGGGGTCCGAGGCCATGCCCAGCTGCGCCTCGACCTTGCGCAGCGCGTGCAGGGCCGCCGGGGCGAGCTCGGCGCGCTGCCAGATCCGCGCGGCCAGGCCCAGCATCGCCAGCTCGGCACGGTCGAGGTCCAGCGGCGGCAGCGACCAGTCCCCCTCGATCCGGTAGCCCGTCACGGAACCGGCCGCGTCGGTGAGGGTGACGACGGGCACCCCCATGGCGCGCAGCTCGTCCTTGTCGCGCTCGAACATCCGCACGAACGCCTCCTCGGAGGCGTCGGGGTCGTACCCCCGCACCATGGCGCGCAGCTGCCCCCGGTCGAGCCCCACCTGGGTGCCGCGCAGTGCCATGAGCAGGTTGAGCAGGCGCTCGGCCTTCGTGTAGGGCTGCGGTGCGTCCGCGGGAGCTCCCCCTGGGGCCATCAGCGCACGGCGAGCAGGTCGATCACGAAGATCAGCGTCTTGCCGGCCAGCCGGTGCCGGCCGTTCTCGCCGTAGGCCATGCGGGGCGGGATCACCAGCTCGCGCCGGCCACCCACCCGCATGCCGGGGATGCCGTCCTGCCAGCCCTGGATCAGGCCGGCCAGCGGGAACTGGATCGGCTCACCGCGGTCCCACGATGCGTCGAACTGCTCCCCGGACTCGAAGTCGACGCCGAGGTAGTGGACCAGCACCGTGGCCCCAGCCACGGCCTCGGCGCCCTCGCCCACGACGATGTCACGGATCACCAGTTCCGTCGGGGCGGGCGCGGTGGGGAAGTCGATCTCGGGCTTGCTCAGCTCCATGGGGAGCTCCTCTCGCTGGTGGATACCGGTCCGCTCGGGTCCGCGCGGTGCGGTGCGGTGCCAGGCGTGCCGCCAACGAAGCCGGCAGCGCGCGGGCCGAGCTCAGCCTGCGGGTTGGGCACTGATCAGGTCGACGACGAACACGAGCGTCTCGTCGGGCTTGATGGCCCCGTCGGGGGTGCCGTTGGCGCCGTAGGCGAGGTCGCCGGGGATGACGAGCAGGCGACGGCCACCGGGCTGCATCCCGACCATGCCCTGCTGCCAGCCCGGGATGACGTTGTCGAGCGGGAAGGTGGCGGGCTGGCCCCGCTCCCACGAGGAGTCGAACACCTGCCCCGTGGACTGGCCGACCCCGACGTAGTTCACGGTGAGGGTGTCCCCGGGCTGCACCCCGGCGCCGCCGCCCTGGTACACGTCGGCCATCTGCAGCTGCGAGGCGGGGCCGAAGTCCTGGGCCAGCTCGATGGTCGGCGCTGCATCCTTGGCGCCGGCCACGGTCACCCCGACGCACTCGTAGCTGTCGGCGTCAGCCGTGCCCGCCGGGCAGGCGGGCTCGGGGGCACTGGCCGCGCTCGACGCCTGCGGCTGGGCAGGCTCTGCGGCCGCACCGGAGTCGGAGGCGGACGCGGTCCAGCAGCCGGCGAGCAGGACGAGGGCGGCGCCGCTCAGGGCGAGGGCGCGGGCGGTCGAGGTGATTCGTCTGGGCACCCGCCGCATCGTAGTTGGCTCACGCGGCAATCCCGACCAGCCCCCGCCCCCGCGTGGATGCTGCCGCAGCGGTATGGCCGCCCCCGCCGATACGGCCGCCCGGTATGGCCGCCCCCGCCGATACGGCCGCCCGGCCGCTACATCGACTCGATGAGCCGCTCCACCCGCTCGTCGACTGCCTTGAAGGGGTCCTTGCACAGGACGGTCCGCTGGGCCTGGTCGTTGAGCTTGAGGTGCACCCAGTCCACCGTGAAGTCACGGCGCTTGGCCTGGGCCGCGGCGATGAACTCCCCCCGCAGCCGTGCCCGGGTGGTCTGGGGCGCGATCGACTTGGCCGCGAACACCTCGATGTCGCCGGCCACGCGGGCGGCCAGGCCCCGCTGCTCGAGGAGGTTGAACAGCCCGCGGCTGCGGGAGATGTCGTGGTAGGCGAGGTCCATCTGGGCGACCCGTGGGGAGCTCCACGACAGGTCATGGCGGCGCATGTACCGCTCAAGCAGCTGGCGCTTGATCACCCAGTCGATCTCGGTGGCAACGCGGTCGAGCCGGTCCTCGGCGACGGCCTCCAGCGTGCGCCCCCACAGTTCGAGGACCCGGCCGTACGGGGCCTGCTCGATCAGTCCGGAGGACTCCGCGAATCGCTGCGCCCGCTCGAAGTACTCACCCTGGATCTGCAGCGCGGACAGCGACCGGCCGTTCGCGAGCTTCACCGCCCGGGTGCCGGTGACGTCGTGGCTGATCTCGCGGATGGCCCGGATCGGGTTCTCCAGCGTGTGGTCGCGCATCGTGAGGCCGGCCTCGAGCATGCGCAGCACGAGGTCCGCGCTGCCCAGCTTGAGCAGCGTGGTGGTCTGGCTCATGTTGGAGTCGCCCACGATGACGTGCAGCCGCCGGAACCGCTCGGCGTCGGCGTGCGGCTCGTCGCGGGTGTTGATGATCGGCCGGCTCCGGGTGGTGGCTGAGGAGACGCCCTCCCAGATGTGCTCGGCGCGCTGGCTCAGGCAGTAGATGGACCCGCGCGGCGTGGCCAGCACCTTGCCGGCACCGGCGATCACCTGCCGGGTCACGAGGAACGGGATGAGGGCGTCGGAGACCCGGGAGAACTCCCCCAGCCGGCCGACAAGGAAGTTCTCGTGGCAGCCGTAGGAGTTGCCGGCCGAGTCGGTGTTGTTCTTGAACAGGTAGATGTCGCCGTCGATGCCCTCGTCGGCCAGCCGCCGCTGGGCGTCGACCACGAGGCCCTCGAGGATGCGCTCGCCGGCGCGGTCGTGGATGACCAGCTCGCGCAGGTCGTCGCACTCCCCGGTGGCGTACTCCGGGTGGCTGCCCACGTCGAGGTAGAGCCGCGCGCCGTTGCGCAGGAAGACGTTGGAGCTGCGGCCCCACGCCACCACCCGCCGGAACAGGTAGCGGGCGACCTCGTCCGGGCTGAGCCGGCGCTGGCCGCGGAACGTGCAGGTGACGCCGTACTCAGTCTCGATGCCGTAGATGCGGCGACCGAGCGGATCAACCATCGGCGAGCTCACGCAGCTGCTCGGCAGGGATGCGGCGGAAGGTCCGCCGTGGCCGGTCGCGCTGCAGCAGGGCCACCTCCAGGTGCTCCACCGGGATCTCGCGCGGGGTCCCGCCGTTCGATCCCCCGCCGGCCTGGGTGCCCGGTGGGGCGGAACGGGCCAGCGCCGCCACGGCCAGGCGCAGGGCTTCGGACAGCCCCAGCCCCTCGTGCCAGTGCTCGGCCAGGTGGGCGGCGATGGACTCCGACGACCCCCCCATCGCCACGAACCCGTGCTCGTCGGCCACGGAGCCGTCGAATGTCAGGCGGTAGATCTGGTCGTCAGCCTGCTCGGCGCCCACCTCGGCCACCACGAGCTCCACCTCGTAGGGCTTGGCCGCCTCGGTGAAGATCGTGCCGAGCGTCTGGGCGTAGGCGTTGGCCAGCGACCGGCCCGTCACGTCGCGCCGGTCGTAGGCGTAGCCCCGCATGTCGGCCAGCCGGACGCCGGCCACGCGCAGGTTCTCGAACTCGTTGTACTTCCCGACGGCCGCGAAGCCGACCCTGTCGTAGATCTCGCTGATCTTGTGCAGGGCGCGCGACGGGTTCTCGGCCACGAACAGGATGCCCTCGGCCACCTGCAGGACGACCACGCTGCGCCCCCGGGCGATCCCCTTGCGCGCGTAGTCGGCCTTGTCCTTGATGAGCTGCTCGGGCGAGACGTAGAACGGCATGCTCATGCGCCGGCCTCCCGATCGAGCTGGGCGAGCGGGCCGTCGGGCCGCTGCATGCGTCGGGCCACCACCTCGCGGCACAGCGCCTCGAGCGGCTCGCCGTCGACGCGCCGGAACCCGAGGGCGTCGACGACCGCGACCACCGGGAAGATGCGCCGCGCGAGGTCGGGGCCGCCGGTGGCTGAGTCGTCGTCGGCAGCGTCGTAGAGGGCCTCGATGCACACCTCCACCGCGGTGTGCTCGGCCATGCCCGGCGTGTAGGTCTTCTTCAGCGCGCCCTTGGCGAACAGCGAGCCCGAGCCCACGGAGTAGTACTCGTGCTCCTCGTACCGGCCGCCGGTGACGTCGTAGGAGAAGATCCGGCCGCGCTCGCGCCGGTCGTCGTAGCCGGCGAGCACCGGGACGGCGGCCAGGCCCTGCAGCGCCAGGCCCAGGTTGGAGCGCAGCAGCGAGGCCAGTCGGTTGGCCTTGCCGTCCAGCGACAGCGCCGAGCCCTCGATCTTCTCGTAGTGCTCGAGCTCGACCTGGAACAGCCGCACGAGCTCGATGGCGATGCCGGCCGACCCGGCGATGCCGACGCACGAGTGCTCGTCGGCCGGGAAGACCTTCTCGATGCTGCGCTGTGCGATGACGTTGCCCATGGTCGCGCGGCGGTCACCAGCCATCACCACCCCGCCGGCCCACGTGACGGCCACGATCGTCGTGCCGTGCGGGGCATCCAGTGCCCCGGCGCCCGCGCCACCGCCCTCGAACGCGCGGCTCAGCAGGTCTGGCCGGCTGCGGGCCAGGTACTCGGCGAACGACGCCTCCCCCACCATGTCCAATCCCGGCATGCCGACTCCGGACACCCCGCTGGCGGAGCCGGTGCGGCCGGCACCCCCCGTTGCGGCCACCTACTCCCCGCCCTTCTGCACGAAGCCACGGACGAACTCCTCGGCGTTCTCCTCGAGGACGTCGTCGATCTCGTCGAGCAGGGCGTCGACCTCGGCGTCGAGCTCCTCCTTGCGCGCCGTCGTGGACGCGGCAGGAGCGGCCGCGGGCTCCTCCTCCGGCCGGGGGCGATGGTGCTCGCTGGACTCGCGGGTGCTCACGAGGTCCCCTCCTGTTCGGCGTGCGATCGCTCTGACCCTAGCGCCGATGTCGGACAGGCTCACCCGCAACGCACCGGGCGGCCGGGCTCAGCGGCCTGCGCCCGCCCCACCGCCCAGGGCGGCGACGAGCTCGGCCACCCCGTCGACGGAGTCCAGCAGGGCCGCCACGTGCTCGCGGGTGCCCCGCAGCGGGTCGCTCGTGGGCACCCGCACCAGGGCGTTGCGCCCCGGGACGTCGAAGATCACGGAGTCCCAGGACGCCGCGGCCACCTGCGGGCCGAACCGCCGCACGCACTCCCCCCGGAACCACGCCCGGGTGTCGGTCGGCGCCTGGTCGATGGCGCGGGCGACGTCGCGGTCGTCGGTGATGCGCCGCAGCGACCCGCGCTGCTCCAGGCGCAGCGCCAGGCCCCGCTCCGGGCGGGTGTCGGCGTACTGCAGGTCCACGGCTGCCAGCCGCGGAGAGGTCCAGTCCAGGCCGTCCCGGCGCCGGTAGCCGTCGAGCAGCACCTGCTTGGCGACCCAGTCGACCCGATCGGCCAGCTCGCGGGGATCCTCGGCGAGCAGCTCGAGCACCTCCGCCCACAGCTCGAGCAGCTCCTTGGTCTGCGGGTCCGGGTCTGGGCGCGTGGCCACGTGCTCCTGCGCTGCCGTGAGGTAGGCGCGCTGGATCTCGAGGGCCGTCATCGGGGCACGGCCCAGGCACTCGTAGCGCCGCGTCATCGCCACGTCGTGGGAGACCTGGTGCATCGCCTGCACCGGGTTGGCCAGGGCGATGCCCAGCTCCGGGCCGCCCGACTCGATCATCGCGAGCACCAGCGCCGTGGTGCCGAGCTTGAGCAGCGTGGCCGTCTCGGCCATGTTCGCGTCGCCCACGATCACGTGCAGCCGGCGCCACTGCGCGGGGTCGGCATGCGGCTCGTCCCGGGTGTTGATGATGGGTCGCTTGAGCGTGGTCTCCAGGCCCACCTCGACCTCGAAGAAGTCCGCTCGGCTGGACAGCTGGAACCCCGGCGTGCGGCCGTCCTGCCCGAGGCCCACCCGGCCGGCGCCGGTGAACAGCTGCCGGGTCACGAAGAACGGGGTGAGCGCGGCGACGATGGCCGAGAACGCGGTGCGCCGTTCCATGAGGTAGTTCTCGTGGGTGCCGTACGAGGCGCCCTTGCCGTCGCAGTTGTTCTTGTAGAGCACGATCTCGTGGCCGCCCGGCAGGTGCGCGGCCGCCCGCGCGGCCTCGGCGGCGACCACCATGCCCGCGCGGTCCCAGAGCACCGCGTCCCACGGGTTGGTCACCTCGGGGCTGGAGTACTCCGGGTGGGCGTGGTCCACGTAGAACCGCGCGCCGTTGGTGAGCACGACGTTCGCCGTCGAGGTGTCTTCGGTGAGCTGGCTGGGGTCGGCCTCGGCGCGCGACATGTCGAACCCGCGGGCGTCACGCAGCGGGGACTCCTCGTCGTAGTCCCACCGCCGCGCCAGGCCGCCGACCCGCTCGGCGGCCTGCGCGTGCGCGTTCACGACGAGGCCGGACATCCGGATCGGGTTGGCGTGCGGGTGCCCCGGATGGCTGATGCCGTACTCGGTCTCGATCCCCATGACCCGCCGCACCGACATGGCCCTGAGTGTAGGCCGGCCATGCCGCGAGGGCGGGGCCCCTGCTGGGGACACCCGCCCTCGCGGTCAGTGCTGTCGGACGGACCCGCCTAGCGGCGCGGGGCTCCGGGGAGCTCCAGGATCTCGCCCTTGAGGATCTCGGCACGGGTGCCGAAGATCGCCTGCATGTTGTCGCCGACCTCCAGGACGCCGGCGGCGCCCAGGCTCTTGAGCTTGGCCTTGTCGACCTTGCTCTTGTCGACCACCGAGATCCGCAGCCGCGTGATGCACGCGTCCACCGACGTGATGTTCTCGAACCCGCCGAAAGCGGCCAGGACTGCCTGGGCCTGCGTCAACTCCTTGACGGTGCCGGCGTGGTCCGCGCTGGCGACTGCAGCCAACTTCTCCTCGTCGGAGAGCTGCAACTCGTGCTCGCCGTACTCGGCCATGGCCTCCGCATCGGGCTCGCGACCCGGGATCTGCAGGTCCTTCCACTTCACTGCCCAGGTGAACAGCAGGTAGTAGATCGGGATGAAGACCAGTCCCAGGATGATGACGTTCCACCATGGTTCTCGGCCCGGGAGGATGCCGAACAGGAAGAAGTCGATCAGGCCACCGGAGAACGTCAACCCGATCGACGTGCCCGTGATGTACATGATCATGAACGACAGGCCGGCCATCACCGCGTGGATGCCGAAGAGCCACGGCGCGATGAACAGGAAGGTGAACTCGATCGGCTCGGTGATGCCGGTGAGGAACGACGTGAGCGCAGCGGAGCCGAAGATGCCAGCGGCGATCTTCTTCTGGCTGGTGTTCGCCTGGCGGTACATCGCGTAGGCGGCTGCGGGCAGGCCGAACATCATGAACGAGAACTTGCCGGCCATGTAGCGGCCGGTCGCATCGCCGGCGTCGTCGACGAAGGGGGCGTCCGCGGAGAGCTGGCCGAACCACATGCGCTGGTCACCGGTCAGGACCTCGCCAGCAGGGTTGGTCCACGTGCCGAACTGGAACCAGAACGGGCTGTACCAGATGTGGTGCAGGCCGAACGGGATCAGCGAGCGCTCGATCAGGCCGAAGATGAAGACCCCGATCGCGCCGAGTCCCTTGATGGCGTCCGCGAAGGCGTTGATCGCATTGCCGATGGGGGGCCAGACGAAGCAGGCAACGAGGCCCAGGAGCAGGGCGAAGGTCGCCGTGGCGATGGGCACGAACCGCTTGCCGGCGAAGAACCCGAGGAACGGGGGCAGCTCGATGCGGAACCACCGGTTGTAGCACCAGGCCGCGAGCGCGCCCATGATGATGCCGCCGAAGACGCCGAACTGCAGCGTCGGGATGCCCAGCGTGTTGGCGAAGGCCGCGGGCTCGAGTTTCTCCCAGCCCAGGAGGTCGTTGGTCGCTTGCAACTGCGTGGTCACGACCGCATCCGCCGGTGGACAGGTGTCCGGGACGATCCCCTCCGTCCCCTGGGGCGCGCACGTGATGACGTTCACGTTGGTGATGCCCATGAACACGGACACCGACTTGTTGAAGACGAGGTAGCCGACGGTGCCCGCCAGGGCGGCGACGCCGGCATCGGCGGTGAGGCCGATGGCCACACCGATCGCGAACAGCAGGCCGAGGTTGCCGAAGATGATGTCTCCGGCGCCCTGCATGGTGTCGGTGATGAGCTTGAACAAGCCCTCGGGCACCGAGTCCACGTCGTTGATCTGCTTGTACATGTTCTGGGCACCGGCGCCGAGTCCCAGCAGCAGGCCCGCTGCCGGGAGGATCGCCACGGGCACCATGAGCGCCTTGCCGATGCGCTGCAACTGCCCGAAGAGCCCGATCTTGTTCTTCTTGACGGGAGGAGCCGTGCTCGCGGCCATCGTGCCTCCATATCGAGGTGGGGGTGCACTGACGCCCGGCACGCTACTCGCGCCGCG
>DASVBK010000175.1:0-3456 GCA_036375875.1 Candidatus Nanopelagicales bacterium
CTCGACCGTCGTGCCGCTGCTCGACGAGCCGGTGACCAGCTTCCAGCAGAGCGCGATCGTCACCGAGTACGGCATCGCCGAGCTGTGGGGCTACGACCAGCAGGCGCAGTGCCGGCACATCATCCGCGACGCCGCGAACCCCAGGGTGCGCGAGGAGCTGTGGGAGGAGGCCGCCCACCTCGGGCTGGCCTGACCCCTCGCCTCCGCGCGGGTCCGGTGCTGGGATGGCTGCCATGACGACCACCCCGGCACCCGACTCCGCGCTGGTGGGCGCGGTCCGCGCTGCGCTGGCGGGCGCCGGCGACCCCGTGCGCGCCGCGGGGCAGCAGCGCTACATGAAGTCGCAGATGCCCTACCGGGGCCTCACCTCGACCGAGCTGCGCGCCCTGCTGCGCCCCCTGCTGGCCGATCCGGCGCTGGCCCCGGGCTCGCGGGAGGCGTGGGAGGCGGACGTCCGCGCGTTGTGGGACACGGCATCCCACCGCGAGGAGCGCTACGCGGCCATCGCCGTGACCGGCGCCCGCTTCGCCCGCGAGTGGCAGGACCCCGAGGCGCTCGGGCTCTACCGGCACCTGGTGGTGACGGGGGCGTGGTGGGACCTCGTCGACCCGGTGGCTGCCGACCGGGTGGGGCCGATCCTGCTGCGGCACAGGAAGGTCGTCACACCGCTTCTGCGCGCGGATGCCGTGGACGACTCGATGTGGGTGCGCCGCACCGCGATCCTCGCGCAGCTCAAGCACCGGTCGGCGACCGACCTCGACCTCCTCGCCGACGTGGTCGACGCCAACCTCGAGGGGTCGCGGTTCGGGCGGGAGTTCTTCGTGCGCAAGGCGATCGGGTGGGCACTGCGGCAGCACGCGCGCACCGACCCGGAGTGGGTGCGGGCGTTCGTGGTGGCTCGGGGCGACCGCCTCTCGGGGCTGTCGCGCCGTGAGGCGCTCAAGCACCTCTGACCGGCTCTCCAATCCGCGATGTCAGGAGCGCTCCGCGAAGTCAGGAGCGCTCCGCGAAGTCAGGAGCACCCGTCGACGTTCCCGACATCGCTTCGCGACGTCAGGAGCACCCTTCGACGTTCCCGACATCGCTTCGCGACGTCAGGAGCACCCGTCGACGTTCCCGACATCGCTTCGCGAAGTCAGGAGCACTTCGCCGAGTCGGGAGTCCTTTGCCGGGTCAGGACCGTATACGGCCCTGCCCCGACGAGAACCTCCTGAGTGGGCGAACTGCTCCTGACCCCGCGGGGCAGGCGGCTCGCGGACCGGTTCGCCCGACACGCGGACGGGGCACCGTCGAAGGGCCTGAGCCGCGGGGTCGGCGTGAGGCCGGGATGCGCGAGCCGCGTGAGGGTCCCGTCGCTACGAGGCGGCTTCGGCGTTAGGACGCGGCCCTTGCGGCCGGGTGGATCCACGTGTTGGTCGCAAGCGGGCGGATGCCGTGGCTCGCCAGGTGCGCACCGAACCTGGTGCGGTCGAGGGCGATCGACCACGTCCAACGGACGACTCGCACTCGGCGGCGGAGTCGGTCCTCGCGCTGCTTCTCGCTCCACACGATCTCGGCCGCCTCGTCCGCGGAGGCTCCATCGCGGATGCCGTACTTCACTTTGCCGTCGAACTCGCCGACGATCCCGTCCCAGCCGAAGTCGACGTAACCGATCAGGCCGCGCTCGTCGCGGACCTCCTTCTGCAGCTCTGGCCTCGGCAGGTTGAGCAAGAACATCTGCACGCGTGACAGGCTCTCGCCTGCGCTCATGCTCGATGGGTCGGCGAGGGCGCCGACCAGCCTGGCCGTGACACGGCCACGGACGCGGGGTGGCACGGCATCGATCTCGGCCCACAGCTGGTCGAGGGAGCACAGCCCGTGTCGCAGGGCGTGGTCGGCGGCCGCGACGGCGCTGACGAGCGTGCCGGTGCGTGCGAGGTCGACGACAGTGCGTGCGGGCGTCGTCACCCGGATGCCTCCCATCGCGATCGGGTCGGCATCCCGGCCGACGTGGGGACGCACGAGTGGTGAGCCCCGACCGCGGGACGGGGTGTCGACGAGGACGCGCACGGCATCCGGCCAGGCCTCGATGCGCGGAAGGCCCCACACCGCGGCCGCGGACGTCAGGGCGAAGACCACCTCCTCCCGCTCGAGGCAGAGGCCGGTCGCGTGGACCAGGGCCGCGTGACGCTGCTCGGGCGTGAGGCCGCGCCATTCGCGCTGGGTGACCCAGACCCCGTTGCGCACCTGGTGCCAGCCACCCCGAGTCGGCTCGACCCCGGCGGCACGCAGGTCGCGGCCCCGACGCAGGAGACCTGGGTCGAAGGGCACCGGGGGCGGGGGACCGAGCATGACGTCACGCTGCCAGAGTCGGCCGGCGTCGTGCGGGCGTCATCCACAGGCCCACGACAGATCTCGGCTGCGGGAAAGCGCCGGAAGCCGCCGTCGCGACCGTGGCGCTCGTGCGAAGTCAGGAGCAGCTCGCGGGCTCAGGAGTCACTTGCCGAGTCAGGACCGTACTCGGCCCTGACTTGGCGAGAACCTCCTGAGCTGGCGAAGTGCTCCTGACTTCGCGGATGGTGGCCGAGCGCCGTACCCACTTCACGTCTCGGGGAGTGGGCTGCGCGCCGGCGCACCCCCACCGGGGGTCGGTCCGCGTGCGACAGTGCCTCCCGTGGGCGAGCCGGCGACCAGCCAGCACCGCGAGGTGCTGCGGCTCGCCGTGCCCGCGTTCCTCGCGCTCGTCGCCGAGCCGCTCTTCCTGCTCGCCGACGCCGCCATCGTCGGGCGCCTCGGCGTGGCGCCGCTGGCCGGCCTGGGCGTGGCGAGCGCGGTGCTGCTCACCTCGGCCAACATCTTCGTCTTCCTCGCGTACGGCACCACGGCCGTCGTGGCCCGCCAGCTCGGCGCCGGCTCGCGGGCGGGGGCGATCGCCGCCGGGATCGACGGCACCTGGCTGGCGATCGGGCTCGGCACCGCCACCGCCGCCCTCGTGGCCCTCCTGGCCGGCCCCCTCGCCCACGTCTTCGGCGCCTCGACCGCGGCCGTGGACCAGGCGGTGACGTACCTGCGCATCTCGGCGCTCGGCATCCCCGCGATGCTCGTCGTGCTCGCCACCACCGGCGTGCTGCGGGGCCTGCAGGACACCCGCACCCCGCTGGTCGCGGCGGTCGGCGGCTTCAGCCTCAACATCGCCCTCAACCTGTGGTTCGTGCACGGCCTGCACTGGGGCATCGCGGGGTCGGCCTGGGGCACGGTCATCGCCCAGACCGCGATGGCCGGCGCCCTCGTCGTGGTGCTCGTGCGGTACGCCGCGGGCACCTCGGTGCCGCTGCACGCCCACCCGGGTCGGGTGCTCGCGGCGGCCCGGGGCGGCGTGCCGCTGCTGGTGCGCACCCTCGCGCTGCGGGGCGTGCTGCTCGTGACCACCTGGGTGGCGGCGGGCCTGGGCGACGTGCCGCTCGCGGCCTACCAGGT
>DASVBK010000181.1:0-23738 GCA_036375875.1 Candidatus Nanopelagicales bacterium
TCGACGTGGCGGGCGTGCCGGACACCGACTCCGCCGCGCAGCAGGCCCTGCTCGACCTCAAGCAGGGCCTGGAGGCCGCCGGGGTGGGGCTGGTGTTCGCCACGATGCGCGAGACGCTGCGCGTGGACCTGGCCGAGGGCGGCGTGCTCACGGCCATCGGCATGCACAACGTCTACGAGACGGTGGAGGCCGCGATCGAGGACTGTGCCGTGCGCCAGCCGCCCGTGCGGCTGACCGGCAGGCGCCAGGCCCGCATCACGCTGGAGGACGACCTGACCTGAGCGGTCCCGGTGGGGTGATCACGGGGATGGTGCCGGGAGGCGCGGGGTCGCGCCGCCTCTCGCGTGGCCACGCGCCCAGGCACGTCACCGGTGCGCGCGGGCGTACGCGTACAGGCAGACGGCCGCGGCCGTGGCCAGGTTCAGGCTCTCCGCGCGACCCAGGATCGGGATGCGCACCACGTGGTCGACCACCTCGAGCACGGCGTCCGGCAGGCCGTGCGCCTCGTTGCCCAGCACCCAGGTGACCCTGCCGTCGAGCAGTCCGCGGCGCTCGGCGTCGAACAGGTCCACGGCATCGAGCCGGACGTCCGCCGCCAGCACCCGGTGACCGGCGGCTCGCAGCGCGGCGATGGCCTCAGGCGTGCCGCCGGCGGCCACCACCGGCAGGTGGAACAGCGACCCCGCCGAGGCGCGCACGCACTTGGCGTTCGTGGGGTCGACCGAGCGTTCGGACAGGGCCACGCCCTGCGCTCCGGCGGCGTCCGCGACCCGGATCACCGCCCCGGCGTTGCCCGGATCGGCCATCTCGTGGGCCAGCACGAGCTGGCCCGGGCCTGGCTGCCCGATGAGCTGCGCCCAGGTGGCCGGCTGCCACCGACAGACCGCCACGACCCCCTGCGGGGTCTGCGCCGAGACCAGGCCGGCGAACCCCTCGGGGGCGACGACGTGCACCGGGACGCCGATCGCGGCCGCGCGAACCACCTCGGCGACCCGGCGCTCCTGGGCGGCGGCGTCGACGAACAGCGCGGTGACGACACCTGCGGCCAAGGCTGCGCCGGCCGCCTGCGGGCCCTCGGCCAACAGCTCGCCGCGAGCGCGGCGGAACTTCGCGACCGTGAGCGCACGGGCGTCGCGCACCCGCGCCGACCGAGCGGTCAGCACGCCCAGCCCGCGCGCAGTGTCAGGCATCTCGGGCACCGGGCAAGCATCGCAGGGCACCCGTGGGAAGCCCCGCGCTGACGGGCCCTGCGCTCCCGGTGCGGGACGCAGGGCCCGTCGGGCGCGCTGGCGTGCTCAGGCCGCAGGGGTGGCGCTCGCCGGCAGCGCTGCGCGCGCGGTCTCGACGAGCGAGGCGAAGGCGGCCTCGTCGTTCACGGCGAGCTCGGCGAGCATGCGGCGGTCGACCTCGATGTCGGCGGCCTTGAGGCCCTGGATGAACCGGTTGTACGTCATGCCCTGTGCGCGAGCGGCGGCGTTGATCCGCTGGATCCACAGGCGGCGGAAGTCGCCCTTGCGGTCCTTGCGGTGGTCGTAGGCGTAGACGCCGGAGTGGGTGACCTGCTCCTTGGCCTTGCGGTAGAGCCGGGAGCGCTGGCCGCGGTAGCCGCTGGCCTTGTCGAGGATCTCGCGACGCTTCTTGTGGGCGTTGACTGCCCGCTTCACGCGTGCCACGGGTGACTCCTTCGTGTGTCGTGTTGGGTCAGTCAGCGCATGCCGAGCAGGCGCTTGACGTTCTTGCTGTCGGCCGAGGAGACGGGCGAGTCCTGCTGCAGCTTGCGTGAGCGCTTGCTGGTCTTCACCTCGAGGCGGTGGCGCTTGTTGACCTGCTCGTGCATCAGCTTGCCCGAGCCGGTCTGCTTGACCCGCTTCTTGGTGCCGCTGTGCGTCTTCATCTTCGGCATCGTGCTTCTCCTGTGGTCGTGCTCGGCGCACCGGGCGCACAAGCGGCTCGCCGGGTCTCCCACGGCGGGGTCTGGATCAGGCCTGGGACTGCTCCGAGGCCAGGTCGGTGCTGGTGTCGCTGGTCGCGCCGGCCTGGCGGGCGTGGCGCTCGGCCTGGGCCTCGGCCTTCTTCCGCGTCGGGGCGACGACCATGATCATGTTGCGGCCGTCCTGCTTCGGCGCGCTCTCGACGACGCCGAACTCCTGGATGTCCTCGGCCAGCCGCTGCAGCAGCCGGTATCCGAGCTCGGGCCGGGACTGCTCCCGGCCGCGGAACATGATCGTGATCTTGACCTTGTCGCCCTGCTTGAGGAACCGCACCACGTGACCCTTCTTGGTCTCGTAGTCGTGCGGGTCGATCTTGGGGCGGAGCTTCATCTCCTTGATGACCGTGTTGACCTGCTTCTTGCGGTCCTCACGGGCCTTCACGGCCGACTCGTACTTGAACTTGCCGTAGTCCATGAGCTTGCAGACCGGCGGCTTGCCGTTCGGGGCCACCTCGACCAGGTCGAGGTCGGCCTCGACGGCCAGTCGCAGGGCGTCCTCGATGCGGACGATGCCGACCTGCTCGCCGTTCGGCCCGACGAGTCGGACTTCAGGAACGCGGATCCGGTCGTTGATCCGGGGCTCGACGCTGATGTGCGCCTCCTTGATGGCTGGGCGTGTGCCCGACCGCGGGGGCCGCTCATGGGGAGAGGCCCGCTCCCGGGGGAGGAGCAGGCCTCGAACGCCGGCATCTGCCAGCCACCGCGCGGGCATGCCGCACAATGCTCGACCCGGTTGCCCGGAGGCCACCTGGGTGGGAGTTCGAGACCCCGCTTCTCCGCCAACCGCCCGCGTGGCCCCTGGTGGCACCGGTTTGGGCAGATCGGTCGTGGAGTGACAGGGTACCAGCGTGAGCACGCCTGCGACCAATCCCGGCAACCCCGACGCCCAGCCACCCAGGCCGGCTGCCGACGCCGGTCCCGGGCCCGAGGTGGACACGGCCCTGCGCGACATCGGTGAGGTGCCGGCGGTCGAGGTGATCACCACGGTGGCCATCCACCTGATGAGTGCGGCCGCCGTGCAGTGCGGGCTGGGCGAGGAGGGCGATGCCAGCACTGACCTCGACGAGGCCCGCAAGCTCATCAACGCCTTGGCCGGCCTCGTGGTGACCTCGGCACCCGACCTCGGCACCTTCCATGCCGCACCCCTGCGCGACGCGCTCAAGTCGCTGCAACTGGCCTTCCGCGAGGCCTCGCCCTACCCGGATCCGCCTGGCAAGGGCCCGGGCGAGCAGCTCACGGGACCGGTGGTCTGAGGCCCGCTGCGAGCATCCCGGCCTGCTGGGGCGGGCCCTCGCGTTGGTCGTTGCCCCGCCCAGGCGGCACTCGCCCGTGCCCGGGCTGGCTGAGGCTCACCAGGCGCTTGCGCCGTGGCCGTCAGACGAGCCGGACGGCGAGGACCCCGTCGAAGACCGCCCGCAGCGACGCACAGGCAGCCAGCCGCTCGGCGACGAGCCGTGACCGATCAGCGGCGAGCTCAGCGGGCAGCCCCGGTGCGAAGCGGAGCTCGACCACGAGCTCGGCCCCCTGCTCGGCGCCGGGCGCGGCCAGTCGCACGGCGAGGTCACCTGACTGCACGGCCGGGGCCAGCTCCACGGCGACGGCGTCGCGCACGGCCACGTCCTGCCAGGGCGGCGGCCATGGCTCGCCGGTGGCCAGGCGTCGCAGGGCAGGGCCCGACAGCCGCACCGGCAGCGGACCGGCCGCGTCGATGACCAGCCCGATGCCTCCTTCAGCGAGCAGGGCGGCGGCAACCCGGGTCGACTCCACCGGCATCGGCCGGGCAGCCGGATCCCACTGCGCCAGGGCGGGCAGCCCCGTGAACGCCAGGCCCACCGTGCCCTCGTCGGTGCGCACGGAGACCGCTGCGACGGCGCGGTCCTGGCCGGCGCAGGGATCGGCGTCGTCGCCCTCGAGCAGGTCCCCCTCGACCTCGAGCAACGGCACGAGCAGGCGGTGGCGCGCCAGCACCGGGACCAGGTCCGAGAGCCAGGCTCGCCCCTCAGCGCGCCTGGCCAGCACGGCGGCCACCGGGCCGGGCACGGATCCGTCGTCGTCGGCGAAGGCGCCCGGGCCCGCCACCCCCTGGCTCAGGCCAGCGCTGGGGCCGGCGCGATGGTCCATGCCGCGAATCGTTCCACGCGCCGGCGCGGGTCATGGCCGTTGAGCACGTCCCGCAGCTGGGCGACCACGGTTCGTGCGGCGCTCGCCACCCACTCGGGCTCCGATTCCCGGACGAGCACGTCCACGAAGCCGAGCTCGGCCAGGGCGTGGGCGCCGATGCGCTGCTCCCAGGCGATCTGCGCGGGGTCATGGGTGCCGCCGTGGCGGATGGCCGCCGCCCCCTCGGGCGCGAGTGGCGCCACCCACGTGTGCGTCCCGGCGACGATCCGGTCGGTCGCGAGCAGGGCGAGCGCGGCACCCCCGGTCCCGGCCCCGAGCAGGAGAGCCGCCGTTGGCCCTGCTGAGCTCACCAGGTCGAGCATGACCCGCGAGATCTCGCCGGCGATGCCCGCCCGCTCCCCCGCCACGGACAGCTGCGCGCCCAGCGTGTCCACGATCGTCAGCATCGGCAGGCCCCACCGCGCCGCGAGGTCGATGCCCCGCCGGATGGTGCGCAGGCCCGCCGCAGTCAGGGGTTGCCCGCTCCAGCGGTCCTCGGTGGCGGCGACGACCAGGGGCAGGCCCTCGAGGCGCCCCAGGGCCACCAGGACACCGGTGCCCCGCTCGCCCGCGCCGGTGCCGGGCAGCGTCACGACGTCGGTCATGTGGGCGGCGATGAAGTCGCGAGCCGTGAGGCGGTCGCTCGCCCGCGAGGCGGTGACGTAGCGCCACAGGTCGGCTGGCGAGGTGGGGGCTCCCGGGAGGCTCGTCGGCTGGACGCCGGGCCGCCGCTCCGGCCGCTCACCCGGGCCTGCCGGCTCCGGTGGGTGCAGGGCCGGCGCGCCCGGCCGCTCCCGTTCCACCCAGAGCGCGAGGAGCGTCGCCCAGCGCTCCCGCAGGGCGGGCCAGTCGAGCACCGCATCCACGATGCCGCGCTCCAGCAGGTGCTCGGCCGTCTGGATGCCCTCCGGGAACGCCTCGCCCGTGATGGCGGCGTAGGCGCGGGGTCCGAGGAAGCCGATCATCGCCTGGGGCTCGGCGGACGTGAAGTCGCCCGCTGAGCCGAGCGTGGCGAGCACTCCCCCGGTCGTGGGGCTGCACAGGTGCACGAGGTAGGGCAACCCGGCAGCGCGATGCTCGGCGACGGCTGCCGTGATCGCCACCATCTGCACGAACGCGGGGGCGCCCTCCTGCATGCGGGTGCCCCCCGAGCGGGGCAGGGCGAGCAGCGGCAGGCGCTCGGCAGTGGCGCGCCGCACCGCGGCGACGATGCGCGCAGCAGTCACGACGCCCACCGATCCGCCCAGGAACGCGAACTCCCAGGCGATGGCCGCAGTGCGATGGCCCTCGATCGTCAGTTCGCCGATCACCACCGACTCGTCGGTCCCGGCATCGGAGGCAGCCAGTTCCAACTGTTGTCGATATTCCGACGAAACGGGCATTCGTGGGCCTTCGGCAGGCTGCCAGCCTTCGGCAGGCTGCCACGGGGCCCAGGAATCCGCGTCGGCGATCGTGAGCAGCGCCTCGTGGGCGGAGATCCTTGCCACACTCCGGAAGGTACAACCGGAGAGAATTCGGTGGAAATGCGGGTCGATCGTGCATCAATGCGGCAATCGGGTGAATCATATCCCCCGAATGGCGCAATTCTGCGGCCGGTGGGGACCAGGGCGGCTCAACCGGCCGTGAGCAGGCGCCGACAAGGCAAGCGGACGACCTTGAGGAGGACGTGGCCATGTGGACCTCGCGGATGGCAATGCACGGGGCGATGCCCGTGCGAGTGGCGGCATGCGCGGCTGCCCTGGCCCTGCTGTCGGTCCCGGGTCGCGCCAGCGCCGACGGACCCCAGCGCACCGCCCTGCTCACGCTCACCGACGGGACGAGCCTCAGCCAGCTGGCCGAGTCGGTCACCGCCCTCGGCGGTCGCGTGCTGCAGCAGCTGGACGTCGCGGAGTCGCTGCTCGTCGAGCTGCCGCACGGCGCGGCGGTGCCGGCCGGCGCCGTGGAGGTGCCGGACGTGGCGATGAAGGTGAACGGGACGCGGACGACCGACACCGAGGCCGTCCTGCCGGATCCGACGTACCGGGACAGCATCAAGGCTGCGGCATCGGCCGCAGGCGACGGCGTCACCGTCGCGCTCGTGGACACCGGGGTGAATCCGAAGGCAGACGGCCTGGCCGACGTGACGCCGATCAGCGTCCCGGGCGTCGAGGGCACGGGCGATGCCTTCGGCCATGGCACCTTCCTCGCCGGCATCATCGGCGGCCGCGGCACGTACAAGGGCGTGGCCCCGAGTGCCTCCATCCTCGACGTCAAGGTCGCCGACGATGCCGGCAGCACGTCCCTGTCCAAGGTCCTCAGCGGCCTGCAGGCCGTCGCAGCGCACGGCGATGTGGACGTGGTCAACATCGCCCTGTCGTCCGAGACGCCACTGCCTCCCGGGTTCGACCCCCTGGCCCGCGCGCTCGAGCGTCTCTGGGGCATGGGCGTGACGGTGGTCGTGGCGGCCGGCAACAGCGGTGAGGAGGGCTGGGACACCGTCGGCTCCCCCGGCAACGACCCGGTCGTCCTCACGGCCGGTGCCTTGGACGAGCACGGCACGAGCGCTCGCAACGACGACAGCGTCGCTGGCTTCAGCAGCCGCGGCTCGAAGTTCGCCAAGGAGAAGCCCGACCTGGTCGCACCCGGCGTCTCGCTGGTGTCGACCGCCTCCGAGGGCAGCGTCGCCAGCAGCGAGGGCACCGTCGTGGGCGGGTACATGCGCGGATCGGGTACCTCGATGGCGGCGGCTGTCACGTCGGGAGCCGTGGCAGCGGTCCTCGGCGAGCATGACGCCCTGACGCCGAACGCGGTGAAGGCGCTGCTGACCTCGACCGCCTACAGCTCGGACACCCTGCAGGTCGCCGACGGGGCGGGCGCGGGCGGCCTCGACCTCGGTGCGGCGCTCGCTGCAGCTGACGACACACCCATCGATGTGAAGCCGGGACTGGGGCCCAAGCCCGCGGCCGGCGCGTGGGGTCCCGCGGAAGAGGACGCTGCCGCGTGGCAGGTGTTCTCCGATGCGTGGGACTCGGGCGACTTCGACGCAGTGCAGGCCGCGTGGACGAACCTCAGCTGGCAGACCCAGCAGTGGGCGTCGCGCATGTGGATGCTCGCCGTGCTCGCCGACTCCCTCGGCCTGTCGAAGGATGAGTTCGCCGCACGTTCGTGGGCAGCGCGCTCCTGGGCCTTTGACGGCTGGCTGGCTCGGTCCTGGGCCGCTAGGTCCTGGGCGGCGCGCAGCTGGGCCTTCGACGAGTGGCTGGCTCGGTCCTGGGCGGCTCGGTCCTGGGCGGCTCGCAGCTGGGCTGCCCGCAGCTGGGCCACCGACGAGTGGCTGGCTCGCTCCTGGGCGGCTCGGTCCTGGGCGGCTCGGTCCTGGGCGGCTCGGTCCTGGGCAGCCCGCAGCTGGGCAGCCCGCTCCTGGGCCGACGACGAGTGGGCGGCCCGCAGTTGGGCGGCGCGCTCCTGGGCCACCAGCGACTGGGACGCCAGATCCTGGGCGGCGCGCTCCTGGGCTCGCCCCGGCACCGAGCTCGGCACGGCTCCCGGTCGCGCCGACGCCAGGTCCTGGGCCTGACCCGGGTGCACCGCGATCCAGTGGTGCGACCTGCTGGTCCGACACACCGGTGATGCCCGCGAGACCGGTGTCGTGCTGCTTGACTGAGCCCGACACCACCGGACCCGGCCGAGGTCCACGCGGCGATGGAGTTGCACCGTGAGCAGTCCTGCTGGAGTCGCCCCACCGATCCGTCGGGTGGTGGTCACCACCGCGGTGCTCGGCGCCCTGGCCAGCGCGGCACTCGTCGTGCTGTCGCTGACGGTCTGGTCCGGCTTCGTGCCGACGCTGCCCAGTGCCGGGATCGGCCCGGCCCAGTCGTTCGTCATGATCGTCGTGCTGACCTCGATCGGGCAGTTCGCCTACGTGCGGGTCCGCCACGAGGACGCCTGGGAGGAGCTCAACTTCTTCGAGGTCGTCCTGGCGGTCGCCATCCTGCTGCTGGCGCCCGCCATGGCCCTGATCGCGACGCTGACCGGCATGCTCGTCGCCGAGCTGCTGATCCGGCGGGGCGAATGGGTGAAGGTCACCTACAACCTGGGCAACTACGCCGCATCGACGGCGGCCATGATCGCCACCTATCACACGCTGCTGGGGATCTTCGGCTCACGGCAATTCTGGACCGCACCCCAGTCGTTCGCCTCGATGGTGAGCCTGGTCGTCTCAGCCGCGGTCTTCACCGGGATCAACGGCATCCTGCTGGCCGACCTGCTGCGCGCCGCATCGGGCGCGCCGCTGCTGAGCACGCTCCGCGAGGGCCGTGTGCTGTCGGTCCTGATGGCGATCTCCTCGGTCGGCATGGGCTTCATGGCCGTCGCCCTGGCCTTCAGCGCCCCGGCTGCGATGCCCTTCGTCCTGCTCCCGGCGCTGGCCCTCTGGTACGCCTACGGGGAGGCTGCCCAGCGCGCCGAGGCCCACGAGCGCAACGACTCCCTCGTCACGCTGGGCAGCGTGCTCGCGCAGCAGGCGAGCACCGACCACCTGCTGACTGACGCCGCCGCGGCCATCCGCCTGGTCATGGGGGCTCCAGAGGTGGCGACCATCCCCGATGTCAGCGCCACACTGGGTCCGGAGCTGGAACGCCGCGTGGCGTCCACCCTTGCCACGGCGACGACGCCTCGGCCGCTGACTCCTCGAGAGTTGCCGCAAGGGTGGCACAGCGGCGCTGTGACCCGGATGGACCTCGGCGGCGGGAGATTCGGGGCCATCCTGCTGGGGACCACCGAGCCCAGGCATCGCGGTGGCATCCTGCGCCGGGGCCGCGGTTGGGAGCTGCAGGAGTCGGACCAGGGCGTCCTCGGCGCTCTCGTGGCTGCGGTCGGCAGCGCGATGCGCGCGGGTGCTGCGTTCGAGGCGCTCAAGGAGGAGACGGCGAAGCTCAGCGCCGTCGTGAACAACACGTCCGACGGCATCGCCATGGTCGACGGCAGCGGCGCGGTGCGGCTCTGGAGCCACACCATGGAGCGGATGACCGGGGTGAGTGCGGCCACCCTCGCCGAGCCGAGGGGAGCCCTGCCCCCGGTGGCCCGGAGCATCATCGACGCTGCCTCGCCGGAGTCCTCCCCCGTGCACGTGCACCTGGTCCGTGGCGACGGCGAGGAGCTCGACATCTCGCTGTCGACGGTGCGCGTCCGGCAGGCGACCAGCGAGGACGCACCCAGCGCGGGCTGGGCGAGGATCCTCACCGCCCACGACGAGACGCGCGAACGACGGGTCGACCGCCTGAAGAACGAGTTCGTGGCCAACGTCTCGCACGAGCTGCGCACGCCGATCACCCCGATCAAGGGCTACGCGCACCTGCTGGCCACCCGCGGCGACCGGATCACCCCGGAGAAGCGCGCGCAGGCCGCCAAGATCATCTCCGAGCTGGCCGACCGGCTCTCGCGACTGGTCGACGACCTCCTGCTCACCTCCCTGAAGTCGGAGAACAACCGACTGGACATCGACATGGGCGTCGAGGACGTCGCCACCCTCATCGCGGAGGCTGTCGCGGGCTACCCCGCGCTGGCCGCGCGCTCCACCGTGTCCCTCCCCGAGGAGCCGTTGCTCGTCGCCTGTGACCGGATCCGAGCGGTGCAGTGCCTCACGAACCTCCTCGGCAACGCCGAGAAGTACGCCTCCCCGGACGGGGTGGAGGTGACGGTCCGCGAGGCCGGCCGTCGCATCGCCATCCACGTGCGCGACCACGGCCCCGGCATCCCCGCCGCGGAGCAGGAGCGGGTGTTCGAGCGCTTCTACCGCCGGGAGGACCCGTTCACCATGGAGCACGGCGGCGCAGGGCTCGGACTGGCCATCGCCCGGGAGCTCGCCCAGGCGATGGGTGGTCGGCTGTGGCTGCGCACCCCCGCGGACGGCACGGGGGCCGAGTTCATCCTCGAGCTGCTGCGGGCCACCGAGGATGGCACCGTCCCGAACGACACGGCGCACACACGGGCGGGGGCGCGGCCGCCGGGCCCTCCGGGTGGCAGCATGGGATCCCCCGACAATCGCCTGGTGGCGTCATGAGGGGCATCGGACGGGAGGGACGAGCGCGATGGCACTGATCCTGGTGGTGGACGACGAGGAGTCCGTCCGGCTGCTGCTGCGCGACACCCTCGAGCTCGACGCGTACGACGTCGTCGACGCCGCGGATGGGCCCGGGGCACTCGGCGCCTTCGAGGAGCACAAGCCCGACGGGGTCATCCTCGACATCATGATGCCCGGCATGTCGGGCATCGACGTGCTGCGCGAGATCCGGGCCCGCGAGGGCGGCGCCGACGTGCCGGTCATCCTGCTCACGGCGGCCGGCGACGACAAGACGACGTGGGACGGCTGGTCAGCCGGTGCCAGCTGCTACCTCACCAAGCCCTTCGACCCGGACAACCTGCTGTCCTGGGTCGAGCGGATGCTCGCCTGACCCGGATCAGCACGTCGCCGGTCCGCTGGGCATGGAGCCGACCCGGCCTCAGAGCCGGCACGCGTGGATGTCGGTCACGATGATGCCGCGGGCGCCCAGCTCGTAGAGCTCGTCCATGATCCGGTGGACGGCCTCCCGGGCGACCATCGCCCTCACCGCGGACCACCGCGCATCAGCCAGCGGCGACACGGTCGGCGACTCGATGCCCGGTGTGATGCGGCAGGCCGCCGCCACCAGCTCCGCGGGGATGTCGTAGTCGACCATCACGTAGGTGCGCGCCGTGATCACCCCGTGCAGGCGGCGCACGAACGTGGCGACCTCGCCGTCCTGGCCCACCCCCGCCCGCCGCACGAGCAGCGCCTCGCTCACCAGCAGCGCCTCCCCGATCGTCTCCAGCCCGGCCTGGCGCAGGGTGCCGCCGGTGGCGACCACGTCGGCCACGGCATCGGCCACCCCGAGTCGCACGGCGTTCTCCACGGCGCCGTCGAGGCGCACCACGGTGGCCGAGACCCCGACCCTGGCCAGGAAGTCGTCGAGCAGCCCCGGGTACGAGGTGGCGATCCGCCGCCCCGCCAGGTCGGCCGCGGACGTGGCCGACCCTGTCGGCACCGCGAGGCGGAACGTGGAGGGCGCGAACCCCAGGCGCATCACCTCACGCGCCTCCGCCCGGCTGTCGAGCAGCATGTCCAGGCCCGTGATGCCCAGGTCCAGCGTGCCGGAACCCACGTAGATGGCGATGTCGCGAGGGCGCAGGAAGAAGAACTCCACCCCGTTGGCGTGGTCGGTCACCACCAGGTCGCGAACATTGGCCCCGGCCAGGTACCCGGCCTCGCGCAGCATCTCGCGGGCAGGGTCGGACAGGGCGCCCTTGTTGGGGACGGCGACGCGGAGCATGGGGTCCTCGATCAGGTTCGGGGCAACGGAGGTGGCGGGACAGGGTCGGGCCGGCGGCACGGATGGACGGGCTCAGAGCCGTTCGTAGACGTCGCGCAGGCTCACGCCAGCGGCGATCATGAGCGCCTGCGCGTGGTAGAGCAGCTGGGCGATCTCCTCGGCGGCGCGCTCGGGGCCCTCGTGCTCGGCGGCCATCCAGGCCTCCGCGGCCTCCTCAACGACCTTCTTGCCGACGGCATGCACGCCCCCGCCCAGCAGCGCCACCGTCCCGGAGCGGGGATCGGAGGCCGCCACCTTGGCCAGCAGCTCGGCGTGCAGCTCGTCGAAGGTCTTCACGGGGTGCAAGGGTACCGGGGCGCGGCGATTGCCCCTCAGCCCGCGAAACCGGTGGGCTGGACGCTGCCGGGCCGCCGGATGGTGGGCAGCGTGAGCGCCAGGGCCAGCGCCGCCTGCGCCGCCTCGGTGCCCTTGTCCTCCCGGCTGCCGGGCAGGCCCGCCCGGTCGAGCGCCTGCGCGTCGTCGTCGCACGTGAGCACCCCGAAGCCCACGGGCACGCCGGTGTCCAGGGCCACGCGTGACAGGCCGCTCGTCGCGGCGTCGCACACGTACTCGAAGTGCGGGGTGCCACCGCGGATCACGACGCCCAGGGCCACCACGGCATCGAACCCGGCGCGGGCCGCCACCTGGGCGGCCAACGGCAGCTCGAAGGTGCCGGGCACCCGGTAGAGGACGGACACCGCTCCGGCCCGGGTGCACGCAGCCGTGGCACTGGCGATGAGGCCGTCCATCACCTGCGCATGCCAGGAGCTGGCGACGATCGCCACCCGCAGGCCCTCGGCATCGAGGTCGTCGGGCGTGGGCGCCCCGGATCCGCTCATGGTTCGACTCCTGCCGCCTCGGGCGCCGGCGCGCCCTGGTACTCGTGCACGTGGCCCATCTGGTGGCCCATCCGCTCCCGCTTGGTCGCCAGGTAGGCCCGGTTGTGCTGGTTCGGCTCGATCTCCAACGGCAGCCGCTCCACGATCTCCAGCCCGTACCCGGACAGGCCGACGAGCTTGGCCGGGTTGTTCGTGAGCAGGCGCATGGTGCGCACGCCGAGGTCGGCCAGGATCTGCGCCCCCGTGCCGTAGTCCCGGGCATCGGCGGGCAGCCCGAGGGCCAGGTTGGCGTCCACGGTGTCCTGGCCGCCGTCCTGCAGGGCGTACGCGGCCAGCTTGGCCACCAGCCCGATCCCCCGGCCCTCGTGGCCCCGCATGTAGAGCACGACCCCACGGCCGGACGCGGCCACCGTGCGCATCGCTGCGTGCAGCTGCGGCCCGCAGTCGCAGCGCAGCGACCCCAGCGCGTCGCCGGTGAGGCACTCCGAGTGCACCCGCACGAGCACGTCCCGGCCATCGCCGACCTCGCCGACGACCAGCGCGACGTGCTCCACGTCGTCGAGCGTGCAGCGGTAGCCGATGGCGGTGAAGTCGCCGAACTCCGTGGGCAGCGTCGTCGTGGCCACCCGCTGGACCTGCCGCTCGTGGCCACGTCGGTAGCGGATGAGGTCGGCGATGGAGATCATCACCAGGCCGTGCTCGTCGGCGAACGCGCGGCACTGGGGTGCGCGCATCATCGTGCCGTCCTCGTTCATGAGCTCGCAGAGCGCTCCGGCCGGGCTCAGTCCTGCCAGGACGGCGAGGTCGACTGCCGCCTCGGTGTGCCCGGGGCGGCGCAGCACGCCGCCGGGCACCGCGCGCAGCGGCATCACGTGACCGGGGCGGGTCAGGTCGTGCGGCTCGGTCGCGGAGTCGGCGAGCACCTTGATGGTGTGCGATCGGTCGGCGGCGGAGATGCCCGTGGCCGCCACGTCGCGGGCGTCGACCGAGACTGCGTAGGCCGTCTGCTTGCGGTCCTCGTTCACCGCGGTCATCGGCGGCAGGCCGAGGCGGTCGAGCGCGGGGCCGGGCAGGCTCACGCAGATGTAGCCCGAGGTGTGGCGGATCATGAACGCGGTCAGCGCCGGGGTGGCGTGCCGGGCGGCGAAGATCAGGTCGCCCTCGTTCTCACGGTCCTCGTCGTCGACGACGACCACGGCCTCGCCGCGGCGGATGGCCTCGATCGCCGCCGGGATGGGGTCCAGCCGCACGCCGCCGGCGGCGGTCGCGGGCTGGTCGGCGGGCAGCGCGGCCACGGCCGGGTCCGGGGCGGCGGGCAGCGGCTGATCGGCGCGCGGCTGCTCGTCCTGGTGGTCCTGGGGCAGCGGGATGCCGGCATGCCCGAACATGGCGTCGGCGGGGATCATCGCCGGGCTCCCAGCAGGCGCTCCACGTACTTGCCCAGCACGTCGACCTCCAGGTTCACACGCTCCCCCACCGCCCGGCCGCCCAGGGTGGTCTCGGCCAGCGTCGTGGGGATGAGCGAGACCGAGCACCAGGGCGGGTCGTCGTCGGCGACGGTGACGACCGTGAGCGAGACCCCGTCGATGGTGATCGACCCCTGCGGCACGACGTACCGCGCCAGCGCCGGGGGCAGCTCGACCTCGACGACCTCCCAGTGCTGGCTGGCCCGTCGGGCGCGCACCCGGCCCACGCCGTCGACGTGGCCCTGCACGAGGTGCCCGCCGAACCGACCGTCAGCAGGCATCGGCCGCTCGAGGTTGACCCGATCGCCCGCCTGCAGCGACCCCAGGGTGGTGCGCCGCAGGGTCTCGGCCATGACGTCGGCGCTGAACGTGCCGTCGCGCAGCTCCACCGCGGTGAGGCACACGCCGTTCACGGCGATGCTGTCGCCCGGCCGGGCGTCGATGGTGACGCGCGGCCCGTGCAGCACGATGCGGGCCGCCTCGTCGGGCAGCGCGGTGACCTCGACGACCTGGCCGAGCTCCTCGACGATGCCGGTGAACACGTGCTGCTCCTCACTGCGCGCCCCGGGGCGCCTTGCTCGCGGCGGTGACCGTGCAGCCGGGTGGCCCATCGGTCAGCCGGGCAGGTCGTGGCCCATTCTCCCCGTGATCCGCACGTCGTGGCCAACACGGGTCACGTCGACCACGTCCAGCCGCACGGCACCGCCGATGCTGGCGATCCCGAGGTCCGCGAGCGCGGCCGGACCGGCGCCCAGCAGCACGGGTGCCACGTACCAGACGACGCGGTCCACCAGCCCCGCCCCGACGAAGGCCGCCGCCAACCTCGGCCCGCCCTCGAGCAGCACGTGCTGCACCTGCTGGGCGGCCAGGGCGGCCAGCACCTGCGCCGGGGACTCGGTGGGGAACACCAGCAGCGGCGCACGGCCGTCGCGCAGCGCCGCACCCTCGGGGACCGGCCGACGACCCATGACGACGCGCAGCGGCTGGCGGGGCGCGGGGACGCCGTCGGCGCCACGCACGGTCAGGGCCGGGTCGTCCGCCAACGCCGTGCCGGTGCCCACGAGCACGGCGTCGACCGTGGCCCGCAGGGCGTGCACGTCGGCGCGCGCCTCGGCGCCCGTGATCCAGCGGCTGCTGCCGTCGGCGGCGGCGACCCGGCCATCGAGGGTGGATGCGGCCTTCCACGTGACCAGGGGCCGACCGTGGCGCATGGCGAAGTCCCACGCCTCGTTCAGCGCCGCGGCCTCAGCGGCCAGGACCCCGCCGACGACCTCGACACCACCCTGGGCCAGCGTCGCCGCGCCGCCGGCCGCCAGCGGGTTCGGGTCGGACTGGGCGTAGACCACCCGGCGCACCCCGGCCACCAGCAGCGCCTGCGCGCACGGGCTCGTGCGCCCGGTGTGGTTGCAGGGCTCGAGGGTGACGACGGCCGTGGCGCCCCGCGCCGCCGCGCCAGCCCTGGTGAGTGCGTCGGCCTCGGCATGGGCCGTCCCGGCCCCGCGGTGCCAGCCCTCGGCGAGGGTCGCGCCGGAGGCGTCGAGCAGGACGCACCCCACCCGCGGGTTCGGCCCGCGCGGGACACCCTCGGTGGCGGCCAGGGCCAGGGCGCGACGCATCGCGGCGACCTCGACGGGGGTGACGGCAGCGGCGGACCAGTCCGGCCGATCGTGGGCCGCGAGGCGCTGCGGCCCCACGGCCCCTGACCCGCCGCCGCTCACGGGCCGGACGGCGGGGGCATCGCTGGGTCACCCGAGGCGGCGAGGGCGCCCGCGCTCCCCCCGCCGGCCGCCGCCCGCACGGCGGCCTCGCGCAGCGCGGCACACGCTGCGGCCGGATCCGCGGCACCGTAGACCGCGGAGCCGGCGACCAGGACGTCGGCACCCGCGGCGGCACACCGCTCGATGGTCTGCTCGCTGACGCCACCATCGACCTGCAGCCAGATGTCGGCGTCACCGATGAGCTGGCGGGCGCGACGGATCTTCGGCAGCGCGAGCTCGAGGAACGACTGCCCACCGAACCCCGGCTCGACGCTCATGATGAGCACCATGTCGATCTCGCCGAGCAGGTCGGCGACGGCGTCCACCGGGGTGGCCGGCTTCAGGCCGACCCCCGCACGGGCGCCGAGCCGGCGCAGCTCGCGCGCGAGTCGGACCGGGGCCTGCGCGGCTTCGAGGTGGAACGTGACGCTGCCAGCGCCGGCCTCCGCGTAGCCCGGCGCCCAGCGGTCGGGGTCCTCGATCATGAGGTGGCAGTCCATCGGGGTGGTGACGGCGGCCAGCAGCGCCTCCACCACGGGCAGGCCCAGCGTCAGGTTGGGGACGAAGTGGTTGTCCATCACGTCGACGTGCACCCAGTCCGCGGCACCGGCGACGCGCTGGCACTCCGCGGCGAGGTTGGCGAAGTCCGCCGACAGGATGCTCGGAGAGATCTGGATGCCCACGGCCCGCAGGGTAGTGCGTGGCCATCGTCGGCTGGGCGATGATGAGCCGGAGTCACCTCGTGCAGGGCCGGGGGCGCCCACCTGCGCCTCGTATCCCCCCGAGTACATTGCGGCGCAGCCGCCGGCCACGAGGGCCGGCACCACGCGGCGCGGCGACGCCGCGCTCGGGAGGGGTGTCGAGGCCATGCCGCCATCCGTTCGGACCGTGCTCATCAGCAGTGCCCTCGTCGTGGGTCTGGGGCTTGCCGGCTGCGGCTCCGGCGACGACGGCAGCCCGAGCACCGACACGCAGGCCAGCGCCCCCGTGGTGGCCAAGGACGACGCGCTGGCCGCCATGGTCCCGGCAGCGATCGCCGATGACGGCGTGCTCAGCATCGGCACGGACGCCTCGTACGCGCCCAACGAGTTCATCGACACCGACGGCACCACCATCATCGGGTTCGACGCGGAGCTGGCCACCGCGCTCGGCCAGGTGCTCGGCCTGCGCTCGGAGCTGACCAACGCGCCGTTCGACTCGCTGGTCGAGGGCGTGAAGAACGGCAAGTACGAGCTGGGCGTCTCCTCGTTCACGATCAACGCCGACCGCCAGGAGCAGGTCGACATGGTCAGCTACTTCAACGCCGGCACCAGCTGGGCGGTCCCGAAGGGCAACCCGAACGGGATCACCCCGGACGACGCCTGCGGCCGCAAGGTGGCGGTCCAGAAGGGCACGGTCCAGGTCGATGACATCACCGCCCGCTCGAAGGCCTGCACCGACGCGGGCAAGCAGGCGATCACCATCGAGCAGTACCAGCTGCAGAGCGACGCCACCGCGGCCGTCGTCAGCGGCAAGGACGACGCGATGCTGGCCGACTCCCCCATCGTCGCCTACGCCATCACCCAGACCGGGGACAAGCTCGAGAAGGTCGGCGAGATGTACGACGCGGCGCCCTACGGCGTGGCGGTCCCCAAGGGCCAGGGCGACTACACGAAGGCGATCCAGGGCGCGATGCAGCAGCTCATCGACAGCGGTGCGTACCGGCAGATCCTCGACGCATGGAAGGTCAGCGAGGGCGCCGTCACCACGTCTGAGGTGAACCCGATCTCGTAGGGTGCGCGCGTGAGCACTCGGGCGAGCGCACCAGCGGTGGCAGGCCGACCACCGGACCCCATCAAGGCGATCCCGGTCCGACACCCCGGCCGGTGGGTGGCGATGGCCGTCATCGCGCTGTTCGCCGCCATGCTCGTGCACAGCCTGGTCGCGAACCCGAACTGGCAGTGGGGGTTCCAGCTCGACAACGCGTTCACCGAGCCGGTGCTGCGTGGCGTGGTCACCACGCTGTGGCTCACGGTCGCCTCGATGGCGATCGGCGTCGTGCTCGGCGTGATCCTGGCGATCATGCGGCTGTCGCCGAACCCGGTGCTCAGCGGCTCGGCCTGGTGCTACGTCTGGATCTTCCGCGGCACCCCGGTGCTGGTGCAGCTGGTGATCTGGGGCAACCTCAACTCGCTGTACCGGGAGATCTCGCTCGGCGTGCCCTTCGGCACCGCGCTGACGACGTTCCAGACCCGGGACCTCATCCCGCCGATCGCCGCGGCGCTGCTGGGTCTGGGCCTCAACGAGGCGGCGTACATGTCCGAGATCATCCGCGCCGGCATCCTGTCGGTGGACGAGGGGCAGAGCGAGGCCGCCTCGGCGCTGGGCCTCTCGCGGATGCAGACGCTGCGACGCATCGTCCTGCCGCAGGCGATGCGCGTCGTCGTGCCGCCGACCGGCAACGAGACCATCTCGATGCTCAAGACCACCTCGTTGGTGGCGTACGTGCCCTACGTCGAGCTGTTCTTCCAGACCAGTGCCATCGGCAGTCGCACGTTCCAGCCCTTCCCGATGCTCATCACGGCCAGCCTCTGGTACCTGGCCATGACCTCGGTGCTCATGGTCGGCCAGTACTACATCGAGCGGTACTACGCCCGGGGTGCGGTGCGTGAGCTGCCGCCCACCCCGGTCCAGCGCGTCCGGCGACGGCTGTCGAGGGGGCAGGCGTGACGAGCACCCCGATGGTCAGGGCCGAGCAGGTGCACAAGTGGTACGGCCGGTTCGAGGTGCTCAAGGGCATCGACCTCGAGGTGGCCCCGCGTGAGGTGATGTGCATCGTCGGGCCATCCGGCTCCGGCAAGTCCACGTTCCTGCGCTGCATCAACCACCTGGAGCGGATCCACGCGGGCCGGCTGTCGGTGGACGGCCACCTCGTCGGGTACCGCGAGAAGGCCGGCAAGCTCTACGAGATGCACGACAAGGAGATCGCCCGGCAGCGCCTGGACATCGGGATGGTGTTCCAGCGGTTCAACCTGTTCCCGCACATGACGGCGCTGCAGAACATCATGGAGGCCCCGATCCACGCCAAGGGCGAGCCCAAGGAGGTGGTCCGGGAGCGGGCGCAGGCGCTGCTGGACCGGGTCGGCCTCGGGGACCGGGGGGCGTCCTACCCCAGCCAGCTCTCCGGTGGGCAGCAGCAGCGGGTGGCGATCGCCCGGGCGCTGTGCATGCAGCCCAAGCTCATGCTGTTCGACGAGCCCACGTCGGCGCTGGACCCGGAGCTGGTCGGCGAGGTCCTCGACGTGATGCGGGGCCTGGCCGAGTCCGGGATGACCATGGTGGTCGTCACCCACGAGATGGGGTTCGCCCGTGAGGTGGGCGACAGCCTGGTGTTCATGGACGAGGGCCGGATCGTGGAGGCCGGCGACCCGCGCGAGGTGCTGGCCAACCCGCAGCACGAGCGCACGAAGGCGTTCCTGTCCAAGGTGCTGTAGCGACCGTGGCAGGCCACGAACCGGCCGCTGCGGGCCGCGACCGCTCGCGCTGGTTGACCCGCAACGTCGCGGTGCTCTCCGGCGTCTCGCTGGCGCAGGACGCCGCCAGCGAGCTCATGTACCCGCTGCTGCCGATCCTGCTCACCTCGGTGCTCGGCGCGCCGGCCGCCGTCGTCGGGCTGGTCGAGGGCGTGGCCGAGGGGGTGGCCGCAGCCCTGAAGTACGTGAGCGGCCGGATCTCCGACCGGGTGGGACGCAAGCCCGCCATCACCGCGGGCTACGGCCTGGCCGCGATCGGCAAGGTGCTGGTGGCCGCGGCCAGCGTGTGGGGCATGGTGCTCGTCGGGCGGGTCGTGGACCGGGTCGGCAAGGGCATCCGCGGGGCGCCCCGCGACGCGCTGCTCGCCGAGGGCGTGCCGGCCCCGGCCCTCGGCCGGGCGTTCGGCTTCCACCGGGCGGCCGACACCGTCGGGGCGGTGATCGGCCCGCTGCTCGGCCTGGCGATCCTGCAGGCCACCGGCGGCGACATCAGCACCGCCCTGTGGATCGCGGTGGTCCCGGCGGTGCTCAGCGTGCTGCTCATCGGCTTCGTGCGTGAGGCGCCGAAGCGGCGGCAGGCGCCGGTTGCCGGGGCCGCGCCGCACGCCGCCGGGTCCGACCGGGCGGGTCGCGAGGCAGCGACCGCCCCGCGGACGCCGCTGCCCGCGCGCGTGCGCTGGGTCGCGGCGATGCTCGGCCTCTTCGCCCTGGTGAACTTCCCCGACGCCCTGATCCTGCTGCGGCTGGACGACCTCGGGTTCTCGGCCTCCGGGCTGCTCGCGGCCTACGCGCTGTTCAACCTGGCGAACGCGGCGATCGCCTATCCGGCGGGCGCGCTGAGCGACCGCTGGCCGCGCTCCCGGGTCTACGCGCTGGGCCTGGCGTGCTTCGCCGCCGGCTACCTCGGCCTCGGGCTGGTGACCGCCTCGTGGGCCGCGGTGCTGCTGCTCGTGCTCTACGGCGGCTTCGCGGGCATCACGGAGGGTGTGGGCCGTGCGTGGATCTCCGCGCTCACCCCGCCGGCGCAACGCGGACACGCCCAGGGCCTGGCCCAGGGGTTGGGCGGCGCGGGGATCCTGGTGGCCGGGCTGTGGGCAGGGCTGCTGTGGGATGCCGGGCCCGGTGGCGGCGTGGTGCCACTGGTGCTCTCCGGCACCGTGGCGGCCGCATGTGCCGTGGGGCTGGCCGCATTCGGCCGGCGGCTGGAGCCGCGCGGCACCCCGGCCTGAGGTCCGCGTTCAGCGACGCACCCGGTGGCGGGTGCACGCGAAGTCGCGGTTGCGCGCCACCTCGAGCAGCTCGAGGTCGATGCGGCGCGGCAGCAGCGCGGCCCCCGCCCCAAGCGTCACCGGCGCGACGGACAGGATCACCTCGTCGAGCAGGCCGGCGTCGTGGAACTGCCCGACCAGCTCGCCGCCGCCCACCAGCCACACGTCCCGCTCCCCGGCGGCGGCGGCTGCCTGGGCATGCACCTCGGGGACGGGCGCAGCCGTGCAGCGCACGTCCCCGTCCGGCCTGACGGGGAAGGTGCGGTGGGTGAGCACCCAGGTGGGCGCCTGATAGGGCCACGGGCCGGTGTCGTGGGCCAGCACCCACTGGTAGGTGTTGGCGCCCATCACCACCGCGCCCACCCGGGGCAGGAAGCCCTCGAACCCCAGCGGGCCGGCAGGATCGGAGTCCAGGGCGAGCAGCCATGCCAGGTCGTGGCCCGGCGCCGCGATGAACCCGTCGAGGGACACGGCGGTGTAGTAGACGGTGCCCATCGTGGCAGTATGGCCACCCCAGGGGGCACCTGCCAGTTACGCCTCGCGGCGGATCAGGGCTGCGAACATCCCGTCGGTGTCGTGCACGTGCGGCCACAGGCGCAGGGCCCTGTCAGCAACGGCTGCGGGGGGCAGCGCGAGGCCGGGGACCGCCCCGAGCGGCAGCACCGCGCCGCCGTGCCGGTGGACATCGCCGATCACCGCGTCGGTCTCGGCCAGGTGCGGCGAGCACGTGGCGTAGAGCACCAGCCCGCCGGGCCTGACGAGCTCGAGGGCGCGGGCCAGCAGCCGGCGCTGCAGCGCCGTGAGCTCGGGCAGGTCCTCGGCCCGCCGTCGCCAGCGGGACTCGGGCCGACGGCGCAGCGCGCCCAGGCCGGTGCAGGGCGCGTCGACGAGCACCCGGTCGAACCCACCCTCGAGGGGCGCGGTGAGGGCGTCGCCCACGACCACCTCGTGCCGACCGCGGATCGGCCGCAGCGCGTTGCGGACGAGCTGCGCCCGGTGCGGGTGCAGCTCGACGGCCGTGAGGCTGCCGCCGCGATCAGCGACCGCAGCAGCCAGCAGCGCCGCCTTGCCCCCCGGGCCGGCGCAGAGGTCCAGCCACCGGGTGTCGGGCCCGGCGAGCGGGGCATCGGCCAGGGCCAGGGCCACCACCTGGCTGCCCTCGTCCTGAACGCCGGCCGCCCCGGTGGCGACGGCGGCCACCCGGCCGGGGTCGGTCGCCGCGACGCGGACGGCAAGCCGGGACCAGCGGCCCGGCTCGGCCTCGACGCCGGCCTCATGCAGCTCCTCGAGCAGGGCGTCGCGTGCCAGGGACCTGGCCACGAGCGTGACGGTCGCGGCCCGGTTGTCGGCGAGCAGGGCCGTGCTCGTGTCAGCCCAGGTGCGCGCCGGCTCACTGGCGGCCAGGGCGTCGTGGCCAGCGCGCACGATCCACGCCGGGTGGGAGGTGGTCACGGCCAGGTGGCCCGCGGGGTCGTCGGCCAGGGCTGGGAGCCTGCCCTCGGCGACCAGCGCCGCGAGCCATGCCTCCGCGTCCCCGCCGCGCACGACCCGGCGCAGCACGGCGTTGGCGAATCCCGCCGCGCCGGCATGCACGCGGGCCCGCACCAGGCTCACCGTGGTGTCGACCGCGGCGTGCTCGGGCACCCGCATGGCGTGCACCTGGTGCACGCCCAGCCGCAGCGCATCCAGGAGGGCCGGCTCCACCGAGCCGAGGCCCCGGTCCACGCACGCGGCCAGGATCGCGTCGTGCCGGCCCCGCCAGCGCAGCGCGCCGTAGCCCAGCTCCGTGGCGAAGGCCGCGTCACGGCCCTCGAGCCGGTGGGCGGCCAGGATGCGGGGCCACACGAGGTTGGCGTAGGCGTCGTCGGCGTCGACGGCCCGCAGCAGCTCGAAGGCGGCGGATCGGGCCGGGTCGGCGCGCGGGCGGTCGGCGCGCGGTCCCCTGGTGCGAGGGCGGTCGGCCCTCGGATGATCGGGGCGGGACCGCTCGCCCGGGGGCTCAGCCAAGGCGCTCGCCCGGCTCCACGCGCACGCCGCGTGCCCAGTCACCGGCTGGCATCATCCGCTTGCCCTGGCCCTGCACCTCACCGAGGCGCACCGCGTGGGTCCCGGTGCCCACCCAGACGTGCTGCTTGGCCGCCCGCAGCTCCCCCGCGGCGAGGTCGGCCACCTGGGCGTCGGGGGTCACGGGCCCGAGCTTCACCCGCTCGCCGCGGAACGCGCTCCAGGCGCCGGGTGCCGGGGTGCAGCCGCGCACCAAGCGATCCACACGCATGGCCGCGTCGGTCCACTGCACCCGCGCGTCCTCGACGGTCAGCTTCGGCGCGAGGCTCACCCCGTCGGACGGCTGGGGGACGGCGACGACCGCACCCGCCGCCAGGCCGTCGAGGGTGGCCACGAGCAGCCCAGCGCCGGACTCCGCGAGGCGGGTGAGCAGCTCCCCCGCGGTGTCGGTCGGCCGGATGGTCTCGGTGACCACCCCGAACACGGGCCCGGTGTCCAGGCCCTCCTCCAGGCGGAACGTGCTCGCGCCGGTGACCTCGTCGCCGGCCATGATGGCGTGCTGCACGGGTGCGGCGCCCCGCCAGGCGGGCAGCAGCGAGAAGTGCAGGTTGATCCAGCCGTGCGTCGGCACGGCCAGCGCCGGCGGTGGGATGAGCCCGCCGTAGGCCACGATCGGGGCCGCGTCCGGGGCCAGCTCGGCGAGGCGCGCCAGGAACGCAGGGTCCCGGGGCCGTGCCGGGCGCAGCACCTCGATCCCTTCGGCGAGGGCGAGCTCGGCGACCGGCGAGGGCACCAGCCGGCGACCCCGACCCGCCGCCGCGTCGGGCCGGGTGAGCACGGCGACCACCTCGTGGGGCGAGGCCAGCAGGGCGCGCAGCGAGGGCACCGCCACCTCGGGGGTGCCGGCGAACAGCAGGCGCATCAGCCGAGCCCGGGGCGCAGCGCGTGTGGGCTGAACTTCACGGTGGGGGGTGGGGCGCCGAACCACTCGGCCTCCCGGATGGCCTTCATGGCCTGCTTGCGGACCTCGGGATCCAGCCGGTCGATGAACAGGATGCCGTCGAGATGGTCGGTCTCGTGCTGCACGCAACGCGCCAGCAGGTCCGAGCCCTCGATCGTCACCGGCTCGCCGTGCATGTTCATCCCCTTCGCCACCACCCGCCGCGCACGCTTGGTGTCGAAGCCGAGGCCGGGCAGCGACAGGCACCCCTCCTCACCGTCCTGCTGCTCGTCGGACAGGTCGAGGCTGGGGTTGATGAGGTGGCCCAGCTCGTCGTCGACCCAGTACGTGAACACCCGCAGCGAGACGCCGATCTGCGGCGCGGCCAGGCCGACGCCCGGGGCGTCCATCATGGTCTCGGTGAGGTCGGCCACGAGC
>DASVBK010000185.1:0-3333 GCA_036375875.1 Candidatus Nanopelagicales bacterium
CGGCCTCGCGCGAGCTCAAGGCTGCGGTCGTGCGCGAGGCCCTGGCGCGGTTCGCCGACGTGAGGCTGGGCCCCGAGCTCGTCGTCGAGCCGGTGGGGGACCCAGCCACCGGCGAGCCCCTGGACTGGCTGGGCTGGCGCACGCGCGGGACGCTGTCGGTCGATGCCGCTGGTCGGGCCGGGATGCGCGCCGAGCGCAGCCACGAGGTCGTGGTCGGGCCCGGCTGCCCCCAGCTGCATGCCGCGCTGGCGCCCCTCGGACTGTTCCAGCGGCGCTGGGAGCCGGGCTCGCGGGTCGGCTTCGTCGCCCCGACCGGCGGGGCGCCGCTGCGGTTCGAGGCCGGCCACGCGCCAGCGGAGCCGGTCACCGAGCTGGCAGTGGGAGCGAGCTGGCGGGTGGCCCCCGACGGGTTCTGGCAGGTGCACCCGGGGGCCGCGGGAGCCCTGGTGCAGCACGTCGCGGCGATGCTGGGGCCCCGGCCCGGTGAGCGGCTGGTCGACCTCTACGCCGGCGTGGGGCTGTTCGGCCTGAGCCTGTCCCGCCTGGTCGGCTCGGATGCCCAAGGGCAGAGCCTGGCAGTGACGCTCGTCGAGGGCGACCGCCGCGCCAGCGAGCTGGCCGCGGTCAACGCCGGGGACCTGCCGGTGACGGTGGTCCGGGCCCCGGTCGATCGGTGGGTTGCGCGACCGGGGGCGCTGGCTGGGACGGACCTCGTGGTCCTCGATCCCCCGCGGGTGGGTGCCGGCGCGGGGGTCGTCGGGGCCCTGGCCGCTGCGCGGCCCCGGGCGGTCGCGTACGTCGCCTGCGACCCGGTCGCGCTCGCGCGCGACGTCGCGACCTTCCAGGTGCAGGGCTACCGGCTCGAGCACGTCGTGGCGCTGGACCTGTTCCCCGCAACGCACCACGTGGAGTGCGTGGCGCTGCTGGTGACGGCCGACGCTGCGGCCGGAGGTGTGCTGGGTGGAGGGCTGGCCTCACTCGGCCGGCGGTGATATCTTGATATCAAGATAAATCGACACGCGAGCGGGGTAGCGGACCGGACCGCGATAGCCTTCGGCACGCCCTGCACGCACCGGTGAGGAGTGGCTCCATGGCAAGCAAGGACAGTTTCGGCGCCCGCGGCTCGTTCGAGGTGGGGGGCACCACCCACGAGATCTTCCGGATCTCGGCCGTGCCGGGGTCCGACCAGCTGCCGTTCACCCACAAGGTGCTGCTGGAGAACCTGCTGCGCACCGAGGACGGGGCCAACGTCACTGCCGAGCAGATCTCCTCGCTCGGGGCGTGGGACCCGGCGGCGGAGCCCACCGACGAGATCCAGTTCACGCCGGCACGCGTCATCATGCAGGACTTCACCGGGGTGCCCTGCGTCGTGGACCTGGCGACCATGCGCGAGGCGATGCTCGACCTGGGCGGTGACCCCGCCAGGATCAACCCGCTGGCCCCCGCCGAGCTCGTGATCGACCACAGCGTGATCGCCGACTTCTTCGGCAACGCCTCGGCCATCACCCGCAACGTCGAGCTCGAGTACGAGCGCAACCGCGAGCGCTACCAGTTCCTGCGCTGGGGCCAGGGCGCGTTCGACGAGTTCAAGGTGGTGCCCCCGAGCACCGGCATCGTGCACCAGGTGAACATCGAGGCCCTGGCCCGCGTCGTCATGGTCCGCGGCGGGCAGGCCTACCCCGACACCTGCGTCGGCACGGACTCGCACACCACGATGGTCAACGGCCTGGGCGTGCTGGGCTGGGGCGTCGGTGGGATCGAGGCCGAGGCCGCGATGCTGGGCCAGCCGGTGAGCATGCTCATCCCGCAGGTGGTCGGCTTCAAGCTGACCGGCGAGCTGCCGGAGGGCACGACGGCCACCGACATGGTCCTCACGATCACCGAGATCCTGCGCAAGCACGGCGTGGTGGGCAAGTTCGTGGAGTTCTTCGGCGATGCGGTCGCCGCCGTGCCGCTGGCCAACCGCGCCACCATCGGCAACATGAGCCCTGAGTACGGCTCCACGGCCGCGATCTTCCCGATCGACGAGGAGACGCTGCGCTACCTGCGGCTCACCGGGCGCACCGACGAGCAGGTGGCGCTGGTCGAGGCCTACTGCAAGGAGCAGGGGCTCTGGCACGACCCCGCGCGCGAGGCCCGCTACACCAGCGTGCTCGAGCTGGACCTGGGCACCGTCGTGCCGTCGCTGGCCGGCCCCAAGCGCCCGCAGGACCGCGTGGCGCTGACCGACGCCAAGGACTCGTTCCGCGGCGCGCTCGGCGCGTACGTGTCCGCCGACGCTGGGGTCCCGGCCCCGGTCACCCCCTCGGTCGACGAGTCCTCCGAGGAGAGCTTCCCCGCCTCGGACTCGCCGGCAGTTGGTTCCCGTGACTGGGACGTCGCCCCGGCAGGGGCGCCGGCGCACGTCGTGGGTCGGCCCTCGCGCCCCACGCCGGTGACCCTCGAGGACGGCACCGCGTTCGAGCTGGATCACGGGGCCGTGGTGATCGCGGCCATCACCTCGTGCACGAACACGTCGAACCCCTCGGTGATGATCGGTGCGGCGCTGCTGGCCAAGAAGGCCGTGGAGCGCGGCCTGGCCCGCCAGCCCTGGGTGAAGACGACGCTGGCCCCGGGCTCGAAGGTGGTCACCGACTACTACGACAAGGCCGGCCTCACCCCCTACCTGGAGAAGCTCGGCTTCGACCTCGTCGGCTACGGCTGCACGACCTGCATCGGCAACTCCGGCCCGCTGCCCGAGGCGATCAGCGCCGCGGTGAACGACGCGGACCTCGCCGTGGTCTCGGTGCTCTCGGGCAACCGCAACTTCGAGGGCCGGATCAACCCCGACGTCAAGATGAACTACCTGGCCTCCCCGCCGCTGGTGGTCGCCTACGCGATCGCCGGCAGCATGGACGTGGACATCACGACCGAGCCGCTGGGCCTGGACCCTGCGGGCCAGCCGGTCTTCCTGCGCGACGTCTGGCCCTCGCCCGCGGAGGTGCAGGCCACGATCGACGGGTGCATCGACGCCGAGATGTTCACCTCGCGCTACGCCGACGTGTTCGCCGGCGACGAGGCCTGGCAGTCGCTGCCCACGCCCACCGGCCAGACCTTCGCCTGGGACGAGGGTTCCACCTACGTGCGCAAGCCGCCGTACTTCGAGGGCATGGGCGCGCAGCCGCAGCCCGTGGCCGACGTGCTGGGAGCCCGGGTGCTGGCCAAGCTGGGGCACTCCGTGACGACCGACCACATCAGCCCGGCCGGCTCGATCAAGCCCGACAGCCCGGCAGGGCGGTACCTCGCCGAGCACGGCGTGGCGCGCAAGGACTTCAACTCCTACGGCTCCCGGCG
>DASVBK010000212.1:0-6795 GCA_036375875.1 Candidatus Nanopelagicales bacterium
GCCGAGACCGGCTTCAGGATCGGATTCGCCGGGGTGACTTCCTCGGCGAGCATCTGTGCGGTGTAGGGGCGGCCTGCGATGAACACCGCTGAGCACGTCCACTTCGCCGCGATCGCAGCGCCCTTGCTCGGGATGCCCAACCAGACCAGCGCACCGGCCGCCACGGCGAGCACCACCACCACGATGCCGGCGGCCCACAGCAGCAACTTCTTCACCAAGGCTCCTCGTCTCGTGGCAACGGCCCCAGCCGGGCGCAGCCATCCTGCACCGCAGGGAGCGGCCCATGCACCGTGAGCCGGTGCACCGAGCCACCCCCCGGGTTGGGTGCTCTGGAGGCGAGCCTGGGCACTGGCTGCGTCCGTCTCGCCGCGTAGGCTCGCCTCTGTGCGGGGGTGGGCGAGGATGCTCGGGGCCGGGACCCTCGTCGGCGTGCTGGCCTGCAGCTCCACTGCAGCCCCACCCGTGGGGGCAGTGGCAGTTGGGCACCCGAGTCCTGCGCTGGCTGGCGTCCTGTCCGCCACCGCTCCCCGCGGCGTCGATGCGGACGTCGTCCTACCCGCCGGGGCCCGTCCCGCTGACGCCCCCGTGGCGCCACCCGTGCTCGTGCCGATCGTCGGTGGGGACGATGTGCCCGCTGGCGTCGCCCACGTGCCCGGGACGGGCTCACCCGCCAGCTCGGACCCGGCCAGCCCGGACCCCGCCAGCCCGGACCCCGCCACCCCGGACCCCGCGCCCTCAGCCGTCCCCACCCCAGGAGCCGGCGTCGGTGCCCCGCTGGACCCGGCCGCAGTCGCCGAGGTCGTGCGCCCGCTGCTCACCGGCGGCGCCCTGGGCCGGGGCACGTCCCCGACCCGCGTCGTGGACGTCGCCACGGGCGCCGTGCTGTTCGCTGCGCGCGACGAGCCCACGACGCCGGCCTCGACGATCAAGCTGGTCACCGCCGTGTCGGTGCTCGACGCGATGGGCCCGGACGCGACCGTGCAGACGCGGACGGTGCTGACCGGCACTGACGCGGCGACCCCACGGGTGATCGTCGTCGGCGGCGGTGACCCCAGCCTGCGTGCGACCGGGACCGGGACCCCCGGCCGGGGGACGGCGCTGCGCACCGCCTCCATGGCACAGCTCGCCCGCTCCACCGCCCGGGCCCTGCAGGCCCGCGGTATCGAGCGCGTCCGGCTGGGCTATGACGCCTCGCTGTTCACCGGCCCGGCGATGCACCCGACGTGGGATCCGGGCTTCCCAGCAGCTGGGATCGTCGCCCCGGTCAGCGCGCTGCAGGTGGACGAGGGCCGCAGGAAGCCCACCGCGTCCGCCCGCGTGGCCGATCCAGCTGCCGCGGCGGCGGGGGTGCTCGCCGCCCAGCTCGAGGACGCCGGCATCGACGTGCGCGGTGAGCCGAAGCGGCGCGAGGCGCCGGCCGATGCCGCCGCACTGGCCTCCGTGGACTCGTCCACGATCGGCGACCTCGTCGAGCGCATGCTGGCCACCTCGAACAACGACATGGCCGAGGCGCTCGGCCGGCTCGGCGCCCTGGCTGGCGGTGAGCCGGCCAGCTTCCAAGGGGTCGCTGCGCACGCCCGGGCCACACTCGAGGCGCTGGGCATCCCGACCGAGGGCGACGTGTTCGCCGACGGCTCGGGCCTGTCGCGGCGCAACGCCCTGCGGCCGGCGACCCTGGCCGCGCTGCTGCAGGTGACCAGCGCCGGGTTCGGGCCGGTCGGATCCGGCCTGCCGGTCGCGGCCGCCACCGGCTCGCTGCAGCGGCGTTTCGACACCCCCGGCACGCGCAGCGGGGCCGGGCTGGTCCGCGCGAAGACCGGCACGCTCACGGGGGTGGTCGGCCTGGCCGGCTACGTGAGTCGCCCCGACGGACGGCTGCTGTCGCTGGTGGTGCTCGACGACACGGTCCCTGGTGGCGGGATCAGCGGCCGCGCCGCGATCGACCGGGCGGTCGCGGCCCTCGTCAGCTGCGACTGCGCCGCGGACTGAAGCTCCCGTGGGGGTCCACTCCCGCCCGACCGCGCTCGGCGCCCCTGCCGGCGACCCCACCTATGCTGGCCCGATGGCACGGCTCGTGGACTGGCAGCTCGCGGAGCGCATCGGCCTGCGCTTCGCGCCCAACGGCCCCGAGGCGAGCCCCACCGACGCCCACTGGGCCGTCGCCGAGCTGCGCGAGCTCGCGCAGCTGGCGCGCGATCCGGTCCGAGAGCTGACCGGTCTGCACGCCGACCCCGACCACGCGCCGGCCGTGATCATCGACCGGGCGGAGTGGATCCGCTCCAACGTCGCCGGGTTCTCGCTGGCGCTGGACCCGTTCGTCTCCGCCCGGGCCGACAAGGACGTCAACCCGGCCGTCGAGGCCGTCGGCTCGCGGCTCACGGCCGGCCAGCTCGGCGGCGCGTTGGCGTGGCTGTCGGGCAAGGTGCTCGGCCAGTACGAGGCATTCACCCCGCCGGGCCAGCCGGGCCGGTTGCTCCTGGTGGCGCCCAACATCGTGCACGTGGAGCGTGAGCTCGACCTGGTGCCCCGGGACTTCCGGTACTGGGTGTGCCTGCACGAGGAGACCCACCGCGCCCAGTTCGGCGGCGTGCCCTGGATGGCCGAGCACTTCCTGGCCGAGGTGCAGTCCCTGGTCGCACTGTCCGATGTGCCGGCCAGTGAGTTGGTCAAGCGCTTCGGGGCCATCGCGCAGGCGGTGGTGACCGCCGCTCGCGGCGGCTCCGGGCCCAGCCTCATGGAGGCCGTGCAGACCCCGGCCCAGCGCGAGGTGTTCGACCGGCTCACCGGCCTGATGTCGCTGCTCGAGGGGCACGCGGACTACGTGATGGACGAGGTCGGGCCCACCCATGTGCCGACCGTGTCCACGATCCGGGAGCGGTTCTCGGCGCGACGCTCCCAGGCCGGGACGGTCGACGGGTTCGCCCGCCGGATGCTCGGCCTGGAGACCAAGATGCGCCAGTACACCAGCGGCGCGGACTTCGTGCGTGGCGTGATCGCCCAGGCTGGGGCCCGGGGCTTCGCCCAGGTCTGGGCCGAGCCGGGCAACCTGCCGCTGGCCTCGGAGATCGAGGACCCCGGCGCGTGGGTGCGTCGCGTGCTGGGGTGAGCGAGGAGGCGGGGCGCGCCGAGGGTGCGCAGACTGATGGCGGGGCCACGGGCGCTCGGCGTGCGCATCGCTCGGCGGACCGCGCTCGCCCGGCGCGGGCCGCGGTACGGGCCGCTGTCCGCGATGCCTTGGCGGACCTCACCCCCGGTGAGCGCGTGCTCGTCGCCCTGAGCGGCGGCCCCGATTCGTTGGCGCTGCTCGCCGGCACCGTCGTGGTCGGCCGCGAGCTGGGGTTGCTCGTGGCCGCCGTCGTCGTGGACCACGGGCTGCAGCGGGGCTCGGCGCAGGTGGCGGCGCGGGCCGCGGAGCAGGCGAGGATCCTCGGCTGCGAGGACGTGCGGGTGACGCGGGTCGCGGTCGACCAGGGGCCCGGGTCGGGTGGGCCCGAGGCGGCCGCGCGCCGGGCTCGCCACGCCGAGCTGCTGCGCCAGGCGGGGGTCCGGGCTGCGGGCGACAGGCCGATCCCTGCGGCGCAGGCGGACCTGCCGGCGGGGGTCGGGGCGACGGGTGCGGGGGAGCCCCCGGCCGCCGCCGGGACCGTGATCCTGCTCGGCCACACCCGCGACGACCAGGCCGAGACGGTACTGCTCGGCCTCGCGCGCGGCTCGGGGACTCGGTCCCTGGCCGGGATGTCCGGCCGTTCCGGCCTGCTGCGCAGGCCGCTGCTCGACCTGCCGCGTTCGGTCGTGCACGCGGCTGCGGCGCAGGCCGCTGCTGAGGACCCGCGCCTCGCGCCATGGCTCGACCCGCACAACCGCGACCGGGCGTTCGCGCGGGGACGAGTGCGCGCGGAGGCGATCCCGGCGCTGGAGGCCGCGCTCGGCCCGGGCGTCGTCGAGGCGCTGGCACGAAGCGCCCGGCTGGCCCGCGCCGACGCCGACGCGCTCGACGCCTGGGCCGACCAGGTCTGGGCGGACTGCCGGCTGGACCCCGAGGCTGAGATGCGGGCAGCTGCGCAGGGGTGGTCGCCTGCCGCCAGGCCGGGAGAACCGCGCCGGGTGGCGGCGACCCGCCCTGGGGTCTGGCGGCTGCTCTGGCCCCCCGCCCCACCGCCCGTGGTGTCGCTGCCGTTGGCCGTCCGCACGCGCGTCGTCCGCCGGTTCCTGCTGGCAGCGGGGTGCCCCGCGGGTGCGCTCACCGCGGAGCACGTCGAGCGGGTCACCGCCCTGCTCGACCGGCCGCCGGGCCACGGCGAGGTCGCGCTGCCCGGCCGCCGCCGTGCCCGACGGGAGGGTCAGGCGCTGGCTGTGAGAGCCTGAGCGCCGTGGACGCCGACGACATCCGGGCCGACCTCGAGAAGGTGCTCATCGACGAGGCCACGCTGCAGGCCCGCCTGCGCGAGCTGGCAGCGCAGGTCGACGCCGACTACGCCGAGAAGGACGTCCTGCTCGTCGGGGTCCTCAAGGGCGCCGTCATGGTGATGGCCGACCTCGCCCGCGCCATGTCGATCCACCTGCAGATGGACTGGATGGCCGTCTCGTCGTACGGATCGTCCACCAAGTCCTCCGGCGTCGTTCGGATCCTCAAGGACCTCGACACCGACATCACCGGCCGGCACGTGCTCATCGTCGAGGACATCATCGACTCCGGCCTGACCCTGTCCTGGCTCATGCGCAACCTTGGGGCTCGGGGTGCGGCTTCGGTCGAGGTGCTCACGCTGCTGCGCAAGCCCGAGGCGGTGAAGGTCGACCTCGAGCCGAAGTACCTCGGCTTCGACATCCCGAACGAGTTCGTCGTCGGGTACGGCCTGGACTACGCCGAGCGATACCGCAACCTGCGCGAGATCGGCACCCTGGCCGCCCACGTCTACAGCTGACTCCCGACGCACTGGGGCGACGCGGCAGCGCTCAGTCGGCGGACGCGGCCTCCGGGTCCTCCTCCGGCTCGAAGGACGACTCCTCGCCCATGCCGATGCCGACGCCGGTGTCGGGGTTGGGCACCTCATCCCCTGCGCCAGCGCCTGGGATGGGGTCCTGCGTGACGGGTTCGTACGGCTCGTTCGTCTCCGGGGTGCCCGGTTGCCCGCCCATGGCAGACCTCCTCGCTGCAGCGGCTGGATGTCCAGCCATGCCGCGCCCCTACCCGCGGGCGGCGCGCTCAGCCGCGAGCAGGGCGGGTCCATTCACCCGTTCGGGCGAGGCCGGCGCTCGCGGACGGCGTGATGCCCCATTCGCGGTGCTCCGTCCGTCACCCGTTCGGGTGGCGCCGTGATCAACGGTGTCCCCCCAACGGGTGACACGCGCGCGGGAGCAGTGGCGCGGGGTCAGGGTGCTGGTCGCCGGGCGAGCACCTCGTGCACCGCAGCCGGGCGGTTCGTGATGATCGCGGCCACCTCGAGGCGCCGGCACAGCTCCACGTCGAACGGGTCATCCACCGTCCAGGCGTACACCTGGCTGCCGGACGCCTGGACCCGCCCGACGTACTCGGGGTGCGCGCGCAGGATCGCCACGTCCACACCCGCGATGCGCGCGCCGTAGGGCAGCAGTCCGCCGCGCATCCGCAGCGGCACCCGGTCCATGAGGAAGACCCGCGGCAGGCCGGGCGCCAGCTCCCGGAACCGGCGCACCGCCTGCGAGGAGAACGACATGAGCGCGACCCGCGGGACGTCGCTGCGGGGCGGCGCTGCCAGGCCGAATCGTCGCAGCTGGCCGACCAGCTGCTCCTCCACCCAGCCGGCGTAGCGCGTCGGGTGCTTGGTCTCCACCGCCAGGCGCACCGGCCGTGGCCCGCTGGTCACGAGCTCGAGCAGCGTCGGCAGGGTGAGGATGGCCCCGGAGCCGTCGCGGATCAGCGACTCCTCGGGCCAGGTGCCAGCTCGGCGTGCCGCGACCCGGCGCTCACGCAGCGGCTTGCGCCGCGGCCGCGCCTCGTCGGCGATCCAGGACCCGAAGTCGTAGCGCTGCAGGTCGCCGAGGGTCTTCGTGGAGACCACGCCCCACCCGTCGCTGGTCCGGTCGATGCGGCGATCGTGGACGCACACGAGGTGGCCGTCGGCGGTGAGGCGCACGTCGCACTCGAGGCCGTCGGCGCCCTGCTCGATGGCGAGCTCGTAGGCGGCCAGGGTGTGCTCGGCGACGTTCGCGCTGGCGCCACGGTGGGCAATGACGAGGGGGCGGACGGCCACGGCGTGAAGCATGCCCGGTCTGCCACCCGGACGGTGGCCTGCGGGGCGAATCCGTCCGGATTCGCGGGAGTGCAGGCACCGGTGGCGCGGAGCGTGCGGTGGCCCGGCCGCGAGCGGGAGGGAACCGCGCTCGCCTCCGACCCACCGGGGCGGGCAGTGAGCGCGGTCCGCCACAGCCCGGCTCAGGGCCCGAACAGCACGCCGGGGTTGAGCAGGCCCTGTGGGTCGACCGTGGCCTTGAGGTCGCGCATCCAGCTGATGGCGTCGGGGGAGCGGGCCAGGCCCAGCCACCGCGCCTTCGTCCTGCCGATGCCGTGCTCGGCGCTGATGCTGCCGCCGAGGTCGGCCACCGCGCGCAGGACCTGCCCCGTGGCACGCTCCGCCGATGCTTCGTCGACGCCGACCAGCTGCACGTGGAGGTTGCCGTCGAGCGCATGGCCGAAGCAGCCCGCCCAGGCCCCGGGCACCGCTGCGGCCAGCACGTCGGCGACCTGCGCCACGAGGGCGTCCAGCTGCGCCAGCCGCACGCTGACGTCGAGCTTGACGACCGGCGGCCCCGGCATGG
>DASVBK010000082.1:0-4336 GCA_036375875.1 Candidatus Nanopelagicales bacterium
CACGGTCTCGGCGTGGCTGATCTCGCGTGCCTCGCAGCAGCCGCCGATCCTCACGCTGCAGGTGGCCATCGTGGCGGTCCGCGCCTTCGGCATCAGCCGCGGGGTGTTCCGGTACGCCGAGCGCGTCGTCGGCCATGACACCGCGTTCCGCAGCCTGACCAACGTGCGCCTCGCGGCCTACGCACGCCTCGAGCGGCTGTCGCCAGCGGGCCTCGGCCGGTATCGCCGCGGCGACCTGCTTGCCCGGCTCGTCGGCGACGTCGACGCGGCCGCCGACCTGATCGTGCGCGTCGTGCTCCCAATGGCCTCGGGCCTGGCCGCTGGGGCGCTGGCGACGGTGGTCGGCTGGGCCCTGGCGCCAGCCGTGGGGGCGGCGCTGCTGGTGCTGCTGCTGGTCGCCGGCGTGCTCGCGCCGCGGCTGACGGGGTGGGTGGGCCGGCGGGCGCAGGGTGCCCGTGCGCAGGCCGAGGGCGACCTGGCCGCGCACGTCGTCGCCAGCCTCGCCGCCGCGCCGGACCTGCTGGCCTACGGCGCGGTCGACGTGGCCCGCGCCCAGGTGGCAGCGGCCGACGCTCGACTCACCGCGATCGACCGGCGGTCGGCCACCGCGTCGGGCCTGGGGCTGGGGCTCAGTGCGCTCTGGACCGCCCTGACGATCGCTGCGTGCCTGGGCCTGGGTGCGGCTGCCGTCCGCGACGGCTCGCTGGACGGGGTGTGGCTGGCCACGCTCGTGCTGCTGCCCCTGGCGATGGCCGACGTGCTCTCCGGCCTGCCCGCGGCCGCGCTGGCCAAGGAGCGGGTCACCGGCGCCGCCGAGCGGCTCTTCGCGGTGATGGACGCCCCCGACCCGGTCCCGTCCGCCGGGCCCACCGCGGACGCAGCCGCCGGCGCGACGACCAAGGCTGCCCTGACCTTGCACGGCATGCCCGGTGCGCTCCCGGCGGGCCCAGCCGCGGCGGTGCCCGAGGCGGCTGCCGACCTGCTGCCCGCCGGCCCGGTCCCTCTCGCCCTCACCGGGGTCGCGGCTCGCTACCCCGGTGCCGCGACCGACGCCCTGGTCGGCCTCGACCTCGATGTGCCCGTCGGGACCAGTGTCGCGCTGGTCGGGCCGAGCGGCGCGGGCAAGTCCACCGCCGCCGCGGTGCTGCTGCGGCTGCTCGACCATCGGGCCGGCTCCTACACCCTCGGCGGGGCCGACGTCCGGGCTGTCGGCGAGCCGGCGGTGCGTGCCCACGTCGCAGCGATGGACCAGCAGGCGCACCTGTTCGACACCACCATCGAGGAGAACCTCCGGCTGGCCAACCGCGACGCCGGCGACCAGCAGCTGCGCGCCGCCCTCGAGGCGGCCGCCCTGGCCGACTGGGTCGACGGCCTGCCGCAGGGGCTGGCCACCCGCGTCGGGGCGCACGGTTCGGCGGTCTCCGGCGGCCAGGCGCAGCGCATCGCCCTGGCGCGGGTGCTCCTCGCCGACCGGCCGATCGTGGTGCTCGACGAGCCGGGCGAGCACCTCGACCCGCTCATGGCCGACCAGGTCACCGCCGCCGCGCTGGCGGCCACGGCCGGACGCTCGGTGGTGCTCATCACCCACCGGATGGCTCACACTGATGCCTGTGCCGAGGTCGTGGTGCTCGCGGGGGGTCGGGTGACCGAGCGCGGCGCGCCCGCAGGGCTCGGCGGCTGGTACGCGGAGGCCGTCGCCCGCGAACGCGGTGCCGTCCCCTTCGACGCCGCACCCCCGTCCGACCCGGATCCGCTGTCCCTCGGCCAGGCTGCTGCCGGCATCCCGGGAGCGGATGGACCCGGCGCACGCAGGTCCGGGGGGCCGGTGACCCGGGCCACGACCGAGGCCGGCCCCGAGCCCCAGCCCCCGGACGCCCCGCAGGAGGCCCGCCATGGCTGACCCACACGAGCGGGGGCTGTTCAGCGCGGTGGTCGCCGTCGCCGCCGGCCTGGAGCTCGGCGCGACGCTGCGGCGCATCGTGCAGGCGGCCGTCGACCTCGTCGATGCGGAGTACGGGGCGCTGGGCGTGCTCGGGCCCGACGGCCAGCTGAGCGAGTTCGTGCACGTGGGCGTCGACCAGGCGACCCAGGCCCAGATCGGCGACCTGCCCCACGGTCGGGGCATCCTGGGCCTGCTCATCCGCCACCCCACGCCGATCCGGCTCGATGACCTCACGACCCACCCGGCCGCGGTCGGGTTCCCGCCGGGGCACCCGGTCATGAAGTCGTTCCTCGGCGTGCCGGTGCGGGTGCGGGGGCAGGTGTTCGGCAACCTCTACCTCACGGACAAGCGCGGCGCGGAGGGGTTCAGCACGGCTGACGAGCGCATCGTCACCGCCCTGGCCGCCGCGGCGGGCGTGGCCATCGACAACGCGCGGCTGTACGAGCGCTCCCTCATGCGCGAGCGCTGGCAGGCCGCGGTCGCCCAGATGCACGCGGCGGTGCTCGAGGGTGCCGACGCCGGCGAGGTGCTCATGATCGCCACCACCCGGGGCGCCGAGCTGCTGCGCATGCGCGCCGGGGTGGTGGCGCTGCCCTCGCCGACCGGGGTGCTGCGCGTGGAGATCGTGGTGGCCGATCCGGCGCTCGAGCGGCCCCGGACCCGCTGGCAGGTACTCCTCCCGCACCACGGGCGCGAGGCGCCCGACCTCACCCCATGGCGCGGCTCACCCCTGGCCGACACTGGCCCGATCGCCCGCTGCTTCGCCACGGGGGAGCCCGCCGAGGGCGTCGAGCCGCTCGTCACGCCGCAGGGCCAGGTGGAGGTCCAGGTGCTGGCCCAGCCGCTGCGCACGCCGGACGCCGTGCTCGGGGTGCTGGCGCTCGTGCCGTTCGAGGGCACGAGCCTGACCCCCGACCAGCGCCAGCTGGCCAGCAACGTGGCCGGGCAGGCCGCCCTGGCCCTCATGCTGGCCCGGGGCCGGTCCGAGCAGGAGCGCCTCGTCCTGCTCGAGGAGCGCGACCGGATCGCGCGCGACCTGCACGACCTGGTGATCCAGCGGCTCTTCGCGACCGGGATCTCGCTGTCCGGGGCGGCCCGAGTGGCCGACACCCCGCAACCGGTCGTGGACCGCCTGGAGTCGGCCGTGGACGCGCTGGACACCACCGTCAAGGAGATCCGCGCGACCATCTTCGAGCTGCACCAACCCGTGGGACTGGCCGACGGCGGCTTACGGGGAAGGGTGCTCGAGGAGGCCGCTGCCTCGGCCGTGGTGCTCGGCCACGCGCCGGCCACCCGGTTCAGCGGCACGGTGGACGCCTCGGTCGACGACACCCTGGCCGGCGACCTCATCGGCGCGCTGCGCGAGGCCCTGGCGAATGTGGCCAAGCACGCCCACGCCGAGCATGTCGAGGTGCTCGTGGCCGTGGAGCACGGCACCCTGCTGCTCCAGGTGACCGACGACGGCGTCGGCGTGCCCGGCGAGCTCAGCCGCCGCTCGGGCCTGCTCAACCTCGCCGAGCGTGCCGCCCGGTACGGCGGCACCTGCACCATCGCGCCCGGGCCCTACGGCGGCTCGGTGCTCACCTGGCGCGTACCGCTGCGCTGAGGCATCCGGCCCCGGCCACGCCGGCAGCCTCCCGCCCGCCTCCCGCCGCGGTCTCGCGGCCGAGGGCTCAGCCCCCGTGGGCGGGCTGCAGGGTGGCGGCCCTCGCGACCCAGTCGATCACGAGCTCACCCTCGCGGCGGAACCGCTCGAGGTCGTGGTCGCGCAGGAACTCGTAGAACAGCCCCAGCACGCCGACGCCCCACACACGGCCCAGCTCCTCGACGGACCAGTCGATGGGCTCCTGCGCCTGCTCGGCGATGCGCGCGATGCGCTGGGCGAAGTCGCTGGCCACCAGGCGGCCCGCGAGCGGGTGGTCGGGGGCCTGGCCATCGGCCCGGCGCACCGAGACGAGGTACTCGTAGCGCAGCAGCTCGACCATCGCCGGGTCGCTGAGGAACTGCGTGGCGTACCAGTCGAGCAGGCGGTGCAGCTCGTGGCGCAGGTCGCCGGAGCCCGGCTCGAACTGGCCGTACCGCGCCTCCTGCAGCACCCGCTGGACCAGGGCCCCCACGAGCTCTGCGCGGCTGCTGAAGATGTACTGCAGGGTGCTCAGGTGCACGCCCGCCTCGGCGGCCACGTCGCGCAGGGTCAGGCCGTCGAGGCCCTCGCGGACGAGCACCCCCCGAGCGGCGGCGAGCAGCTGCTCACGACGTTCCGGCGCACGCACATACCCGACCATCGGGCCACATCTCCTGCTCGTCGTCCAGTCCCCACCGCCGCCCGGGCGTCCAGCGCCGGACCCTGCTGCCTGACCGACAGTAGCCCGCACCCGCCGGATGCGTCGGGGC
>DASVBK010000217.1:0-4855 GCA_036375875.1 Candidatus Nanopelagicales bacterium
CAGGGACGCGCCGACGAGCAGGGCCTCGTCGTCGTGCTGCGCGACGTCGAGGCGCGTGTCGTCGCCGAGGAGGACCGCCGCCTGCTGCTGGCCGAGGCCGCCCGCAACACCGAGCAGCTCGAGGTGCTGCGTGCCCTCGGCTCGCCCACTGAGACCAGGCTCGCGAAGGTCGACGGTGTGACCACGGACCTGTTCAGCACCGGCGGCCGGGTCGGGGCATCCCGTGGCAGCGGCGACCTGGTGGACCTCAGCCTGCTGCCCGACGGCCGGGCCCTGCTGCTCATGGTCGACGCCTCGGGCGAGGGCATCACCTCGCTGCGCGACGCGTGGAAGGTGCTCTTCGTCTGCCGGGCCCACATGGCTGCCGGCGCGCCGCTCGGTGAGATGCTCACGCGCGCCGCCACCACCCTCCAAGCAGAGCAGGGCTCCCCGGTGGCCAGTGTCGCCGCCGTGGTGCTGGACTCGCAGACCGGGCACGTGCAGGCGGCCATGGGCGACCACCCGCCGGCGCTGCTCGTGCGCGCGTCCGGCACTGCCGAGTGGCTGGAGGCCGCTGGGCACGGGATCGGCGAGGAGGGGGCAGGCTCGCAGTCCGTGGCCTCCGGGACCCTCGGCCCGGCCGACTCGCTGCTGCTGTTCAGCGACGGTGTCGTCGACGTGGGCGACGACGTGGTCCAGGGCCTGGCGGCCCTGCGCTCCAGCGCGATCGCGCTGCGGCTGCAGCCGATCGAGGGCCTGGCGCAGCGGACGGTGGAAGCGGTGCAGGCTCCCTCAGCTGACCGAGCCCAGGCCACCCTGCTGGTCGCCCGGCTCGGCTAGGGCGGCCGACGTCCGTCGGTCGGCGACCCGACCCGGGCGCCACACGAGCACGATCCGCCGGCCCAGGCGGACCGCGCGCAGCCGGCTGCCCGGGATGCCCCAGGGCGCGTCGGAGCTGGTCGCCACGGTCATCGACCAGGAGCCGCCGGACTGGGCGAGCCCGGCCAGCGCCGAGGCCATCCCGTCCTCCGCAGTGAACGGCCAGAGCTCCAGGAACCGGCGGCCGAGCCACCTGCCGCTGGCGTCGGCCTGGTCGGAGGCGTCCTGCACGACGAACTCGCGGACCACCCCGTCTGCGCTGGGGATCGCCTCGAGCAGCACCCACGGGTCGAGGTGCAGGCGCAGCAGGGTGTTGAGCCAGTCGAGCTCGGGATCGGCGGCGGCGGCGTTGCGCAGCAGCAGCGGCGCCACGCGCTGCACGGTCTGGGTGATCATGGCCCGGCGGGCGTCGTCGAACGTCTCCTCGCCGGCCCACATGAGCCCCACCACGCCGACCGGCGTGCTGCCCTCGACCAGCGGCACCAGCGCCGTGGCCTCGAACAGCGTCTTGCTCTGCCCCACCCCTGGGAACTGCGCGGACCTCGCGAAGCGGTCGCCCCAGAAGAATGGGGTGCGGTCCTGGAGGGCGGCGATGTAGGGGATGTCCCGCGAGGGCGGGATGCTGCGCCACGAGCTCATGAGGTCGCCCGGCACGCCGTGCTGGCCGACCAGCCGCAGCGAGTCGTCGGCCGAGGCGCGGTACAGCGCGATGCCCGCCACCCCCTGCGGCGCCAGGAGGTCGGCCAGCAGCCCAGCGGCCTCATCACCGTGGCTGGTGGATCCGGCCATGGCATCGACCAGGGCGGTGAGCACGCCCGCGCGGACGTCGGGCTGGGACTGCAGGGACTGCCAGCTGCGCGAGGCTGCCGGCGAGGCGGGCAGACGCGAGCGCAGCACGTCGTCGGGCAGCGCCTTGGGCAGGGTGTCCTCGTCGGGCACGGCGACGCCGACCACGGTGGCGGCGACCTCGACGAGACGGACGTTGTGCTCCTGCGACATCTTCCGCAGGCGGTTGAAGGCCTCGTCGAGGGAGATGTGGTGGCGCTCCACGAGCACGCCCTTGGCCTGCTCGATCACGGCGCGCATCCGCGCCGCCGAGCGCAGGCCGGCCACCTCGTCGCGCAGCGCGGCCACCGTGTCGGCCAGCGCTGCCTCCCCGGGATCGCGACGGCTGCGGGGGCGATCGTTGGTATCCACCATCGACCCCCTCCGTAGCGGTCACCCACCCCGTCGCGCGACCGCCTCAGCGTAGCCTGCGACCGCGCTGCCACACACATCCTCGACGGGGACGTCTGCCACGAAGCTCACGTCGTGCGGGCACCGCGGCGGTGGCCTGGAACCCACGCACGGGGCCCCGCACACCGGGCAGGCGACCGTCCACGAGCAGTGCACCCGGTGCCGGTCGCGCTCGATCGGCCCCGCGTTCACCAGGTTGCCGAACCAGTAGACGCCGACCGTGGCCGTGCCCAGGGCGTCGGCGAGGTGGCGGGGCCCCGAGTCGTTGCCGACCAGCACCGCAGCACCGGCCAGCACGCCGACCAGGGCGGGCATCGGGAGCCGACCGACCAGGTCGACGGCCCCCGGCGCGGCCACCAGCACGCAGTCGGCGATCGGCCGCTCGTCCGCGGTGCCGACCACCACCACCTGGGCCCCCTGGTCGGCCAGCGCCCTGGCCACCTGGCCGAACCGGTCCGCGGGCCACTGGCGGCGCGGATCGGTCGCGGCGGGATGCAGCACGGCCCAGGGGCGGGCCGGCTGCACCCCGACCTCGCGCAGCGCCTGCTCGCCGGCCCCGACGTCGGCGGCGGTGACCGCCAGGTGCGGGTGGACCCGCACCGGCCGGGCGCCGGCCAGTGCCACGACCTCCAGGAAGCGGGCCACCTCGTGCTGCCAGTAGTCGAAGCGCACGGTGCGATCCAGCGGCGGGGCGTCGTGGTCGCGGGTGCCCACCGTCACCCGAGCGCCGAGCGCGGCGGTGAAGGGGTTGCTGGAGCGGCCGCCGCCGTGCAGCTGGATGGCCACGTCGAACTGCCGCTCCCGCATGGCGGCCAGGAACGCCTCGGTGGCAGCCGGGTCCTCCGGCGCCTGCCGCGTCGGTTCCCGCACGCCCCGCGCGGGTGGCGCCAGCAGCACCTCGTCGACCGGTGAGGGCCGGCCCGTGAGCGTCGCGACGCTGATCGGGCCGCCGATGAGCACGATGTGCGCCCGCGGCGCGGCGGCGCGAACCGCCGCCAGGGCCGGTTCGGCCACGATGAGGTCGCCCAGGCCGTTGGCCCGCACGATCGCCACGGACCGCGCGCTGGCCAGCACGTCCTGCCGTGGCTCGGCCACGCCTGGGTCAGCCACGCCCGCCCCCGGCGGCCGCCGCGTCCAGCATCCAGGCGTCGACCGGACGGTGCGGGATGGTCGTCGGCAGCTCGAGGTGGACCGCACCGCTGGGCAGCAGGCCCGCGCCGCCGAAGCGACGCATGACCCGCAGCTGGACCAGCACGTCCTCCCCCGAGTGCGGCACGGGAAGGCTGGGCCAGAACGAGAACCCGCCCACCGCCTCGAGCGCCCTGCGCCGGTAGAGCACGCAGCCGCCGACCCACGCCACCCGGTAGGCGACCGGCGCCCCGGGCGTGGCACCCACCTGCTCGGCCAGGTGCGTGGGGTTGGCCGCGTTGTGCAGCTGGTACCGAGCCCAGGCCTCGGACTCGGGGCGCACGTCCTCGGGCTGCACCGGCCCGTCCCACGGCTCGAAGGGCACCACCTCGTGGGGCCGCCGGTCGGCCAGGTGGCTCAGCCCGGTCACGGCCATCCCGACGAATCCGCAGCCGTGCTGATGCAGCGCGCTGGCCATGGTCGCGGCGGCCCAGGGCTCCAGCCACACGTCGTCGTCCAGGAACAGCACCAGTTCGGCCTGGGCCTGCCGCAGCAGGTAGTCGCGCTGCTCGGCCACGCCGCGTCGCACGGGCCGTCGATGCACGGCGACCGGCACGCCGTGGTGCTCCAGGGTGCGCAGCATGGCGACGACCAGCGGTTCCTCGGCGACAGGGCGCTCGGACTGGTCGGCGATGGTGACGCCCGCCAGGACGCCGTCAGCCTGCGCGGCGAGCCCCGCGAGCGTCACGGCGAGGGCCCCGACCCGGTCGATGGTCGGGATGAGGACGTCGATCACGAGGCACGGCCCCCCGCGGCGGAGGCGCAGGCGGCGATCACGCCGGCGGTGGACCGGTCCGGCAGCAGCGGCAGGGTCACCACGCGCCCGCCGAGCTCACGCACCAGCCGGGCCTCCGGCAGCCGCTCCACGTCGTGGTCGGCCCCCTTCACGTACGTCTCCGGGCGGATGGCCCGGATGAGGTCCAACGGGGCCTCGCCGTCGAACGCCACGATGTGGTCCACCGTGCCCAGGGCAGCCAGCACCTGTGCCCGGTCCCCCAGGCTGTTCACCGGCCGGCCCGGGCCCTTGATGGCCCGCACGCCCGCGTCGTCGTTGACCCCGACGACCAGCACGTCGCCGTAGCCGGAGGCGGCCGCGAGGCAGGCCACGTGCCCGGCGTGCAGCACGTCGAAGCAGCCGTTGGTGAACACGATGCGCCGGCCCGCGCGGCGATGCGCGGCCACCACGTCGAGCAGCTGGTCGGCGGGCACCACGCGCGCCGGGCCGGCCGGCAGCAGGGCCTCGGCCGTGCAGACCGTGGTGCCCTCCCGCTGCACCACGAGGGTCGCCGCCGCGACCGCGAGCTCCGCGCTCGTGGCCAGGTCCGCGCCCACCGCCAGGCCCAGGGCCAGGGCGGCAGCCATCGTGTCGCCCGCGCCCGACGGGTGGGCGGGCTCCACGAGGCGGGTGGGCACGTGCACCGCGGTGCCCGCGCTGGGCAGGAGCACCGCGCCGTCGCCGTCCAGGGTGGCCACGACCGTGCTCGCTCCCGAGCGCTCGAGCAGGAGGTCGGCGACGACCTGCACGGCGCGGACGCGATCGCCGTCGAGCTCGGCCAGCGCCGCGGCCAGCTCG
>DASVBK010000224.1:0-4352 GCA_036375875.1 Candidatus Nanopelagicales bacterium
GCCGCCGGGATCGTGGGCCACGAGGACCGAGGCCCGGCGCACGCCGCTGTGCTTGGCCACGTTGGTCAGCGCCTCGCTGGCAGCACCGGCGAACGCGTGCAGCACCGGTGGGGTGAGCGCCACCTTGGGCTCGTCCCCGGCTCCCAGGGGGGTGCTGAGCACCTCGACGTCGAGCTGCAGGCCGAGCCGGTCGGCATGCTCGACGAGCCGGCCGACGACCTCGCCGAGGCCGACGAAGCCTGACTCGGAGCGCCACTCGGACAGCCACTGCGCATCGGCCCGGCAGCGCGCCACGACGGCAGCGGGATCCAGGTGCTCGCCGTGTGCGGCGATCGTCTCGAGGGTGTTCAGCGCCGTGTCGTGCAGCGAGCGCTCCAGCTCCGCGGCCACCCGGGCGGCGGCGCGCACGGCCTCCTCGCGGACCAGCGCGTCCTGGCGGGCGTCGAGCAGGGCCTGCAGCCGCTGCGCGCTGCGCCGCATCCAGCCCAGCGCGAGCGCCACCGCGAACCCGGCACCGATGAGGGCCAGCCCGGCCAGCGACCGCGACAGGGGCGTGCGCAGCGGGGTGCCAGCCTGCTCGCCGAGCAGCGGGCTGAGCAGCGCGAGCCCACCCAGCGCCACCCCGGACAACGCCCCGGCGATGGGCCCCTGCCACAGCGTCATGGCGGCCACCAGCAGGCCGGCCACGACGAGTTCCACGCCCCACGGCGCGCTCGTCTGTGCGGAGGCGCGGACCGTGGCCAGGCTCACCGTGCACCCGATCGTCGTGATGAGCGGCAGCCAGACCGGCGGGGGCAGGTCCGTGCCCTGCGGGGTCTTGCCGCGCAGCAGGCCCATCCCCAGGCAGAAACCCGCCCAGATGAAGCACACGAAGCCCGCCCACAGACCCACCCCGAGGTCGCCCTGCGGCGGCTGCAGCGCGAGGGCCACGGACTGGCTGAGCAGCACGAGGATGACCAGCCAATAGAGCAGGTACGCCACGCCGTCGCTGGCCATGAGCGCGACGGTGCGGTCCGCGGCGCGGGCGGCTGGCGGCGGCTCGGCGTCCGGCGAGGGGGTGGTGGCCGAGGGCCCGTCCGCGGGACCCGGTGGATCGCGGGGCGGCATGCCGGCGTCGACGCTCGCGACCCCGTCGCGCTGCTCGATCGACACCATGCCCTCCTGCCCCCGCCGGGCGCAGTGTGGCATGCGCGACGATCGGGCCGCAGACACCCGGCCCCGCGTCGCGTGCTCAGGCGGTGACGACCTCCACCGGCAGCGACGAGTCGGCTGGGATGGTCAGCGCGGAGGCGGGGCGGCCGCGCGCCACCAGCGCGGCACCGAGGGCGGCCACCATCGCCCCGTTGTCGGTGCACAGCGCGGGTCGCGGCACCCGCAGCCGGATCCCGGCGGCCTCGCAGCGCGCCGCCGCCAGCGCGCGCAGCCGCGAGTTGGCGGCCACCCCGCCGCCGATCTGCAGGTCCTCGACGCCGTGCTGCCGGCAGGCGGCGATCGCCTTGCTCGTGAGGACGTCGACGACGGCCTCCTGGAACGCCGCGGCCACGTCAGCGACAGGGACCGGCTCGCCGGCCGCCTCGCGGGCCTCCACCCAACGGGCGACGGCAGTCTTGAGGCCGGAGAACGAGAAGTCGAAGCGGTGCTCGGCGGCGTCGCGCGGGCCGGTCAGCCCGCGCGGGAAGGTCACGAAGGCGCGGTCGCCGGCAACGGCCACGCGATCGATGTGGGGACCCCCGGGGAAGGGCAGGCCCAGCACGCGCGCCACCTTGTCGAACGCCTCCCCGGCGGCGTCGTCGATGGTCGCCCCCAGCGGGCGGATGTCGGCCGTCACGTCGGGCACGAGCAACAGCGAGGAGTGGCCGCCGGAGACCAGCAGCGCCACCGTCGGCTCGGCCAGCGGGCCGTGCTCGAGGGTGTCCACGGCCACGTGCGCGGCCAGGTGGTTCACGCCGTGCAGCGGCACGCCCAGGCCCAGCGCGAGCGCCTTCGCCGCCGACAGGCCCACGAGCAGCGACCCCGCCAGCCCCGGCCCCGCGGTGACCGCGACCGCATCCAGGTCGCGTGGGCGGACCCCGGCGCGACGACACGCCTCCTCGAGCGTGGGCAGCATGGCCTCCAGGTGCGCGCGCGAGGCCACCTCCGGCACCACGCCGCCGAACCGGGCATGCTCTTCGACGCTCGAGGCCACCACGTCGGCCAGCAGCGTGCTGCCCCGCACGATGCCCACGCCGGTCTCGTCGCACGAGGTCTCGATGCCCAGGACCAGGGGCTCGTCAGCCATGGCCCACCTGCCCGTCGTGCCCGACCTCGAGTCGCGCGGTCATGAGCACCGCGTCGCGGCCGCGGCCGTAGTAGTCACGGCGCCGCCCGTCGACCAGGAAGCCGAGCGCCTCGTAGAGCGCGAGGGCGGCGGCGTTGTCCGCACGGACCTCCAGGTGCAGGAGTGCGGCACCGCGCCGGACCGCCTCGTCGGCCAGGGCCCGCACCAGGTGGCGGCCCACGCCGCGACCCTGGGCTGCAGGTGCGACGGCCACCGTCTGCACGTCCGCCTCGGCTCCGGCGATGAAGACGCCGGCGTACCCGATGATCCGCGGGTCGTCGGGGCGACGTGCGACGGCGTACCAGCGCGTCTCCGGCACGCGCGCCAGCTCCGACCAGAACTGCCCCGGCGTCCACGCCTCGTCGCCGAAGAGCTCGGCCTCCAGGGCCAGCACCTCCTGGAGGTCCCACCAGCGCAGCGGCGCCAGGTGCAGCGCATCCGGGGCCGCGAGCTGCCGGGCAGCCGGGGACGCGGGCTGGGCAGTCCCACCCCCGGTGCGGTCCGCGGGGCGGGCCGTCCCACCCCCCGTGCGGTTCGCGGGCGCCCCACTCATGCCGGGGTCACCCGCTTGCGGCTGGCGGCGGCGACCGCGTCCGGGCGGCGCAGGTAGAGCGGGGTCACCTCGGGCGCCTCGCCGCGCGCCAGCTGGGCCGCAGCCAGCCGGGCGATCCAGGCCGCGTCGGGGTGCACGGGGTCACGTCGATCGGGCAGGGCCTGCGGGTAGCGCTGCGCACCAGCGCCCACGACCGGCAGCTGCCTGTCGGGGATCTCGGCCGCGGGCCCGACCGCGGGTCCCGACACCCGGTGGCCCCCGGCGTCGTACCGGGCCCAGTACACCTCGCGCCGCCGGGCGTCGGTCGCCACCAGGAAGGGCCCGGCCAGGCCCCCCGCCACGGCCTCGGCCGCCAGCGCGTCGAGCGTGCAGACGCCGTGCACGGGGATGCCCAGCACCCATCCCAGCACCTCGGCGTGCACGAGGCCCACCCGCAGCCCGGTGAAGGGCCCGGGACCGCGGCCGACGGCGATCGCCCCGAGCTGCGCCGGCGCCAGGCCCGCCGCCTCGAGGGCCCGCGCGACCAGTGCCGCGAGCTGCTCGCCGTGCGCGGCGGGCCCGACGAAGGTGCCTCGGCCGAGCACCGCATCCGTGGTGCTGTCGAGCACGGCAGCGCCGACCGCCTCGGTGGCGGTGTCCAGGCCCAGGATGCGCACGGGCCAACCCTAGGTGCTGGTCGTTGCCCCGCCGGGTGGGGCGACGGGCAGCACCAGGCCGGCCCAGCGCGGACCGACGCCGCGGACCAGCACCTCGCGCGGGCCGGCGGCCGGGTCGGCGGCGTCGTCCAGCGCGCCGACGTGTCGGCGCAGCAGCACCTCGAGGCGGTCCTCGGCGAGTCCCTCGACCTTGCCGGCCCCCCACTCGACGACGGTCACCGCACGCGCGAGGTCGGCGTCGAGGTCGAGGTCGTCCACCTCGACGACGGAGCCCAGGCGGTAGGCGTCGACGTGCACCAGGGCGGGGCCCGGCCCGGGGTGGTTGCGGGCGATCACGAACGTGGGGCTCGTCACGGCCCCGCGCACGTGCAGCGCCCGCCCGATCCCCTGGGTGAACGTGGTCTTGCCCGCGCCGAGCGGTCCGTCGAGCACCACGAGGTCGCCGGGGCGGAGCAGCGCACCGACCTGCTCGCCGCACGCCCGCATGGCCGCGGCGTCCTGGGCGACGGTCGACCATCCATCGGCGCCCTGGACCCACGCCGACGGCTGACCGGGGGCGCTCACGGCTGGGGCAGCCGCAGCCCGGCCGTCGTGGGCCGCTCCCCCGACCCGTCGGCCAGCCCGGCCTCCGCGAGCAGCTCCGCCTCCTGCGCGGCGTCCCGGGCGAGCTCCTCGTGCACCCTGGCGACCAGTGCGCGCAGCTGGGCGTTGACCTGGGGGTAGTGCTCGAGGACCATCATGTGCCCGGAGTCCGGGATGATCTCCAGCTCCGAGAGCGGCAACCGGCGGGCCATGTCCAGCGAGTGCGCGGAGGGGGTCATCCGGT
>DASVBK010000091.1:0-6310 GCA_036375875.1 Candidatus Nanopelagicales bacterium
CCTCGTCGGAGGTCAGGAAGCCGAAGCCCTTCTCCGCGTCGTACCACTTGACCTTGCCGGTGGGCACTGTGCACTCCTGTGGGTCGAGACCTGCAACGCTCCAGCGTAACCCGCCCCGGTGGCATCCCGAACCGCGCGAGCGGGCCCACCACGGGCGGAGGTGGACCCCCGATCGGTGAGCGCCGGTCCCGGTCGCATACGCCCGCTGGCGAGCCGTGCCGCGGACGGGTCAGGTGGGGGTGGGGTCAGGCGGGGACGGGCCTGCTCAGCGCGGGACCAGCTGGAAGAACCAGATGCCGCGGTTGCCCGTGGGCTTGGCCGCCGCCGTGATCTGCATGGTGTAGCCGGCCCCACCGGTCTCGACCGTCTGGGGGAAGGTGAACCGGTAGTAGGTCTCGGTGAGGCCGGTGACCAGCGGCTGCCCGCCGATCTGCACCGACCACCCCGCGTCGGCCACCTTCGTGTCGACCGAGATGCCGACGGTGTCGCCGGGTCGGACGCGGATGGCGGTGATGCCCTGGCCCTGGCCGGCCGCGTCGAGGACGTCCTGGGCGCAGGTCGCTGGGCCGATCGCGGTGGCCGGATCGTGCTCCCAGCACAGGGCCGGGACGTGCTCGCTGTTCGTGCCCGACCAGACCGTCACCCCGGGGTTGGGCTTCTCGCAGGCCGCCAGCGCGAGCGGACTGAGCGCGATGAGGGCGATCGCCACGGATCGGCGGCTGGACGTCATGGCGGTAGCCTATCCGCGTGGTGGCGCCGCGCCCCCACCCGGTGGATGCGCCGGCCAGCGTCACGGAAGCAGCATGACCCAGACCACGCCGACCCGCCCCAAGCGCGCCGCCGCGCTGGACCCTGCCTGCCGCGATGCCGTCGATCCTGCGCGTGACGCCCTGGCTGCCGTCGCCCCGTCCGAGCACATCGGCGAGCACCTCGGCGTCGCCCCCGACGACGACCGCGTGGCGACGCACCGGTTCGCCTGCCTGGCCCCCGGCTACCGCGGCTGGGAATGGGCGGTGACGGTCGCCCGCGCCCCACGCGCCCGGTCCGTGACCATCGACGAGGTCGTGCTCCTGCCCGGCCCCGAGGCGCTGCTGGCCCCGGCCTGGGTCCCGTGGAGCCAGCGGGTGGCACCGGGGGACCTCGGGGTCGGGGACGTGCTGCCGACCACCGAGGACGATCCCCGGCTGGCCCCGGGATGGTCTGGCCTCGACGACCTGGCCGCCGTGGCCGACGAGCCCGGGCTGCGCCCGGCCGGCTGGGAGCTGGGCCTGGGCCGGCGCCGCGTGCTCTCCACCGAGGGCCGCGACGACGCGGTCTCCCGCTGGCAGTCCGGCGAGACCGGCCCGCAGGCGCCCATGGCCCGCTCGGCGCCAGCGCCCTGCGCGACCTGCGGGTTCCTGCTGCCGATCGGCGGCCCCACAGGCAGCGCGTTCGGGGTGTGCGCGAACGGGATGTCGCCGGCCGATGGCCGCGTCGTGGCGCTGACGTACGGATGCGGCGCGCATTCGGAGGCCGCGACTGATCGGGCGCGGGCCTGAGGGATGGACCCTCGCGCGCGCAGGTTCCTGACGCTGGCCGTGCTCATCGGGCTGGTCGCCATCACGGCGATCGCCGCCCTGCGCTGAAACCCCCTCCCCACACAGCCATCTAGGGTGATGCCATGCCCGAGCCCACGCCGCCGGCCCCGCCGGACCTCGCGCCGGTGCCGGACAGCGGGGTGCGCCCGGCCGTGTTCGGCCTGGTGCTCTGGGCGTTCGCGCTCGGGGCCTGCCTGCTGCAGCGCGACGCGCTGGCCGAGCGCGGGGCCAGCTGGTGGACGCTGACGTCCGTGTGCGGGCTGGTGATCGGCCTGGGCCTGCTGCTGTTCACCGTGCGGCGTGCGCGGGTGTACCGCGAGCACGAGGCGCAGGTGGGCGGCGCGGGCGGGCACGGCGCGCCAGAGCCGCGGTGAGCCAGCTGGCCGGGCAGGGACGGGTGGGGGGGCCGCGCTCGTCACGACGCCTGGGCCCGGGTCTCGCCGCGCTGCTCCTGGGGCTCGCGGCGCTGGCCGGCGTCCCGCCCGCCGGGGCAGCGCCGCATCGGGCGACACCCGCCGGGGCGTCCCTCGCGCTCCCGGCGGCGGCGCCGCCCACCCTGGTGGGCACCGGTGACCGCGTGATGTGCCGACTGCCACCAGGCGAGCTCGACGAGATCAGCGGCATGGCGCTGTCGCGCCGGCACGACGACGTCCTCTGGGCCACGAACGACTCCGGCGGGGGTCCGTACCTCTACGCCGTGAGCACCGTGGACTGCCGGGTGCGAGCCCGGCTCACCCTGCTGGACACCCCGGCGCGCGACCACGAGGCCCTGGCCACGGGCACCGACGCCGAGGGCCGCGACGTGATCTGGATCGGTGACATCGGGGACAACGTCGGCGCCTGGCCCTACGCGCGCATCCACAAGGTCGTCGAACCCCGGCGACTGCGTGACGCCCGCGTGCCGGTGACGACCTATCGCGTGCGGTACCCGGGCGGGCCGGAGAACGCCGAGGCGCTGCTCGCGGCGCCCGACCGCGAGCAGCTGTGGATCATCACCAAGGAGTCCGGGGTCGGCTCGATCCTGGAGGTGCCCTCGCCGATGAGCCCGGCGCGCGAGCCGATGCTCGCCACCCGGGTCGGCTCGGCGCGCTCGCTCGTCACGGATGCCGCCATGGCGCCGAACGGCAAGCGCTACGTGGTGCGTGACTACCTCAGTGCTGAGGTGTTCGACGGCGAGCCGCCAGGTGAGGCGCAGGCCCGGTTCGCGCTGCCGATCCAGCCGCAGGGCGAGGCGGTGACGTGGACGGCTGACTCCAAGCGCCTGCTCGTGGCCTCGGAGGGCTCGCGGGACCTGGTGGAGGTGACGGTGCCCCGCACCGCGCTGGGCACGGATGGTGGGATCGCGGGCAGCCTGCCACGCGTCGCGGGGTTCGACATCTACCCCTACGCCCGCGTCGTGGTGCTGGCGGTGACCCTCGTCGTGGCGCTCGTGGCGCTCCGCCGGGTGTTCCGGCGCCGGCGCTGAGGCGAGCTGCCGCAGAGCGGCTGCCCGGCTCAGGCCAGGGCAGCCACGACGTGGTCGACGCAGGCTGTGAGCGCGCGCACGTCCGCCGGGTCGACCGACGGGAACATCGCGATCCGCAGCTGGTTGCGGCCGAGCTTGCGGTAGGGCTCCGTGTCGACGATGCCGTTGATCCGCAGCACCTTGGCGACCATCGCCGCGTCGATCGAGTCGTCGAAGTCGATGGTGCCCACGACGTTGCTGCGCAGCGCGGGATCGGTCACGTAGGGGGTGGCGTAGTCGCTCGCCTCCGCCCAGCCGTACAGGTGGCCCGCGGACTCGGCGGTGCGTGCGGTGGTCCAGGCCATGCCGCCCTGCTCGTTGAACCAGTCCACCTGCTCGGCCATCATGAGGATGGTCGCCAGGGCTGGGGTGTTGTAGGTCTGCTCCAGCCGCGAGTTGTCCAGCGCGACCTTCAGGTCCAGGAACGCCGGCACCCACCGGCCGGAGGCGGCCAGTGCCTCGATGCGCTCGACGGCTGCGGGGCTCAGCAGCGCGAACCAGAGGCCGCCGTCGGAGGCGAAGCACTTCTGGGGGGCGAAGTAGTAGACGTCGAAGTCCGCGGCGTCGACGGCCAGACCGCCGGCCGCGGACGTTGCGTCGAAGGCCATGAGGGCGCCCTCGTCGATGCCGGGCACCCTCGCCGGCGTGATGGCCACGCCCGTCGAGGTCTCGTTGTGCGGGGTTCCGTAGACGTCGACGCCGGGCTCGGCGCGGAACTCCGGCGCGCTGCCGGGGTCGGAGCTGATGACGGTCGGCACGCCCAGCTGCGGGGCGTCCTTCGCTGCCTTGGCGAACTTCGAGCCGAACTCGCCGAAGGTGAGGAACTGGGCGCGGTCGCGGATCAGGCCGAAGGTCGCGGCGTCCCAGAAGGCGGTGGTCCCACCGTTGCCGAGGATCACCTCGTAGCCCTCGGGCAGGGCGAACAGGGCGGCCAGCCCCGAGCGCACCCGGCCCACCTGCGACCTCACCGTCTTCTGCCGGTGCGAGGTGCCCAGGATCGAGGTCGCCGCGCCGCGCAGGGCGTCGACCTGCTCGATGCGCACCTTGGAGGGCCCGCAGCCGAAGCGGCCGTCACGCGGCAGCATCTCGGCGGGGATCGTGATGGTCGTTGGGTCGGTGGTGGTGGTCACCAGGGTTTCCTTCGTCGGTCGGCGGTCGAGGGCCTCAGAACTGGGGCAGCGGCTCGGTCTTCTCGTACAGCGGGGGCAGGTCGCCGTCGTAGGGGAAGAGCATGGTGTCCTTCCAGCCCGGCACCTGCTGCGGGGTGCGTGGGCCTGCCCCGATGTAGCGCGCCGACGGCCGCACCAGGCGACCAGTGCGCTTCTGCTCCAGGATGTGCGCGCTCCACCCGGCCAGCCGCGCGCAGGTGAACATCGCCGGGAACATCGTGGACGGCACCTGCGCGAAGTCGAGGATGATCGCCGCCCAGAACTCGACGTTCGTCTCGATGACGCGGTCCGGCCGGCGCTCGCGCAGCTCCTTGAGCGCCGCGGCCTCGAGGGCCTCGGCCACCTCGTAGCGCGGGGCGTCGAGCTCGCGGCAGGTGCGCCGCAGCACGCGCGCGCGGGGGTCCTCGGCGCGGTACACCCGGTGGCCGAAGCCCATGAGCCGCTCGCCGCGGTCCAGCACGCCCTTGATGTAGCCCTCGGCGTCGCCGGTGCGCTCGATCTCCTCGACCATGTGCAGCACCCGGCTCGGCGCACCACCGTGCAACGGGCCGGACATCGCGCCGACCGCGCCCGAGATGGCCGCGGCCACGTCGGCGCCGGTCGAGGCGATGACGCGCGCCGTGAAGGTCGAGGCGTTCATGCCGTGCTCGGCGGCCGAGACGAAGTACGCGTCGACGGCCCGGACGTGCACGGGGTCCGGCTCGCCGCGCCAGCGGATCATCATCCGCTCGACCACGGTGCGGCCCTTGTCGATCATCGCGGTGGGCACCATCGGCACCCCCACGCCCCGGGCCGCCTGCGCGGCGTAGGACATGGCCATGACCGAGACCCGGGCGAGGTCCTCGCGCGCCTGCTCGTCGTCGATGTCCAGCAGCGGCTCGAGGCCCCAGGCCGGGGCGAGCATCGCGATCGCGGATTGCATATCGACACGCACGTTGCCCGAGTGGATCGGGATGGGGAACGGCTCCGCGGGTGGCAGGCCGGGGTTGAACTCGTTGTCCACGAGCAGGCCCCACACCTGGCCGAAGGTCACCCGACCGACGAGGTCCTCGATGTCCACGCCCCGGTAGCGCAGCGCCGAGCCCTCCTTGTCCGGTTCGGCGATCTCGGTCTCGAATGCGATGACGCCCTCGAGGCCGGGCGAGAAGTCGCTCATCTGTCACTCCTGGGCAGTGGGGTCGGGGCCGGGGCCATTCTTCCCGATGGCCACCGGTGGTGCCCGACGCGCCCCCTGCGCCATGCGGCGCCTTGGGATACTGCGGCCATGGTCGAGCCGCTGCCCGTGCAACGCATCGAGTACCTCAAGGCGCCGATCGAGGGGTTCGAGGTGGACACCGTGCCGGCCGAGCCGCTGTCGCTGTTCCGCGCCTGGCTGGCGGACGCGGTGGCCGCCGGGCTGCCGGAGCCGAACGCCGCGACGTTGGCCACCGCCGACGGCCGCGGGCAGCCGTCGGCGCGGCTCATGCTCGTCAAGCAGGTGGACGCCCGGGGCTTCTGCTTCTTCACCAACTACGGCTCACGCAAGGGCCGCGAGCTGGAGGCCAACCCCCGCGGCGCGCTGCTGTTCGGCTGGCATGCGATGCACCGCCAGGTGCACGTGCGCGGCGCCGTCGAGCGGCTGGCCAGGGCGGAGTCCGAGGCGTACTTCGCGACCCGGCCGCGGGGCGCCCAGCTCGGGGCGTGGGCCAGCCAGCAGAGCAGCGAGGTCAGCCGAGCCGAGCTCGAAGAGCGCATCGTGGCGGTCGGTGCGCACTTCGGCGAGGGTGAGCCCATCCCGATGCCTGACTACTGGGGCGGCTACGTGCTGGTGCCCGAGACGGTCGAGTTCTGGGTCGGTCGGTTCTCGCGGCTGCACGACCGGGTCGAGTACCGGCGGGTCGCGCTCGGGGGGCTCGACGACGGCGCGGCGTGGGCGCGGCGACGGCTCTCGCCCTGAGCCTGGGCGCTGGTCGGGGCTGGCTCGGCGGCTCGGAGGTGGGCCGGCGGCCCGGAGTTGATGTCTGGCGGCGGCGGACGCCTACAGCCGGCCCAGCAGCTCGGTCTTCTTGGCCTCGAACTCC
>DASVBK010000092.1:0-7015 GCA_036375875.1 Candidatus Nanopelagicales bacterium
CGCCAACGGGCCAGGGTCAGGGCGATCCGCCGCGGCCTGGTCGCTGGCGTGGTGCTCGTCGTCCTCGCCTCCGTGCTCAAGCTGCCGCTGCTCATCCTGAGCCCGGGCCCCACGTACAACACGATCGGCGAGGTCGAGGGCACCCCGATGATCGAGATCACGGGCACGACCACGTACCCGACCGAGGGCAACCTGGACATGCTCACGGTCTCCGAGCGGGGCGGCTCCTCCGGCGGCGTCCACGTCGGGGAGGCGCTGGTCGGGTGGGTCTCGCCGGGCGACGCCATCGTCCCGCGCGACACCGTCTACGGCGACGAGACGAAGGAGGAGATCACCCAGCGCAACGACCAGCTCTTCGCGCTGTCGCAGTCGGACTCGATCGCCGCGGCCATGAACGAGCTCGGGATCCCCACCACGCAGGCCGTCGTGGTCACGGTCGTCAGCGGCGGCGCGCCCGCTGACGGGATCGTGCAGGCCGGTGACGAGATCCTGGCGGTCAATGGCGCGAAGGTGACCTCGCCGGCCGAGGTGGGCAAGGCGGTGCGCGCTGGGGAGGTGGGCGACACCGTGACGCTCGACGTCCGCCGGCGACCGGCCGAGCCCGGCGGCACCCCGCAGGAGCTGCAGCTCGAGGTGGTGAGCGAGGCCAACCCCGAGGCCGCCGCGAAGGACCCGTCGGCACCCCCGGTGCCGTACCTCGGCATCAGCGTCGGGGTGCAGTACGAGGCGCCGTTCCAGATCGACTTCACGCTGGAGAACGTCGGCGGACCGAGCGCGGGGATGATGTTCTCGCTGGCCATCATCGACATGCTCACCGAGGGCCCGATGAACGGCGGCGGCTTCGTCGCCGGCACGGGCACCATCACGCCGGAGGGCCGGGTTGGGCCGATCGGCGGCATCCGGCAGAAGCTCGTGGGGGCCGAGGACGCCGGGGCGAAGCTGTTCCTCGCTCCCGTGGGCAATTGCCCCGAGGTGGTCGGCCACGAACCCGGCGGCATGACCGTCGTGCCCGTCGCGACGCTGGGCGAGGCGCGACAGGCGGTGCAGCGCTGGGCCGCCGACAACGGCGCGACGTTCCCGACCTGCGCCTCGGTGGCGCCGCCGCCCAGCCCGGCGCCATCGGCCTCGGCGTCCTGACGGGGCCTCGGGGCGCTGACGGGTCGCCGGCGTCCTGACGGAACGTCGCCTGAACGTCGCGCCCCGCGGCCTACCTGAACGTCGCGGCCAGCGCCTCGGTGAGTCCCGGCACGAGATCGGCACCCGTGAGCACCTCGTGGTCACCGTGGCCGCGCACCCGCAGGGCGCACATCGCCAGCCCGGCCCGGTCGACGGCCGCCACGATCCGCATGTCCCTGGCCTGCGGGTGCTCCCGCGCCAGCTGCGCGGCATCAGGGCGCTGGCCGATGGCCGCCTCCGCCTCGGGCGGCAGCACGATCCGCTCCACGACCACGACGGCGCCGACCACCTGGTCGGGCCACTCGATGCGGGCCAGGAACGCGTCGAGGTCCTCGTCGGCCGGCGGCGGCTCCTGCTCGAACGAGGTGAGGACCGGGCCCCCCTCGAGCACGCCCAGCTGCGCGGCGAGCTCGGGCTGCTCGGCCCGCAGCCGCACGGTGTCGACCAGGGCGAACAGCAGCGCGGGCTGGTCCCAGCCGTCGCCGTCGACGTGCCGCTCGATGTCGAGCGTGGCCTCGAGCAGGTCCTGGGCGTCCATGGCCGCGCATTCTGGCAGCCTGGGCACCGGTGGGCTCACGCCCAATACGACTGGGTGCTCAGCTCCAGCAGGATGCCGAACTCCTCGGGGCCGATCGTGGGGGGCGGCCGACCCGTGGTGAACTCGAAGTCGTCGAACGAGAGCGCGAGCGCGAAGCGGCCGTCCTGGCTGCGGTACCAGGCGCGGGGCAGGTCGGCGGGCGTGAGCGGGGTGGGGCCCGTGACTGGGCCACGGGTGCCACTGCCCGGCGAGCTGGGCGACACGGGCTGGCGGTCCTCCATGGCGCGGGCCAGGCCGGCACCTGCCTCGGGCCGCCAGCCGCCGGCCTGCAGGGCCCGGTCGAGGGCGACCAGGGTCGCGGGAACGTCCATCGTCGGCGCGACCACGACGGCGTGGCGGACCTCGACGCAGGCCAGGTCGAAGGGGTCGTCACGCTTCCAGTTGTGCTGGCCGACGGCGCACTCGGAGCCCGGGCCGGCCCCGGACTGCTGCGGATCGGTGCCCGCCGAGGACGGCGCCACCCGGGAACCGGGGATGGCGGGCACGACGACCCGCTCCGCGAGCCCGCGAAGCTGCGCTTCCAGCTGGCTGCTGGCCTCGGCCCGAGCCGCCACCACCTCGGGGTCGTCCTGGGTGGGGTGCGTCCGGTCGAACAGCTCGTCCACGCCGCCACTGAGCTGGACGGCGAGCGCGGCGGCGAAGGCGCCCAGGAGCAGCACGACGGTCGCGGCCGCGATCCCCGTCACCCAGAGCGCTCGTCGGACACCGGGTCGCATGGGCCGGAGCATCGCACGGCGCCCGTCAGCCGGGCAGGTCCGACCTGGCGGTGTCGCCGCGCGTCGGGCCGGCGGCCCCGCGCGTGCCGCAGCCATGTCAACCGCAGGTCAACCGCACGGTCGCGTCCGGCAAGAGCACGTGTCTGGGCGGGCGGTGCCCCCTCAGGCACGCGCCGGTGGGCTCGTCGAAGTGCAGGTAGTTTGGGCCATGTGAGCTTCGACCCACCCATGGCCGCTCGTCCTCGACCCCAGTCCCGCCCGCCGGGCCGCCGCGGCGCCCTGCTGCCGACGTTGGCGATCCTCGGCGGCCTCGGCGTGGTGTTCCTGCTCTTCACGTCCTTCTACACGGACTTCCTCTGGTACCGGTCGGTCGACAAGCAGCAGGTGTTCACGACCCTGCTGGCCACGCGGTTCGGGCTGTTCCTGGTGTTCGGGCTGCTCATGGGCGTGTCCATCTGGCTCACGATGTACATCGCCTACCGCACACGTCCGGAGCTCGGCGCGATGTCGGCCGAGCAGGTCTCCCTCGAGCGCTACCGGGCCAGCCTCGAGCCGTTCCACAAGATCATCCTGATCGGACTGCCCAGCGTGCTGGGGCTCATGGCCGGCATGTCCGGGTCGGCGCAGTGGGAGGCGTTCCTGCAGTGGCGCTACGCCTCGCCGTTCGGCGCCGCGGACCCGCAGTTCAACACCGACATCGGCTTCTTCGTGATGCAGTACCCGTTCCTGCGGTTCGTGCTCGGGTTCGGCATCGCGGTGCTCATCCTCTGCCTGCTCATGGCCGTGGTGACCCATTACGTGTTCGGCGGCCTGCGCCTGCAGGGTCCCTCGCCGCGCACGAGCCGTGCTGCCCACGTGCAGCTGTCGATCCTGGCCGGCCTGTTCATGCTGCTCAAGGCCGTCGCCTACTGGATGGACCGCTACGGGCTGGCCATCAAGAGCGAGCCGCTCGTGCAGGGCTTCACGGGCCTGAAGTACCGCGACGTCTACGCAGTGCTGCCGGCCAAGAACATCCTCGTGGTGATCGCCCTGGTCTGCGCGGTGCTGTTCTTCGTCAACGCGTGGCGGCAGGGCTGGGTGCTGCCGCTGATCGGGACCGGCCTGCTGGCCATCAGCGCGCTGGTCATCGGGGGCATCTACCCCGCCATCGTCCAGCAGTTCCAGGTCAAGCCCTCGGAGCTGGTCCGCGAGCAGGAGTACATCAAGCGCAACATCGAGGCCACGCGCAGCGCGTACGGGCTGGCCGACACCCAGTTCCAGGACTACTCCGGCGAGGGCGCCGCATCGGCGCAGACCCTCGAGGAGGACGCCGGGACGCTGACCAACATCCGCCTGCTCGACCCGGCCGTGGTGGCTCCGACGTTCCGCCAGCTGCAGCAGATCCGCAGCTTCTACTCCTTCCCCGACGCGCTGGACATCGACCGCTACCCGCTGCGGGGTGGCCAGCGCGGCGCCGTCATCGCCGTGCGCGAGGTCAACCTCGACGGCGTCGGCGAGCGCAACTGGGCCAACGACCACGCCGTCTACACCCACGGCTACGGGGTGGTCGCCGCCTACGACAACACGGCGCTGCCCGGCGGCGGCCCCGCCTTCTTCGCCTCGGACATCCCGGTGACCGGCGAGCTGGAGGTCGAGCAGCCGCGGATCTACTTCGGTGAGGAGTCCCCGGACTACTCCATCGTCGGCGCGCCGGAGGGGACCGAGCCCCGCGAGCTGGACTTCCCCGACGACACCTCGCCCAGCGGCCAGCGCAACAACACCTACACGGGCTCCGGTGGTGTCGGCGTGGGCGACCTGTTCCACAAGCTGCTGTTCGCGACGCGGTTCCAGGACCCGAACATCGTGCTGTCCGACCTGGTGAACGCCGAGTCCAAGATCCTCTTCGACCGGGAGCCCGCCGCCCGGGTCGCCAAGGTCGCGCCGTGGCTGACCCTCGATGGCGACCCCTACCCGGTCGTGGTGGACGGCCAGGTCAAGTGGATCGTGGATGCCTACACGACCACCAACGCCTACCCGTACTCGTCGCGCACCAGCCTCTCGGACGCCACCACCGACGCGCTGACCCAGTCCACCAATTCGGTGACCTCGCTGCCCAGCGAGCGCATCAACTACCTGCGCAACTCGGTCAAGGCCGTTGTCGATGCCTACGACGGGACGGTCACCCTCTACGCCTGGCAGCCCAACGACCCGATGCTGCAGACCTGGACCAAGGCCTTCGGCGGGGTGGTCACCCCGATGTCGGAAGCCCCGGCCGAGCTGGTGGCGCACTTCCGGTACCCCGAGGACATGTTCAAGGTGCAGCGCACGATCCTGTCGCGCTACCACGTGACCGACCCGGCCAGCTTCTACAACGGCCAGGACTTCTGGACCATCCCGATCGACCCGACGAACCGCGCCGTGAACGCCCTGCAGCCGCCGTACTACCTCACGCTGCGGATGCCGGGGACGACCGAACCGCGGTTCTCGCTGACGACGACGTTCGCACCGCAGAAGCGCCAGACCCTCGCCGCGTTCATGGCCGTGGACTCCGCCCCCGGCCCCGGCTACGGCACGATCCGGGTGCTGCAGCTGCCGCGCAACACGACCGTGCCCGGCCCCACGCAGGTGCAGAACGTGTTCGAGTCCGAGCCGGCGATCTCCGAGCAGCTGACGCTGCTGCGTCGCGGCGGGTCGGAGATCGAGTTCGGCAACCTGCTCTCGCTGCCGGTGAGCGGCGGACTGCTCTACGTCGAGCCCGTGTACGTGCGCGCGGCCCAGGGCCAGGGCTTCCCGCTGCTGCGCAAGGTGCTGGCCAGCTACGGCAGCGTCTCGGTGCTCGAGGACACCCTGGGCGAGGCCCTCGCTGCGGTGTTCGAGGGCAGCGAGCCGGAGGGCGGCGGGACCGACGGCGGCACCGAGGGCGGCGGCGGCTCCGGGCAGACCGAGGACGCCCAGGCGGACCTCACCAGGGCGCTGGCCGACGCCCAGGCTGCCTACGAGGCGGGCCAGACCGCGCTGCAGGCCGGCGACTTCACCGCCTACGGCAAGGCGCAGGCCGACCTCAAGGCAGCCCTGGACCGGGCAGCCGCGGCACAGCGCCGGCTGCTTGGTGAGGATGCCGCCACGTCGGCCCCCACCGAGGGGGCTTCGCCCGGCGCCTCCCCGGAGCCGAACCCGTCTGCACCGGTGGCTGAGCCCAGCACGCCGGTGGCGTCCTCCCCGGTGGCGCTGGGCGCGCTGGCCGGCCTCGACGTGGCCGGGGTGCGTGGCCCGACCGCGGCATGACCCGGTGGCGGGCTCGAGGCAGCGGGCTGCGGGCGTCCTGCCAGGGCCGGACGCTGCACCGCCAGCGAGCGCACTGGGTCGTCGAGGCGGACCTGGCGGGCTGACGCCGCGGAGGCCGGGGCTGCGGCCCCCGTGCGTCGGCGATCGTCGGCGGCTCCCCGGGCATGATCCGCATGGGTCGTCGATAGTTGGCCCCATGACGGCGGGCAGGCGGCGGCGGCGCAGGTGGCCGTGGGTGGTGCTGTTCCTGGGCATCGTGCTCGTGGCGCTGTTCTTCGTCGGCGGCGGCTGGTATTTCTCGGGGCAGGTCTACGACGAGGCCCTGAAGTCCGAGCCGTACGACCCGACCAGCCTCGAGGCGGGGGTGATCGAGGCGGCTGACATCAGCGAGGGCGAGGGCACCATCACCCTCGCGCCGAGCCCGCAGGACGCCGACGAGACGAAGTTCGACGACGCCACGATGGGCTTGCAGTCCGGGGAGTCACTGCTCGTCGTGGGCCCTGCCACGGTGGCCGCGGACGGCACCAGCACCCGACCGGTGCTCGAGGTGGTGGGCCAGGCGCCCGAGGCCGGGGACAGCTACGGCCTGGTGCGTGACGTGTGGCTCACCCCGGAGGAGGCGGGCCTGGAGTTCGAGGACGTGACCATCACGACGCCGGAGGGTGACGCGTTCCCGGCCTGGCTGATCCCCGGCAAGAGCAGCAAGCGCTGGGCCATCCTCACCCACGGCAAGGGGGCGGCGCGCTCCGAGATGCTGCGCATGGCCCGTCCGCTGCACGACGCCGGCTACACCGTCCTGGTGATCACCTACCGCGGTGACGTGGGCGCGCCGGAGTACCCCGACGGGCAGGTGGGCTACGGCCGCAGCGAGTGGCGGGAGCTGGAGTCCGCGGTCGAGTACGCCAGCGCGAACGGGGCCGAGCGCATCGTGCTGGGCGGCGTGAGCCATGGCGGCGCGGTCACCCTCGGCTTCATGGCGCGCAGCCCGCTCGCGGCGCGAGTGGACGCGATCATCCTCGACGCGCCGGCCACGAGCCTCGGCGAGATGATCGACCAGGTCGGGGAGTCGCGGTCGCTGCCCGTGGTGAATGCCCCGATCCCGGAGTCGCTGGAGGAGGCGGCCAAGCTCATGGTCGCCTGGCGCTACGGCGTGAGTTTCAGCCAGATCGACTACATCGACGCCCCGCCGATCGCCGTGCCGCTGCTGATCTTCCAGGGCAGCGACGATGGCACCGTGCCGCAGGCGGTGAACGACCGGTTC
>DASVBK010000253.1:0-11188 GCA_036375875.1 Candidatus Nanopelagicales bacterium
GCGCTCCATGCCCCGGCAGTCGGGTCGTAGGTCCAGACCGGGCTCTGCCAGGAGGGGATCCCGCGGACCGTCGCGGCGGAGGTGTCGGCCACCAGTTGTTCCAGCGCCGAGCCCGCACCACGGGGCATGGAGCCGTCGCCCAGGTCGGTCCACGCGTTCGTGCACACGTCGAAGGCCCACATCGACTGCAGCGCGGCCTGGCCCGACCCGTCGACGAACCCGGTCTCGCCGACGAGGACCCGCGGTGCTGTGGGGTCCATGGCGGCCAGCTGGTACCAGTCGCGCAGCGCGGGTCGGGCCTGGGCCGCGTCACCCCGGTGGTCGGAGGTGGCGCTGCCCGGACAGCCCGCGCCCGGCGTTGCCCCAGTGGGCGATGGCGCCGGCGAGGTGGGGGTCGTCGCGGTCGGCGCACCGGGCCCGGACGCGCACCCGGCCAACAGGGCCACGATGGCGAGCACTGCACGACACCGCCTCATCCGGGCACCTCCCAGGGCCACCCCGTCACCAGCACCACGCTGGTGTTCGACTCCGCGGTGGGTGCACCGGCGACGACGTCGGCCACGATCGTCGAGCCGTCGCCCGAGATCCGCAGCGGGCCCCACGCGTCGGTCGGGTCATGGCCATGGGCGCCGAGCAGGGCCGCGATGTCGGTCTCCCGGCCGGTCGGCACGTCATGGATGGTCGTGGCGTTGAGCAGGAGGCGGCCGTCGTCGCTGGCGTGCCTGAACAGGTCCGGGACGGGCGCCGGCTGGGTCGGCGTGGCGAGGAAGTCGCGCAGCCACGGCAGCGACGTCACCGAGCCCGACGCCACGTCATAGGCGACGTCCTCGGAGGCGACGTCGGCCTCGGGCACCTCGGGCTGCGTGCCGCTGCGCAGGTACAGCGTGCGGCCGTCGCGCGTCATCGCCCCGGAGCCCGGCACCACGCGTGCCTCCCCCGTGCCGGTGAAGTACAGCGTGTCCGGCTGCCAGCCGATGCGGCCGTACTCGCCCCCCGTCGACTGGTCGCCGCTGACGTGGACGACGCTGCCGTCAGCCGACACCTGGGGGTAGCCCATCGCCTCGTCGGCCCACTCGTCGTCGTCGTCCTCACGACCGAACCGCGTCACCCCGCAGCGCACGTCGGTCTGGGTCAGCGCGCCGGTGCCGAGGTCCTTCACCCACAGCGCCGGCTGCCTCGGTGCGCCGTAGTTGGCGCAGAAGGCGGCGACCCGGCCGTCCGCGGAGATCGCGTCCGTCGTGATGTGCAGGCGGGGCACCTGGTGGTAGTCGCACTCCCCCCCACAGTCCGCCGGGGCCCACGCGGGCCGCAGCGGCGTGCCGGATGCGTCCACGTCGATCCGGGTCCGCTCGCCGGTCGCGGTGTCGATCAGGAACACCCCCCCGTCCGGGAACCACCCCCGCACGGCGTTGTCGTCCACGAGCTCGAGGAGCAGCTCGGGGCGCTCCGGGACCATCCCGCCCTGCTCGGCGTAGGAGCAGTAGCCCAGGCCCTCGTCCGCCCAGTCGCACAGCACGGTCTGGTCCCCGGTCGCACGGTCCAGCCGGACCATCGGCTGGGGCGCACTCGCGCCGGGCTCACGCGGCTCGCTGCCGACCAGCCACCGGGCGTCCGTGGAGATCGCATCCAGCTGGGCCAGGCCGCTGTCAGTGATCGCCAGGCCTGTGGCGCTCGGGCTCGGGCTGCTGGCCGGGCCCTCGCCTGGCACGCCGCCCCGCGAGCAGGCGCATGCCACCATGAGCACGCCCGCCACCAGCAGCGCGGCACCCCCACGTTCCCACATCGCGACCACCACCACGTCGGCGCCCGGGAGCAGCCCGGCCCCTCACCCCCACGTTCCCACCGGACCGGCCGGCGCCACAGGGCCGCACGTCCTGCCGCCGACGTCAGCCTCGCTGCCCGAGGGGACGGGGGTCGTCGGGCCCTGACGGGGGCGGGCCGCCCTCGCGCATGCTGGGGCCATGGGCAGGTCCCGCCAGGCCGTCGGCGCAGTGGTCCTCGCGCTCGCGCTGGCGCTCAGCGGATGCCAGCGGTCCCAGCCCGCGGCGCAGCCCACTCCTGCGCCGCCGAGCCCGTCAGCCTCCGCGACGGGTCGCCCGGCCCGCCCGACGGCCCAGGACCTCGACGTCGCACCGACCCGCGACCCGGTCACCTCGGTCGCTGGCCGCATCGCCATCGCCGGAGATCCCGGCGCGCTGGTCGTCGACGAGGTCGCCGGTGAGGCCTTCGTCGTCGGACTCCCGGGCGAGGCCCTGCAGGCCATCGACCTCGCCTCCCACGAGGTCACCGGTGCGATCGACCTCAGCGGCACGGAGCCACTCGGCCCGCGGCTGGCGGCGGACCCGTACGGCGGCGTGCTGTACGCCACGCGGGCGCTGGGCTCGTGGCGTGCGCTGACCGTGATCGACGTGGCCAGCCTCCGGGTCACCGACGTGATCGATGTCGGCTCGCCCGGCCTGTGGAGCGCGGCCGTGGACCCGACCACCGGGACCCTCTACCTGATGGAGGAGGGCACGCGGGGCGACGGCCGCGGCGAGGGGGACCTCCTGGTCCTCGACGGCACCACACGGGCGGTGCTGGGCAGGATCCCGCTCGACGTCGACGAGAGCCAGGCGGGCATCGCGGTGGATCCGGTGCACGGCCGCGTGCTGGTCTCCGACTGGGACCGCGGCCGTCTCCTCGTGATCGATGCAGCCGCGCTCAGGGTGGAGACGACGATCCAGGTGGTCGCGAGCCTGGCGACGCGCTGCGAGAACTGCCTCGGTGGGTTGGGCTCGCCGCTGGTCGACCCGGGCAGCGGGCTGGTCTACCTCGCCGGACCGCCCCCCGCAGCCGTGGTGGAGCCGCCGCAGGCGCTCGCCGCCGGCACCGGCTGGGCCCTGCCGACAGGAGGTCCGCCTGGCGCGGTGCCGGTCCAGCCCGTCGGGGTGGGCGCCTCGGGGATCTACGTCGTCGACCCGGAGGCCGGCGAGGTGGTGGCATCGGCGACCGTGCCCGACCCCGCGCTGGGGATCGACCCGGCGGCGGGGGCCGCGTACCTCGCCGGACAGGCCTTCTCCGACGGCGTGCGCTCCGTGGACGTGGGCACGCTCACCGTGAGTGATGCGATCCCGGTGGCCGGCGGCGTGCGAACCCTGGCCGTCGACCCGGCCAGCGGCGCGGTGTGGGCCGCGGCGGAGGGGGGCCTCGTCGTCCTGGAGTGAGCCGCCGCGAGGCCGCAACCGCCTGGCACTCCTCCCACCCGCGGTGGCAGGCTCGGGCCATGCAGGAGACGACGATCACCGTGCCCACCGCCGACGGCCTCGAGCTGCAGACCTTCCAGTGGGCGCCGCAGGGGCCACCGCGCGCCGTCGTGCAGGTGCAGCACGGCCTGGCCGAGCACGCTGCCCGGTACCGCCGGTTCGCCGAGGCGCTCACCACGGCCGGCTACCTCGTCTACGCCCCCGATGCGCGCGGCTCCGGGCGTACCGCTGCTGGGCGCTATGGCGACTGGGGGCCTGATGGCTGGCCCGGCTGGGTCGAGGACATCGGGCGGCTCAACGACCGGATCAGGCAGGACCATCCGGGCCTGGCGCTCGCACTCTTCGCCCACAGCATGGGCTCCTTCGCCAGCCAGCAGTACCTGCTGGACCACTCGGCGGACATCGACGCGCTGGTGCTCTCGGGGACCACCGAGGTGGGCGGCCTGGTGGCGATGCTGGACACGCCGGAGCCAGCCGACCTCAGCGCGTTCAACGCGCCGTTCGAGTTCCGCACCGGCTTCGAGTGGCTGTCACGGGACGAGGCGGAGGTCGACCGGTACGTGGCCGACGAGGCCTGCGGCTGGGCGGCGCCAGCCCCGGCGAACATCGCGACGCTCGTCGCCGCCACGGACCCCGAGCGCCTTGGCGGCATCCGGCCCGACCTGCCGATCCTGCTGGTGTCGGGCACCGACGACCCGATCGCCGGGGGCGGTGCGGCGATCGAGCTCGTCGCGCAGCGGTACCGCGACGCCGGGGTCCTCGACGTGGAGGTGCACCTGTACCCCGGGGCGCGCCACGAGGTGCTCAACGAGACCAACCGCGACGAGGTGACCGCGGACGTCATCGCCTTCCTCGACCGGACGGTGGGGGGCTGACCGCTCGACCAGCCTCGACCGCGCGGTCGCATCGGTATGGCAGGCTACGGGGCACGCACTCCAGGAGGCTCCCCACCATGCCCGACGACGTGCACCCTGCCGTGCCCGACGCGCCCGTGCCCGACGAGCGCGCGGCACCCACGACCACCTCGGGTGATGCCGGCTCGGTCTCCCCGGCGCAGGCCCTGGCCATCCCCGCCTCGCTGCGCGCCGAACTCCAGGAGGCACCCGAGCCGCTGCCGGCCCAGACCCGGGACCCCGCGGGCACCGTGCCGGCGGTCAGCGCCCGTCGCCAATGGGCCAAGCAGCAGGCGCTGAACTGGCGCATCTACCTGATCCGGTTCCTGACCGCTGGCCTGTCGGTGGTCCTCACGGTCCTGCTGCTGCCCGGCTTGCGCTTCGCCGGCTGGCGCTGGGGTGAGTTCCTCACCATCGCAATCGCCTTCGGCCTGCTCAACATGCTCGTCAAGCCGCTGCTGCAGTTCCTGTCGCTGCGCTTCATCTTCAACACCTACGGCCTGGTCGTCGTGCTGATCAACTCGCTGCTGCTGCTCCTGCTCGGCCTGCTGATGCCGGACCGGTTCCAGGTCGAGCGGCCGATCGCGCTCCTCGGCGGCGGCCTGCTGGTCGGGCTGCTGGGCCTGATCCTGGAGACGGTCCTCGGCGCGAACCCGCCCATCCTCGACCGCGACTACAAGGAGAGGAACGGCCTGGCATGAGCTTCGACGGCATCAGCGAGAACCTTCGACTGCTCCAGACCTACTCCGCCTTGGTGCAGCACGGCGCCGAGTCGCTCGTCGACGGCAGCGTGGTCGGCGCGCCCCGGCGGCGCATGCAGCAGTGGGTGCACCGCCTGCCCGAGCCCATCCCCGAGCTGTCGCAGGCCACCCGCACCCGGATCCTGCTCGAGGGCCTCGGCCCCACCTACGTCAAGCTCGGGCAGATCGTCTCCAGCCAGGTCAGCGTGCTGCCCGACGACTGGAAGGTCGAGCTCGACCGCCTGCAGAACGAGGTGCCGACCTTCCCCTACGAGGTCGCACGCGACATCATCACCGCCGAGCTCGGCGCACCGCCGGAGGAGCTGTTCGCCGACTTCTCCCACACCCCGCTGGCCGCGGCCTCGCTGGCCCAGGTGCACCGCGCGCGGCGCCTCGACGGCCGCGAGGTGGTCGTGAAGATCCAGCGGCCGGACATCGACCGCATGGTGCATGCCGACCTCGGCATCGCCCGTACCCTCGGCCGCGCCGCCGAGGCGCGCAGTTCGACCGCGCGCGAGATCGGCCTGCGCGGCCTGCTCGATGAGTTCAGCGGCAACCTCGTCGAAGAGCTCGACTACTACGCCGAGGCCTACAACATGACCCGCCTGGCCGCGAACATGGCCGAGCTGCCCGGCGTGCACGTGCCCGAGCTGCATCGGGACCTGTCCAGCCGCCGCGTGCTCACCCAGGAGTTCATCGCCGGCGTGAAGATCTCGAACGTCACCGCGATCGACGCCGCGGGCCTGGACCGGGCCGCGATCGGCGAGAACGCGCTGCGCGCGGCCATCAAGATGCTGCTCATCGACGGCTTCTTCCACGCCGACCCGCACCCGGGCAACCTCATCGTGGACCTCGACACCGGGGTGGTGACGTTCCTGGACTCGGGCATGGTCGGCGAGCTGTCCATCGGCCAGCGCATCAACATGATCGCGCTGCTCTGGACTGTGGTGCAGGGCGACATGACGGCGATGGGCCAGCAGCTGCGCGCCCTCTCCGAGCCGTTCCGGCCGGTCGACGACGCGGCGTTCGTCCGCGCCTTCGAGCGCAAGATGGCCCGCTACGGCAAGGGGTCCGGCGCGGACTTCAAGGACGTGCTCGCCGCGGGCATGGCGGTGCTGCGCGACAACGGCCTGCGGCTGGATCCTGCGCTGACGCTGGCCATGAAGGCGATGACCCAGGCCTCGGCCTTCTTCGCCCCGCTCGCGCCCGCGGACCGGACGTTCACCGACGCCGCGCTCGAGGCTGCCCTGGAGGTGGCGCAGTCGCCCTCCACCGAGGTGATGGTCAAGGAGCTCGTGCGCAAGGAGGCCGTGAAGCGGGCCGGCCAGGCCGCGCACGCGGCCCCCGAGTACCTCAAGAGCCTGGTGTCATGGAACAACCAGTTCAAGAAGGGCAAGCTCACCGTCTCGGTCGACACCTCGTCGCTGGACTCCCAGATGGCGGCCCTGCGCGGGATCGCGGTGATGTTCACCGTGGCGATGCTCATCGCCGGAGGCATCATCGGGTCGGCGATCGCGGCCAGCGCGCTGCGCGGCACGGACTCCGTGCTGGCCCGCTACGCCACATGGGCCTTCTTCGGCTCGCTGGCGCTGGGCTTCGTCCTGCTGGTGATCTACACGGTGCAACTGTTCCGGGGCGACCGCCGGGGCCGGTAGCCCTGACGATCGCCCCGGGACGGTGCGACGGCGTGGTGCCGGCTCAGCCGGCGAGCAGCTTGGCCTTCGCGGCCTCGAACTCCGCGTCGCTCAGCACGCCGGAGGCCTTGAGATCCCCGAGCTTCGTGAGCTCGGCGACGATGTCGACCTGCGGGGCCGCCGCCGGCGGCGCGGCGTAGACGACCTGCTGCGGCGGTGGGGCCTGCTGCGCGTACTGCGCCTGCTGGTACTGCTGCTGGGCGTAGGCGTCGGCCTGGGCCTGCTGGTCCTTCTCGGCCCAGCGGTTGGCCTGGCGGCGCGACACGTTGTTCGACACGTGCGTGGCGGTGCCGGCGATGACGGCGGTGCGGGCGACCCCGCGGATCAGTCCTGGCATGTCCCTACTCCTCGATCCCGAGCTCGGCAAGCAGGGCCTGGATCGGGATGCGCCCGCTGGCGACCAGCTGGCCTCCCGACCGGCGCACCGCCGAGGCGAATGGTGCGGCCCACCTGTTCTCCCAGACGAGGATGGCCGCGGCTGCGTTGGGCTCCAGGGCGTTGCCCACCTCGTCGAAGTCCGACTGGCCCAGCAGGCCGGAGCTGGCGCCCTCATAGACGGCGATCTCCGGGGCCTCGCCGACGACGTCCTCCCAGCTGATGGCGATGACGCTTCCGTCGTCCTGCTTGCGCACGAACGCCAGGTCCAGGACCCGGACGATGCCGGCGTCAACGAGGCGCAGCAGCTCCTCGAAGGCCTCACCGGTCGGGATGTGCTGCGCGTACTCGACCACGATGTAGTCGATGGGGCCGCTCTCGAGCAGCTCCTCGTCTTCCATGCTCTGTCCTCTCGTCGGATACCGGGCTGGAGCCGGCGCCGGTCAGCATAGCCAAGGCCGCATCCGGCCGGTAGGCGAAGAGTCGACATGGGGGTGCCCCACCGGGTATGCGAGCGGTCTACAGAACTAGACTCGATCGCATGGTCACAGATGTCGACGATCTGATCAACGCCGCCGAGGTCGCCGAGGTGCTGGGCCTGGCCCACCGCAACAGCGTCTCGACCTACCGTTCGCGCTACCCCGACTTCCCGCAGGGACAGCCAGCCCCGGGTGGTGGGCGCACCCGGCTCTGGTCGCGCGCGGAGATCATCGCCTGGCGTGACCGGTTCCGCGGTGACTCCGACAGCGGCGAGCACCCCCGCCTGGACGACCTCGTGGCCGCCACGGCCCGGCTCATGCTGGCCAATCCCGGCACGGAGATCAGCATCCGGCAGATCGCCGCCGAAGCCGGCGTGGCCCACTCCGACCTCTACCGCTACGCCTCGTCCAAGGAGCAACTGCAGCAGCTGGCCGTCGACCGGATCAACGACGAGTTCGCCAGCGCCTTCCCCGACAGCTTCGAGGCGCTGGTCGAGAACCTCGAACCGATCATCGCGGCCATCCGAGCGCGCCGGTCACCGATGCGCGTCATCGCCCACCAGCAGATCGTGGAGCCCACGACCGTCGCCTCCCACCAGGTGGCCGTGGCACAGATCCCGGCCCTGGTGCGCGACTGGCGGGCCCGCCAGGGCATCGAGTCCGAGCTCGACGAGCGGGTGCTGGCAGCCGGCCTCGCCGCACTCACCTGGGGCATCGTGCTGTTCGCGGATCGCTGGCTGGGCGCGCTCGGGCTCGAGACGATCCCCGACGAGCAGGTCGCCCTGATGGCCAAGCGCCTGCTCACGGCCTGAGCGATTCGCCCCCCTTGCCGGGATTCTGCTTCCGTTCCTGACCGGACGTTTGGTTTTGCTTCCGTTTGATGTTGACATGCGCCCGCTCTTGGTGTTCACTTCACTCAACACCACAGAAACGGAGGCAACCGGATGTATGCGGAGGAGCGCCAAGCGGCGATCGTCACCCGCGCCCGGGCCAACGGCCGGGTCGAGGTCGCCGAGCTCGCCGAGACCTTCGACGTGACTCCGGAGACCGTCCGGCGTGACCTCACGGCCCTCGAGCGGGCCGGCGTCCTGCGGCGCGTGCACGGCGGCGCGATCGTGGTCGACCTGTTCGGGTTCGAGCCGGCGCTGGCGGTGCGCGAGTCGGTGCACACCGAGCAGAAGCTGCGCATCGCGGAGGCGGCGCTGCGCTTCGTCCCCGAGGAGGGGGCGATCGCCCTCGACGCCGGCAGCTCCACCTCCCGGCTGGCCGAGCTGCTGCCCACCGACCGCGAGCTCACCGTCGTGACCAACAGCCTGCCGATCGCCAGCCTGCTGGCCGCCCGGCCGAACCTCACCGTGCACCTGGTGGGCGGACGGGTCCGGGGCCGCACGCTGGCCACCGTCGACCAGGCGGCGCTGGCCTACCTGCGCAGCGTGTTCGTCGACGTGGCCTTCCTCGGCACGAACGGGTTCTCGCTCGAGCGCGGCCTGACCACCCCGGACCCCGCCGAGGCGGCGGTCAAGGCCGCCCTCATCGCCGCAGCACGCCAGAGCGTGCTGCTGGCCGACCACACGAAGTTCGGCACCGACCACTTCGCCCACGTCGCCGACCTGGCCGACCTCGACGTGCTGGTCAGCGATGCCGAGCTCCCCGACGAGGCCGCCGCCGACCTGGCCGCGGCAGGACCTGAGGTGGTGCGCGCATGATCGTCACCGTCACGCTCAACCCGAGCCTGGACCGCACCCTCGCGGTGGCAGGACTGTCCCGCGGCGAGGTCATCCGCGCCGAGTCCACCCTGGAGGACCCCGGCGGCAAGGGCGTCAACGTCACCCGCTTCCTCGCGGCCCGCGGCACGGAGTCGGTGGCGGTGCTGCCGGCCGGCGGCTCGATCGGCCGGGCTCTCGTCGGCGCGCTGGTCGAGGCCGCGATCCCCCACCGGGTGATCCCGATCAGCGGGGCGACCCGCTCGAACGTCACCGTGGTCGAGCCCGACGGGACCACCACGAAGCTCAACGAGCCGGGCCCCGTGCTCGTGCCCCAGGAGGTCGAGTCACTCGTCGCGTCCGTCGCCGAGCTCGCGACCCCCGGCGGCTGGGTGGTCGTGGCGGGCAGCCTGCCGGCCGACCTCGACACCGCCGTGGTCGGCAGGCTGGCCGCCGTGGCTCGCGCCGCTGGTGCCCGGTTCGCCCTCGACGCCAGTGGCCCCGCCCTCGCCGACGGCCTGGCCGCCCATCCCGACCTCATCAAGCCGAACGCCGAGGAGCTCGGCGAGGTGCTCGGCCGCCCGTTGGCCACCCTCGAGGACGTGCTCGCCGGGTGCGACGAGGCCCGGGCACGGGGCGCCGCGGCCGTGATCTGCAGCCTCGGCGGCGACGGCGCGGTGCTCGTCGACACGCACGGCCGGTGGCTGGCGACCGGTCCGCGCGTGCCGGTGCTGAGCACGGTGGGCGCCGGCGACAGCCTGCTCGCCGGCTTCCTGCACGGCGGCGGCGCCGGGCCCGAGGCGCTGCGCGTCGGCATCGCCTGGGCCACCGCCGCAGTCCAGACCCCCGGCACCGGCGTGCCGGACCCCTCGCTCATCGACCCGCAGTCCGTCCAGGTCAGCGCCCTGCCGGAGGTCGCCACGGCCCCCGGCTGAGCCCGACCGGCGCCCCCTGGGCACCGGCACCGTCCCACCGTCACCGCCTCGAGCGGCTCCCTCGACCCACATCCCTGGGTCCCTCGCGTCCCTGCAACCCCACCCAACCCTCGGGAGGAACTGATGTCCGTCACCACCACCGGGCTCGTCGAGCTGAGGCTCGACGGCTCGGCCACCACCAAGGACGAGGCGATCGACCGCCTCGTCGCGGTGGCCGCGGCCGCTGGCCGCACCACCGACCCGACCGCGCTGCGCGCCGACGTCGCAGCGCGCGAGGCCCTGCTCCCCACCGGCATCGACGGCGGCATCGGCATCCCCCACGCCCGCTCCGCCGGCGTCACCGAGCCGACGGTCGTCTTCGGCCGCTCGGACGCCGGCATCGACTGGGGCGCCGCCGACGGCCCCGCGCACCTGGTGTTCCTCATCGCGGTGCCCGAGGGCGCCGGGGACGAGCACCTGCAGATCCTGGCCAGCCTGTCACGCGCCCTCATGCGCGACGAGTTCCGCGCCACGCTGCGCACCGCCACCGACCCCCAGGTCGTGGTCGACACGATCACCGCGGCCGCGCAGCCCGAGAGCGCCGCAGCGCCCGCACCCACCCCCGCCCCACCCCCCAAGGAGAGCCGGACGATGAAGTTCGTCGCCGTGACGTCGTGCCCCACGGGCATCGCGCACACGTACATGGCCGCCGAGGCCCTCGAGCAGGCTGCCCGCGCGGCCGGTCACGAGATCACCGTCGAGACCCAGGGCTCGGGGGGGTTCACCAAGCTCGACCCGGCGGTCATCGCCGCAGCCGACGGGGTGATCTTCGCCAACGACGTGGAGGTCCGCGACCGCGGCCGGTTCGCCGGCAAGCCGACCGTCCAGGTCGGCGTGAAGCGCGCCATCAACGACGCTGCCGGCATCGTCCGCGACGCCGAGTTCGCCGTGGTCACCGGCGCCAGCAGCGGTCCAGCGGCGGCGGTCCCGGCCGCTGGCGCCGGCGCCGGGATGGCCACGAAGGTCGAGGAGGGTCACTTCGGGATCCGGCTGCGCGGCTACCTGATGACCGGCGTGAGCTACATGATCCCGTTCGTCGCCGGCGGCGGCATCCTCATCGCGCTGAGCTTCATGCTCGGCGGCTACCA
>DASVBK010000097.1:0-12759 GCA_036375875.1 Candidatus Nanopelagicales bacterium
TCAGGCGATCGCGGCGATCGAGGCGGCCATCCGCACCGCGGCGCGGCGCCTCGGCGTGCCGCCCACGACCCTGCAGCGGGCGAACCTGCTCGTCGAGGGCGACACGACCCACTACGGCCAGCAGCTGGTCGACGTGCGCGCGGTCGAGTGCTGGGACGAGCTCGTGGCGCGCTTCGACCCGGAGGGCCAGGCCCGCGCTGCCGCCGCCTGGAACGCGGCCCACCCGCTGGAGCGTCGGGGCGTCGACGTTGTGCCGCTGTGCTTCGGCATCGCGTTCACCGCACGACACCTCAACCAGGCTGAGGCCCTCGTCCACGTGTACCGCGACGGCACGGTCAGCGTGAGTACCGGGGCCGTGGAGATGGGACAGGGGGTGAGCACCAAGCTGCGGGCGGCGGTGGCCCACGAGCTGGACGTCCCCCCGGCGCTGGTCCATGTCGAGACCACCGCCACGAGCCGCACCGCCAACGTCTCGCCGACCGCCGCGAGCACCGGGGCCGACCTCAACGGCGCCGCGGCGACGCAGGCGGCCCGGGTCATCAGGGCGGGGCTGGACAAGGTCGACCCCGAGGGCGCCCTGGCCTGGCCGGAGCGCGTGGCGGCGGCGTACGTGGCCCGGATCGGCCTCTCGGCGCTGGCGCACCACGCCACGCCGTGGCTGGACTTCGACCCTGCCGCGCAGCGCGGTCGGGCGTTCGCGTACCACGTGTACGGCGCCGCGGTGGTGAGCACGAGCGTCGATGTCCTGCGTGGCCTGGCGCGGGTGGACCGGGTGCAGGTGGTCCACGACATCGGGCGCAGCATCGATCACGTGGTCGACGTCGGGCAGGTCGAGGGTGCCGTCGTGCAGGGGGTCGGGTGGCTGACCTCCGAGGAGCTGCGCCACGACGACCAGGGCCGGCTGCTCACCGACACCCTGGCCTCCTACAAGGTGCCCGACCTGGCCAGCGCACCGCAGGTCGACGTCGTGCTGCTGGAGCGGGAGTCCCCCGGGCTGCTGGGCAGCAAGGCAGTCGGCGAGCCGCCCCTGGTGTACGGCCTCGGCGCGCTGTTCGCGATCCGCGACGCGATCCGGTCCTGGCGACCCGACCTCCCGGACGAGGTCGTGGCACCGATGACCCCGGAGCGGGTCTTCACCGCACTGCACGGGCCACGGGTCGATGCCTGAGCTCGAGGTCTGGCGTGCGCTGGCCGGGGCGCTCGCTGCGGACGCCGGACCCGTCGCGCTGCTGGCCGTGGTGGCCAGCGGGGGCAGCTCGCCGGGTCGGCCCGCGGCGGTCATGGCCGTCAGCGCCGTGGGACCCCTCGCCGGCACGATCGGCGGGGGCGCCGCTGAGGCTGGACTGGTCGAGCGTGTCGTCACCGAGCTGGCCGGCGGCGGGCAGGCCAGCGGGCCTGCGCAGCTCGTGCGGCTCGAGCATCGTGCCGGCGCTCCGGGCACGTCCGGCCTGGTGTGCGGGGGGTGGCAGCAGGTCCTGGTCTGCCCGCTGGGCGCGACCGACCTCCGGGGAGTCCGGCGCGTCGCCGAGGTGCTGGCCGCCGGCCTGGCCGTCGCGTGGACCGCGGGCCCCGACGGCTGGCGGGTCACCGACGAGGGCTGTGCCCCGATGACCGGCGAGCCCGCGACGGTCACCCTCACGCCAGGGCCGTGGCGGGTCCGGGTGCGCAGCGGGCCATCCCACGTCGTGCACGTCGTCGGGGCGGGGCACGTGGGCCGGGCGCTGGTGCCGCTGCTGGTCGGGCTGGACTTCCGCGTGGTGGCCGTCGACGAGCGCGCCGAGGTGCTGCCCGTCCCGGGCGCGCACGCCAGCGTGCACCTGCCGGCGGCGGGGCTCGGCGGGCTCGTGCCCCCTGGGCCGGCAAGCTTCGTCGCCATCGCCACCCACGACATCGGGAGCGACCGGGCAGCCCTGGCTTCGGTGACGCCCTTGGAGCTCGGCTACCTGGGCCTGCTGGGCAGCCGTGCGAAGCTCGCCTCGCTGGTCGGCGGCCGAACGATGCCGCCGTGGTTCCACGCCCCCATGGGGCTGCCGATCGGCAGCGCGACGCCCGCCGAGATCGCCGTGAGCGTCGCCGCGGAGCTGGTCGCCGTGCGGGCCCAGCAGGTCGGGCGGCTGCGCCACCGCACGCAGGACGGTGCGCCGCTCGCCACTCCCGCGGCGCCGCCCGGGGGCCGCAGCCCCAGCTCGTGACGTCCTTGGTGCCGAACCGTGCCCTCAGCTCGTGACGTCCTTGGTGCCGAACCGTGCCCACGCCAGGGCGCCGAACACCACGGCGTAGCCGAGGTCCACGAGCAGGCCGGTGCGCATGGTGTCCCAGAACACCGGGTCGCGGAACGCGTCTGCGAACGCCTGCCAGCGGTTCACCAGCAGCCACGGGTGCAGCCAGGCGATCTGCGGGATCGCGTTGAGGATCCACATCCCCGTCGCCACGACGGTCGTGGTGATCATCGCGGCGATCGGTTGCTCGGTGAGGGTGGAGATGAACAGCCCGATGGCCGCGAGTCCCGCTAGGCCGACGGTGAGGTACGCGACCACGATGCCCAGCCGGAGCAGGGCCTCGGCCAGGGAGATCTGCGTGCCGGACAGCAGCGTCGTGGGCCCGAGGCCCAGCAGGGCGCCACCCACCAGCAGGCCGGTCCCGGCCACCACGAGCACCCCGATGAGCGCGCCGACCACCAGCGCGGCGTACTTCACCGCGAGCAGCCTGGCGCGGGAGACGGGCACGGTGAGCAGCCCCCGCAGCGTGCCGAGGTTGGCCTCCCCGGCGATCGAGTCGCCGGAGAGCACCGCGACGGCCAGGGGCAGGAACAGCGCCAGCTCGACGGTCAGTGCGGTGAGCGCCACGAAGATGCCGTTCGAGGTGACCGACGAGATCAGGCCCTCACCGCCGTCATCGGTGCCGCTGGCCCGGATGGCGATCGCGATGATGACCGGCACCGCCGCCAGCACCACGAGCCCGGCCTGGTTGCGCCGCCGGCCGAGGATGAGTCGCAGCTCCGAGCGCAGCAGCCGCCATGAGGCGGCGAGCACCCCAGCGGGCCGGGGCAGGGCCGGCAGGGCGGCGTCGTCGCGCGGGTGCTGCACCGGGAGCCCGGTGCCCGCCTCAGCCGCTGACATCGAAGCCCTCCCCGGTGAGCGAGACGAACAGGTCCTCCAGGCTGGGCGACGCGACCGTGAACCCGCGGACCCCAACCCCGGCCGTGACCAGCGCTGCGACGATGGCCTCCGGGGGGACCCCGTCGGGAACCCCACGAACCCCGGTCGGGGTGACGGCCACCCCGGCCAGGCCCATCCGCTGGAGCACCTCGGCGGCCGCCGTCACGTCGGCTGTCTCGACCACGGCGGTGGCCTGCGCGCCTGCGGAGCGCACCTCGGCGACCGTCCCCTGCGCGACCAGGCGGCCCTCGCGCATCACGCCCACGTGGGAGCACATCTGCTCCACCTCGCTGAGCAGGTGGCTGGAGACCAGCACGGTCGCGCCGTCGGCGGCCAGCGAGCCGACCAGGTGGCGCACCTCGCGGGTGCCCTGCGGGTCCAGGCCGTTCGTCGGCTCGTCGAGCACGAGCAGGTCGCGTGGCGCGAGCAGCGCCGCGGCCAGGCCCAGCCGCTGGCGCATGCCCAGCGAGTAGGCGCGGTAGCGCTTGCGGGCCGCCGCGAGCAGGCCCACCCGATCCAGGGCGGCGTCGATGCGCCGGGCCGCGGTGCGTCGGTCCGCGAAGCGATCGGCGGCGTCCAGCCGGGCGAGGTTCGCGCGGCCCGAGAGGTAGGGGTGGAAGGCGGGGCCCTCGACGAGCGAGCCGACCCTGGGCAGCACCGCGCCGGAGCCCTCCGGCATCCGCCGGTCGAGCAGGGTGATGTCGCCGGCGCTGGGGAGGATCAGGCCGAGCAGCATCCGGATCGTCGTCGTCTTGCCCGAGCCGTTCGGGCCGAGGAACCCGTAGACCGCACCACGAGGCACCGCCAGGTCGATGCCGTCGACAGCCGCACGATCGCCGAAGCGCTTGACCAGGCCATGGGTGACGACGGCATGGGTGCCGGCGCCCGGTGAGGCCGGGGTGGCCCGGGGACCCTGGGTGGCCAGCGGGGTGGACGGGCCGCCCCCGGCCTGCGTGCCGAGGGTGCCTCCCGGCTGGTTGCCGAGCGCACCGGCCGGCCGCCGGCGGGGCTCGCCCCCGGTGCTGACCGCTCCGGCCCCCGCTCCAGTCACCTGCGAGCCAGCGCCGCGCCGAGTGCCTCCGGCGGCACCGCACCCACCGCGAAGCGCCCGTCGTCGGTGACGATCACGGAGAACAGCGTGCCGGCGAGCACGCGGCCGGTGCCCCAGGTGCCACTGGTCGTGGGCATCGCCTGCAGCAGGGCCAGCGCCGTGGCTGCGGGATCCCCGCGCCCGTCGTCGCCCTCGGGGGTGCTGCCCTGCTCGGCGAGGTCGGCCAGGCCGCCGACCGGCAGCGTGCCGACCGCGACCGCGGTCCAGCCCTCGCCCACGACCGTGGGCTCAGCCGCGCCCGCATCCTTGCCCGCAGCCAGCTCCTCGGGGCTCACCGCCGGACCCTTCGCTGCGGCGAGGTCGTGGTCGGTCACCGTCGCGCCCGGGGGCGGGGTGAAGTCGAACAGGCTGGCGTCGGGCGTGCTGAAGTCCACGGAGGTGAACCCGACCTGGACGGCGGGGGCAGCCTGCTTCGTGGAGAAGACCTGCACCCGCAGCGGCACCTTGGTCTCCGCGTCGATCGCCAGCGTGACGCGCTGCACGAGGGTCCCCTCGGCACGCGGCGTGAGCACGAGCTCGTACGCATCGCGGCCTGCGACCCGTGCCACCCCGGAGGTGGTCACCTCGGTGGTCGGGTCGATGGCCGACAGCGCCAGGGCGGCCGCCTCCTGCGGCGTGCTCGGCACGGTGACGCCCTCGGGCAGCTCGCTCGGCAGCCCCATCCCGGCGTCGCCGTCGGGCAGCTCGTAGCGGTCGGCGGTGGCCTCAGCACTGGACCAGACCCACACCTCACGGCCGTCGCGGACCATCGTGGTCTCGGCGTTCGGAGCGAGGACCGCCACGCGCTGGCGCTGGGGGCCGTCGCTCCACACCCGCACCGTCCCGTCGCCCAGTGCCAGGGCGAGCGGGCCGTTGCTGGGCACCATGCCCATCGGCAGGTCGGGCAGGCCGAGGTCGACCTTGGTGGCGACGGTGCCGGAGACGGCCTGCGTCGTGGGCTGCGTCAGGTCGACGAGCAGGTCCTGCGCCGTGCGGGTCGGCAGGCCGGAGTCGGCGGTCGCCGCGAGCGGGGCCACGGCGACGCCGGCGACGATGAGGCCGGCCGCGGCGGCCGGGACGGCCCAGCGCATCCGCGGATGACGGTCGAAGACGGACATGGGTCCATCATGCGCCCGTTCCGGCGCAGCGTCACCACCGCGGCCCGGCTGCGACCCGGAGGGTGGGCCCCGTCCCCCGGCCACTGGCCCCGCCCTCCCGTCCGTCCCAGGTTCTCCCGTCCGGCCGAGGTTCCGGGTCACGTGCTCCCGCTCTGTCGGGAGTACGTGACATTCCCGGGAGGACCTGCTGGACGGGACCCAGGGGCGACCGGCCGCGGCGAGCAGTGGGGCAGCGACCGGAGGCTCCGCGGGACGCTAGGCGCCCAGCTCGTGCGCCAGGTCCTCGAGCTCCGCCCCACCGGCCATCGCCGACACCAGCTCGTCGAGCTGCACCTCCTCGCGCAGCCACCGGTTGGTCATCCGGCCGCGCTTGAGCAGCACGAACTCGTCGCCGACCATGTAGGCGTGGTGCGGGTTGTGCGTGATGAGCACCACCCCGATGCCCCGGTCGCGGGCGTCGCGCACGAACTTCAGCACCTTGCCGGACTGCTTCACGCCCAGCGCCGACGTCGGCTCGTCGAGGATCACCACCTCGGCGCCGAAGTACACCGCGCGGGCGATCGCCACGGCCTGCCGCTCCCCGCCGGAGAGCGTGCCGATCGGCTGGTCGGGGTCGCGCAGGTCGATGCCGAACATCCGCAGCTCGCGCCGGGCGATCTCCCGGCCCTGAGCGACATCGAGCCGCCGCAGCGGCCCCCAGCCCTTGACCGGCTCCCGGCCCAGCACGAAGTTGCGCCACACGCTCATGAGCGGGATGGTCGCGAGGTCCTGGAACACCGTGGCGATCCCCGCGTCGCGGGCGTCCTTCGGCGAGCCGAAGACCGTCGGCTGCCCAGCGACGTACATCGTGCCGGAGTCGTTCTGGTGCACCCCCGAGAGGATCTTGATCAGCGTTGACTTGCCCGCGCCGTTGTCGCCCAGCACGCACGTGACGCGGCCGTGGTTGACGTCCATCGACACCCCGTCAAGGGCCACGACGCTGCCGAACGTCTTGCCGACGTCCTCCAGGCGCAGGTACATGTCCTTGCCTGTCGGCGCACCGACCGCAGCGGAGGAGCCGGCGGCGCCGAGCGTCCCGCGCTGCGCCGCGGCGACGGCGGCGACCTCCGCGTCCACCTCGCCCAGGGGTGGCACCTGCTCGCTCATCGCCTGCCACCTCCCGCGCGGTCGCGGACCCAGATGTTGAGCATCACGGCCCAGAACAGGATCAGGCCGAAGAACGTGAACCGCCAGGTCGAGTCCCAGCCGGCGTACTGGATGCCCAGCGTGGTCATGCCCAGGATCAGCGCGCCCAACGAGGCCCCGATCACCGAGCCCGCGCCACCGGTCATCAACGTGCCACCGACCACGGCGGCGATGATGTAGTAGAACTCGAACCCGGTGCCCTGCCCGGCGCTCACGCTGGTGAGCTCGACGGCGTTGATGGTGCCGACCAGCGCCGCAGCCAGCGAGACCGTGATGAACATCGAGACCTTCGTGCGGCGGACCGGCACGCCCGTGTTGCGCGCCGCGTTCGCGTCGCCGCCGACGGCGTAGATCCAGTTGCCCTGCCGGGTGCGCTGCAGCACCCAGGTGCCCACCGCGATCACCAGCAGCCACCACCCGACAGCCACCGTGAAGGCCCACGGCGAGTCCAGCCGCGAGCCGAAGACCCACTGCGCCAGCGGGTAGCCGGCGGCCTCGTCGATCCCGCCCACCCGGACCTGCCCGGTGAGGGCGAGCGTCACCCCGGAGTTCAGGCCCATGAGCACGAACATCGTGGCCAGCGTGACGATGAAGCTGGGCAGCCGCGTCCAGGTGACGAGCATGCCGTTCATGAACCCGATGCCCACCGCGAACACGAGCACGGCGAGGAACGCCAGCCAGAAGTTCCAGCCGAACTCCGAGACGAGGATGCCCAGCAGCAGGCCGGTCGAGCCGGTCATCACGCCGCTGGAGAGGTCGACCTCGCCGGAGATCATGAGCAGCGAGACCGCGCACGCCATGATCCCGTAGGACGCTGACACGCCCATCCACGACGCCACGCCCTGCGGCGATGTGAACGTGCCGGTGGCGTCGGCCGCGGCGAAGAAGACGAACACGACGATCGCGGCGATGGCCGCGCTCACCGACGGCCGCACCAGGATGCGCCGCCACAGCGGCTGGTGGCGCAGCCGCTCGTCCGGGCGGTCGGCTGGACCGTTGCCGGGTGCCGCGGGGTCGCCGGGCGTCGCGTCGGCCATCGCCGAGGCACCGGCGGTCATCGGGTGCCCTGCTCGGCGAGCGCGGCCACCGCGCCGGCGTTCTCCTTGGTGACCAGCGCTGGTCCGGTGGCGACCAGGCCACCGGCGCCGACCTCGTTGCGATTGCGCACGGCGAGCTCCAGGAAGGTGACCGGCAGGTACCCCTGCAGGTAGGGCTGCTGGTCGACGGCGAAGAGGATCTCGCCGGCCTGCACCGCGTCGAGCACGGCCGGCGAGAGGTCGAACGTCGCGAGGGTCCTGTCGCGGCCGTTCACCTCGCGGATGGCGGCCGAGGCGATGTCGGGGTCCAGGGTCAGGACCGCGTCCGGGTCGTTGGCGTCCATCGCCGCGCCGATCTCGCGAGCGGTCTGCCCGGGGTCCCGGGCGCCGGTCACCTGCACGCGGATGACCTCGCCGCCCAGGCCCTCCTCGGTGCCGCCGCAGCGCTCCTGCAGGCCCGAGTTGTTCTGCTCGTGGACGACGCAGAGGACCTTCGTAGCGCCCGCCTCGGCCAGGGCCTGGCCCGCGGCCACCCCGGCGGCCCGCTCGGACTGGCCCACGTGGGTGATGATCCCGGCGCGCGTCTGGGACAGCTCCGCCCCGGAGTTCAGCGTGATGAGCGGGATCCCCGCAGCCTCGGCCCGGTCCAGGGCGCCGCGGATCGCGCCCGGGTCCGGGGCGGAGACCGCGATGGCGTCCGCGCCCTGGTTGATCGCGGCGTTGATCATCTCCGACTGCAGCCGGGCGTCGCCGGCGCTGCCCTGGTAGTCCAGCGTGACGTCGGGCAGGGTCGCCGCCGCGTCCTCAGCGCCCCGGCGCACCGTCGACCAGAAGCCCCCGGCATCGCCATGCGTGATCACCGCGATCCGCATCGGCCCGGTGTGCGGGCTGTCGCTGGCACCGGGATTGGGGCTGGTCCCCGAGGTGGGGTCCACCGTGCAGCCCGTGAGCGGCACCACCAGCAGCGCGGCGACCAGGGCCAGGGCGCGACGCAGCCGCGGCCGAGGGGGCCGGGCCGGGGACGCGGGCATGGACGCACCTTCCTGGTCGGGGCGTGCCCAAGAGTGGCAGAACCCGGCGCCGCGGTGCGCGCGCTGCTGCGCGACCGGCCGTACCGCGTCACGTGCCATGGCCCCGCTCGACGCGGATTGACCACCCGCGCGTGGCTACGCTGCACGCGTGTCCCAGGCGACGGTGGCGGGGCCGCTGACCCGCTGGCTGGGCGTGCTGGCGAGTCCGATCGAGGGCAATGTCGTGATCGGGCCCAATTGGTTCGCCTCCGTGATGGGCACCGGGATCGTGGCGGTGGCGGGGGCGACGCTGCCCATCGCCGTGCCGGACCTGCTCGTGCACGCTGCCTGGGCGCTCGCCGTCGTGCTGCTGGTGGGGCTGCTGGTCCTGGTCCCGCTCAGCTGGGCCCGCCATCCCGAGCATGTGCGCGCCATCGCCGACGACCCGGTGGCCATCCAGTTCTTCGGGGCACCGCCCATGGCCCTGATGACGGTGGCCTCCAGCACGATCCTCGTGGGGTCGCAGCTGCTGGGCGAGTCGCTCGCAGTCACGATCGGCTGGGTGCTCTGGGGTGTCGGCACCGTGCTGGGCATCGCGACTGCGATCGTCGTGCCCTACCGGCTGTTCACGCGCCTGGAGGTGCGCACGGACGGCGCCTTCGGCGGCTGGCTCATGCCGGTGGTGCCGCCCATGGTCTCGGCGACCGTGGGCGCGCTGCTGGTGCCCCACGCCCCGGCCGGCGAGCTGCGCGAGACGATGCTCATGGTCTGCTACGCGTGCTTCGGGATGAGCCTGGTGCCAGCGCTCATCATCATCACCCTCATCTGGAGCCGGCTGGCGCACTTCGGCAGCTCGGGCTCGGCGCGGGTGCCGACCCTGTGGATCGTGCTCGGCCCCGTCGGCCAGTCGATCACGGCGGCGGGGGCCCTGGGCGCGGTCGCGCTCGACGCGGTGGCGCCGCCGCTGTCCACGGCGCTCGACGCCTTCGCGGTGCTGTACGGGGTGCCGATGTTCGGCTTCATGCTGCTCTGGATGCCGTTGGCTGCAGCGCTGACGATCCGGGCCCATCGCCGCAACATGGGCTTCGCGCTGACCTGGTGGTCGTTCACGTTCCCGGTGGGCACCTGCGTCACGGGGGCCAGCCAGCTGGCGGGGCACACCGGCCTCACCGTGTTCCGGGTGGTCGCGGTCGTGCTCTACGCGGGCCTGCTGGCGGCCTGGGTGACGGTGGCGGTGCGCACGTTCCACCAGTCCCGGCACGGCACGCTGCTCACGCCGCCGCTGGTCAGCCCGCAGCCGGCCGCCCGCAAGGTCTGACGCGGCTTCCCCCGGCGGGCGCGTCCACGCCGCCTGGTGCAGCTGGCCGCCGTGCTCGCGCTCGGCGTCCAGGCGGGCGGGGTAGGCGGCCTAGTGCATCTGGCCGCCGTGCTCGCGCTCGGCGTCGAGGCGCGCGGCATAGGCCGCGACCTGGGTGCGCCGCTCCATGCCCAGCTTCGCGAGCAGCGACGAGACGTAGTTCTTCACGGTCTTCTCGGCCAGGTGCAGGTGCTCGCCGATCTGCCGGTTGGTCATGCCCTCGCCGATCAGCACGAGGATGCGCCGCTCCTGCTCGTTGAGCTGCTCGATCTTGGAGTCGGTGCGTGCGCCGCTGCGGAGCCGCTCGAGCACCCGCTGCGTCGCGCGCGGGTCCAGCAGGCTGCGCCCGGAGGCCACCGAGCGCACCGCCTCGACCAGGTCGTTGCCCTTGATGTCCTTGAGCACGTAGCCCGCCGCACCCGCCATGATCGCGTCGAAGAGCGCCTCGTCGTCGGCGTACGAGGTGAGCATGAGGCACTTGAGCTCGGGCAGCATCGAACGCGCGTCGCGGCAGACCTCGATGCCCGTGCCGTCGGGCAGCCGCACGTCGAGCACCGCGACGTCCGGGCGTGCGGCTGGGATGCGGTGCAGGGCGTCGGTGGCCGAGCCGGCCTCGCCGACGACCTCCATGTCGGACTCGAGGCTGAGCAGGTCGGCGATGCCACGACGCACCACCTCGTGGTCATCGAGGAGGAACACGCGGATCGTCATGGGCGCAAGTGTGCCCCATGACGGGCGCGGGCGGGGTTCGTGCGATCCCACCCGCAGTGCAGCGCCGGGGGCCTCGCCAGGGGCATGGGTCGTGCGGCCCTGTCGCCGGGCCAGGGATGCAGCGATGCTGGAGGCGGGTCGATCGTGATCCACGCGGGGCACGGGCGATCCCAGGAGGAGGTCGCCATGTCCGGGCTCGCCCCGACCGTGCCATCCCCGAGCGCCAGGCGGGCGACCCGCCGGTCCTGGTGGAGCCTCGCGGCCACGCTGGTGACCCTGCCGCTCGGCATCGTCCTCGCCGACGTCATCGCCGGCGCCCTCGGGTACTCCCTCGACGACCAGGACGCCGTGCCGACATGGGTCGCTGCGGTCGCCGGCCTGGCCGCCCTGGCCGTCATCCTCGCCCCGGTGCTCGTGGCCTTCCTGCTGGGGCGGGCGGCGGTGAGGGCCGGTGACGAGCGGGCCCGGCTGCCGATGACCCTGGCGGGGATCGGGGGTCTGCTGTTCCTCGCAGCCAACCTGGCGCCGCTGCTGTTGCGCGCGCTGGGGCTGTGACCTCGCGGGTCGCACCGCCGGCGTGCCGTGTCCGGATCGTCCCCATTGGTCCACGCGCCTGGTGACCCGGTGCCCGCCGGCTGTCCAGCATGTGGACGGTCCTGAGGGCGATTTGGCGCTGGGAGCCGTCGGCCGTAGCCTGCAGAGACCTTCGCAGGACGGCCTATACCACAGGCCCTTTCGGCAGGGAGCACCGTGTCCCCAGTTGTCGTGGTCGAGTCCCCCGGGATGACGACCGCGGCCTCCGGACGCGGCGCTGCCGCGTGCCCCGTGCCCGGTGCGCCGAGCCCCACGTCGGGGGCGGTCGCATGACGCTGCTCGTCCTGGGTGCCAGCCATCGCAGTGCCCCGCTGGGCCTGCTCGAGGAGCTGGCGCTCACCCAGGCCGAGGCCGACCGGCTCGCCGCCGATGCCACCGGCTCCGACGTGATCTCCGAGGCGATCGTGCTGGCCACGTGCAACCGCATCGAGGTGTACGCCGACGTCACCCGCTTCCACCCGGCCATCGCGGCGCTCACCGAGCTGCTGGCCAAGGCCACCGGCGCCGACCTCGCCACGCTGCGCGAGCACAGCTACGTGCACTTCGACTCGGCCGCCGTCGCGCACCTGTTCGCCGTGGCCGCGGGGCTGGACTCCATGGTGGTGGGCGAGGCGCAGATCCTCGGGCAGGTGCGCGCGGCACTGGTGCGCGGCCAGGAGCACGGCACCGCAGGGCGGGAGCTCAACGCGGCCGTGCAGCGCGCCCTGCACGTGGGCAAGCGCGCGCACGCCGAGACCGGCATCGACCGCTCCGGCCAGTCCGTGGTGAGCGTCGCGCTGGAGGCGGCGGCCGGCATCGTCGGCGACCTCGGCGAGCGCCGGGTGGTGGTGGTCGGGGCCGGCTCGATGGGCAGCCTTGCGGCTGCGACCCTGGCGGCCCGGGGCGCCCGGGACCTGGTGGTGGTCAACCGCACCGCCGAGGCCGGCCGCCGACTCGCCGCCGCGGTCCCCGGGGGCCGGGCCATCGGGTACGACGCGCTGGGCGCGGCCCTGGCGACGGCGGACGTCGTCATCTCGTGCACCGGGGCCCAGGACCTCGTGCTCCACGCCGATGAGGTGACGCAGGCGCGCGCCGGCACCCACCACCCGCTGGTGGTCCTCGACCTTGCCCTGCCGCACGACACGGACCCGGCGATCGACGCCCTGCCCCGAGTGACCCGCATCGACCTGCCCTGGCTCGCCGCGCACCCGGCGGCGGCCGCCACCGAGGCCGACGTCGCCGCGGCCCGCAGCCTCGTCGCCGAAGAGGTCGAGGCGCACTTGGCGAGCCTCGCCGCGCAGCAGGTCGAGCCCACGCTGGTCTCGCTGCGCGCGCACGCCGGCAGCGTCATCGACTCCGAGCTCAGCCGGCTGCGGCTTCGGCTGGCGGGTGCCGACGAGCACCTGATGGCCGAGGTGGAGCGCTCCATGCGCCGGGCTGTCGCGCGGCTGCTGCACAACCCCACCGTCCGGATGAAGCAGCTGGCGGCCGAGCCGGGCGGCGACCGGTACGCCGCGGCG
>DASVBK010000098.1:0-8187 GCA_036375875.1 Candidatus Nanopelagicales bacterium
CCGCTGCTTGCCGCCCTTGCCGCGCAGCAGCACGGACGCCTCGCCCAGCTCGAGATCGTCCACGTCGAGGCCCACCGCCTCGCTGATCCGCGCGCCGGTCGAGTACAGGAACTCCAGCAGCGCCCGGTCGCGCAGGGCGAGCGGCTCGGCGGCCACGCCCCCGGTGCTGGTGAGGATGGCCTCGACCTCATCGACCGTCAGGGCCTTCGGCAGGCGCTTCGCGGCCGCCGGCGGCTTCACGGACCGACCCGGGTCGGAGGCGGCGATCCCCTCGCGCTCAGCGAACCGATGGAACCCGCGCACCGCCACCAGCGTGCGCGCGGCGCTCGCCGCGGCCAAGGGCGGATGCCCGTCGCTGCCCTGCCGCAGCCAGATGAGGAACTCGCCGAGGTCAGCCTCGGTCACCTCGCCGGCGTCGGTGATCCCGCGGGCGCCGCAGAACTCGAGGTACCGGCGCAGGTCGCGACCGTAGGCGGCCAGCGAGTTGGCAGCCAGGCCCCGCTCCACCGCGAGGTGGTCACGGTAGGCCTGCGCGGCTCGCGCCAGCGCAGTGCTGCCCCGCGCGGGCGGCACCCCCTGCACCCGGTCGTTGGCCACCCGCGCAGGCTACGACAGCACCGCCTCCAGCCGGGCGTGCTCCAGGTCGAACGCCTCGGCGACCGCGCCGTACACGATCTGCCCCTCGTGCACGTTGAGGCCCAGGGCCAGGGCGTGGTCGTCGCGCAGCGCCTGCTTCCAGCCCTTGTCGGCCACCGCCACCGCGTAGGGCAGTGTCACGTTGGTCAGCGCGTACGTCGAGGTGTGCGGCACCGCCCCGGGCATGTTCGCCACGCAGTAGAACACCGACTCGTGCACCTGGTACGTCGGCTCGGCGTGGGTGGTGGGCCGGGAGTCCTCGAAGCAGCCGCCCTGGTCGATGGCGATGTCGACCAGCACCGAGCCGGGCTTCATCCGCGACACCAGCTCGTTGCTCACGAGCTTGGGCGCCTTGGCGCCGGGCACGAGCACCGCGCCGATCACGAGGTCCGCGTCGAGCACGGCCTTCTCCACCTCGTAGAGGTTCGAGGCGATGGTCTGCATGTGGCCGTGGTAGATCGCGTCGACGGTGCGCAGCTTGGCGATGTCACGGTCCAGCAGCAGCACCTCGGCCTGCATGCCCAGGGCGATGGTCGCGGCGTTCATGCCCGCGACCCCGGCGCCGATCACCACGACCTTCGCCGCATACACCCCCGAGACTCCGCCCATGAGCGTGCCCCGGCCGCCGTAGGCACGCATCAGGGCGTGTGCGCCGACCTGCGGGGCCAGCCGGCCGGCCACCTCCGACATCGGGGCCAGCAGCGGCAGCGAGCGGTCGGGCAGCTCGACGGTCTCGTAGGCGATGGCCGTGGTGCCCGAGGCCACCAGGGCGTCGGTGCACTCCCGCGAGGCCGCCAGGTGCAGGTACGTGAAGAGGATCTGCCCCTCGCGCATGCGGTGGTACTCCTGCGCGATCGGCTCCTTCACCTTGAGGATCAGCTCGCCGGTCGCCCAGACCTCGTCGGCGGTGTCGAGGATCGTGGCCCCGGCCCGCTCGTACTCCTCGTTGCGGATCGACGACCCCAGCCCGGCGTCACGTTGGACGAAGACGTCATGGCCGTGCAAGGACAGCTCGTGCACGCCCGCGGGCGTGATGGCCACGCGGTACTCGTTGTTCTTGACCTCGGTGGGGATGCCGACCTTCATGCCCGTCCTCTCGCGTGGGTGCCTCACGGTGGCACAGTCGATGGGCTCGGCGCATCCGGGCCGGCCACCTGCCCATCACGGGACGACCGGGTGACGTGGGCTCAGCCAGAGCCGGCGCGCAGGGCCAGGACCGCGGCGACGGCGGTCGCGTTCTGGATCGACCCGTCGAGGCAACGTGCGACGGCCTCGTCGAGCGTGGCCCAGCACTGCGGCAGCTCGCGCTCCTCTGCCTCGCCGGTGTGGGGCCTGGCGTCCGGGTCCACGTGCAGGCCGGTCGCGCGGTAGATCGCGATGCGCTCGCTGGTGCCCCCGGGGCTCAGCGCGAGGGCGAGCAGCGGAGTCCAGTGCTCCGCGGTGACGCCCGCCTCCTCGAGCAGCTCGCGCTTGGCGCACTCCAGCGGGTCCTCGCCGACCTGGTCCAGCAGCCCCGCGGGGATCTCCCACATGTAGGCGGCGACCGGGTGCCGGTACTGCCGGATCATCAGGATCCGGCCCTCGTCGTCGACGGCGGCGACGGCCACGGCGCCGGGATGGCGCAGCACGTCGCGCACCACCACGTGGCCGGCGATGTCGACGGTCTCGGACCACACCGACCACTTCGCCCCGGTGAAGCGGTGCTCCTCGGCGACGACGGGGAACCGGTGCGGCTCGTCGGCGAGCGGCAGCGCCCGGCGGTCGGCTGCGACCTCCTGCGCGTCGGTCACGGAGCTCCCACGGGCAGCTCAGCGGCCGCGCGCTGCTCGACCACGAGCACCGCGTCCGACGCCGGCGCCGGGGTGGCGGCCCGCCGCGCGAGCGCTGCCCGAACCAGCCCCACGAACAGCGGGTGGCCGCGCGTCGGGCGCGAGCGGAACTCGGGGTGCGCCTGGGTGCCCACGTAGTAGGGATGCACCGCACGGGGCAGCTCGACGAACTCCACGAGGTGCCCGTCCGGCGACGTGCCGGAGAACACCAGCCCGGCCTCAGCCAGCCGCGGCCGGTAGGCGTTGTTCACCTCGTAGCGGTGGCGGTGCCGCTCGGCGACCGTGGTGGTCCCATAGGCCTCGGCGACCACCGAGCCCTCCAGCAGCGCCGCGGGGTACAGGCCCAGGCGCATCGTGCCGCCCATGTCGCGCTCGCCCGAGACGACGTCGAGCTGGTCGGCCATCGTGGCCACGACCGGATCCGGCGTCGCCTCGTCGAACTCGGCGGAGTTGGCCTGCGGCAGCCCGGCGAGGTTGCGCGCGGCCTCGATCACCATGCACTGCAGGCCCAGGCACAGCCCCAGGGCTGGGGTGCCGGACTCCCGGGCCCAGCGCAGCGCGCCCAGCTTGCCCTCGATGCCCCGCACGCCGAACCCGCCGGGCACGCAGATCGCGTCGACGCCGCCCAGGGCGGCGGCCGCGCCCTGGGGCGTCGCGCACTCGTCCGAGGCCACCCAGCGCAGGGAAACCCGGCAGTCGTTGGCGAAGCCCCCGGCACGCAGCGCCTCGGTCACCGACAGGTACGCGTCGGGCAGGTCGATGTACTTGCCGACCAGGCCGACGGTGACCTCATGGGCCGGCTGGTGCACCCGGCGCAGCAGCTCGCCCCACGCCGTCCAGTCGACGTCCCGGAACGGCAGCCCCAGGCGCCGCACCACGTAGGCGTCGAGGCCCTCGCCGTGCAGCACCTTGGGGATGTCGTAGATCGACGGTGCGTCGACCGCAGCCACGACGGCCTCGTCGTCGACGTCGCACATCAGCGAGATCTTGCGCTTGATGCCCTCGGGCACCTGCCGGTCGGCCCGCAGGACGATCGCGTCCGGCTGCAGGCCGATGCTGCGCAGCGCGGCGACCGAGTGCTGCGTCGGCTTGGTCTTGAGCTCCCCCGAGGGGCCGATGTAGGGCAGCAGCGACACGTGCAGCACGAAGGTGTTGCCCCGGCCCACCTCATGGCGGATCTGGCGCACGGACTCCAGGAACGGCAGGCTCTCGATGTCGCCGACGGTGCCCCCGACCTCGGTGATGACCACGTCGACACCCGGCTCCGCCATCTCCAGGACCCGGCGCTTGATCTCGTTGGTGATGTGCGGGATCACCTGCACGGTGTCGCCGAGGTACTCCCCGCGCCGCTCCTTGGCGATCACCGTCGAGTAGACCTGGCCGGTGGTCACGTTGGCCGAGCCGTGCAGGTCGGTGTCGAGGAAGCGCTCGTAGTGCCCGACGTCGAGGTCGGTCTCGGCGCCGTCGTCGGTGACGAACACCTCCCCGTGCTGGAACGGGTTCATGGTGCCCGGATCTACGTTGAGGTAGGGATCGAGCTTCTGCATCGTCACGCGCAGCCCGCGGGCCTTGAGCAGGCTGCCCAGCGAGGAGGCCGTGAGCCCCTTGCCCAGCGAGGAGGCGACGCCTCCGGTCACGAACACGTGCTTGGTCGTCTGAGGCGCACCCATGGGCCGCCAGACTATCGCGCGCGAGGCGGAACACCGCAGCATCCGCGGCAGCGACGCGCGGAGGCTGGTCCGGGTCCGGCCCCGCCGGCCCCGGCCGCGGTCAGTCCCGCCCGGCCAGCACCAGCAGCTCCCGTGCGTGCTCGCCAGCGGCCGAGGAGTCCGCGAGCCCCGCGAGCATCCGCGACAGCTCGCGGACCCGCTCCTCGCCCCGCACCTCCCGCACGGACGAGGCGGTGACCGCCCCGGAGGCGTCCTTGGTCACCACGAGCTGCCGGTCGGCGAACGCCGCGACCTGGGCCAGGTGGGTCACGACGATGACCTGTGCCTGCTCACTGAGCCGCTGCAGCCGCCGGCCGACCTCGATCGCCGCGGCACCGCCCACCCCCGCGTCCACCTCGTCGAAGACCATCGTCGGCACCGGGTCGGCGCCTGCCAGCACCACGTGGATCGCCAGCATCACCCGCGACAACTCGCCGCCAGACGCTGCCTGGCCGATGGGTCGCAGGGGTGCCCCGGGGTTCGCCGCCAGCGCCAGTGTCACCTCGTCCACGCCGGTTGCGCGGAACGCCAGCGGACCCCGGTCGAGCTGGCCGGGCAGCTCGAGGCCGTCGGGGTCGGGGCGGGTGTCGACGGTGAAGCTGACCCTGGCCCGTGGCATCGCGAGGGCGGCCAGCTCGCTGCTCACCGCCGCGGCGAAGCGTTCGGCCGCTGCGACGCGCTGCTCGTGCAGCTGGGCGCATGACGCGGCCAGGGCGACGCGGGCGGCGGCGCGCTGGGCCGCGAGGGCCTCGATGCGGTCGTCGGCACCCGCCAGCTGGGCGACCCTGGCGGCTGCCTGCGCGCCCCAGGCGAGCACCTCGTCGGCGTCGGCGCCGTACTTTCGGGTCAGCCGCGCCAGGTCCGCCCGCCGCTCCTGCACCGCAGCCAGCCGTCGCGGGTCGGCGTCGACGTCCTGGGCGTAGCCGGCCAGGTCCGAGGCGAGCTCGGCGACCTGGGCCATGAGCGAGCGCACTGTCGCCACGGGTTCGGCGAGGGCGTCGTCGTGCGCGACGGCGCCGTCGAGGGCGCGCCTGGCTGCCGCGAGCAGCCCCATCACATCCGCGGGGCCGTCCCGCTCGGCCTCGCTGGTCAGCGCCTCGCGCGCCGTGGTGGCGGCACCCAGGAGCAGATCGGCGTGCGAGAGTCGCTCGGTCTCGGCCGCCAGGTGCGCGTCCTCGCCGGGCTTCGGGTCGACCTCGGCGATCTCCCGCAGGCCGAACTCGAGCAGGTCGAGCTCGCGCGCGCGCTCCATCGCGCTGGTACGCAGCGCCTCGAGCTCACGTTCGACGGTGCGCAGCGCCGCGTACTGCTGGGCGACCTCGGCGGCCAGGGCCTGGGTCGCAGCGCCCGCGAAGGCGTCGAGCAGGCCCAGTGCGCGGGCGCCGAGCCTGGTCTGGTCGTGCTGCCCGTGGATCACGAGCAGCTGGCCGATCACGTCGCCGAGCACGGCGGTGGGCACGCCGCGGCCGCCGAGCACGCTGCGGGCACGCGCGGCAACGATCCGCGCGGCGACGAGACCGTCGTCGTCGATCCTCCCGCCCGCCTCGGTGACCAGCTGCGCGGCCTCGGCGGGCGCGGCGTCGAACCACCCCTCGATGACGGCCTGCTCCGCACCGACCCGGACCAGTGCCGGATCGGCCCGTGCGCCGGTCAGCAGGCCGAGGCCGGAGACCACCATCGTCTTGCCGGCACCGGTCTCCCCGGTCACCGCGGTGAATCCCGGGGCGAACCCGCAGGTCGCGTCCTCGATCACGCCGAGCCCGGAGATCCGCAGCTCGTGGATCACCGGCGGCCCTCCGCGGTCCCACGCCAGCCCTCGATCGGCAGCTCGAACTTGGCCACCAGTCGGTCGGTGAACGGCGCATCGCGCAGCCGGGCGAACGACACCGGCTCGGGGTGGCGGCGCACCTCGATGCGCGCGTTGCGCGGCAGCGGGTAGGCGCGCCGGCCATCGGCCCACAGCACGCCCTGCTTGTTCGGCGCCACGCTGTCGATCGCGATGAGGCTGGTGGGTGCCGCCACCAGCGGTCGGGCGAAGAGGGCATGGGCGGCCAGCGGTACGACGAGCAGGGCGGCGACCTCCGGCCAGACCACCGGACCACCTGCGGAGAACGCGTAGGCCGTCGAGCCCGTGGGCGTCGCGCAGACCACACCGTCGCACAGCCAGCGCGAGAGCGGCCGGCCGTCGATCTCGACCATCAGCTCGAGCATGCGGTCCTCGGGTGCCTTCTCCACCGAGACCTCGTTGAGGGCCCAGGTGTGCACCACCTCCACGCCGTCGCAGAGGATGCGGGCATCCACCGTCATGCGCTGCTCGACGCGGTAGTCCCGGGCGACCACGGCGTCGACGACCTCCTGCAGGTCCTCGCGCTCGAGCTCGGCGAGGAACCCGACGTGGCCCAGGTTCACACCCAGCAACGGCACCCCCGAGCCCCGGGCCCGCTCGGCGCCCCGCAGCAGCGTGCCGTCGCCACCGAGCACCACGACGAGCTCGCACCCGGCGGCGGCTGCGCCCTCGGTGACCGCATCGACCGACCGGATCGCCCCGATGCCCAGCGCGGCCCACTCGTCCTTCGGGGCCGCCACCGCCACACCCCGCTCGAGCAGGGCGCGGGCGGTCAGTCGGGCCGCTTCGATCGCCTCGGGCCGCCGGGTGTTGGTCACCAGCAGGACGGTGCGCCCAGCGTCCACCGGCTCCTCCTGGTCCTCGACGCGGCTCAGGCCGGCCCCTGCGCCACCGCACGCTCCACGGCGCGAGGATCCGGCAGACCGGCATCGGCCCTCAGGTGCAGAAAGTACTCGACATTGCCGCTCGGGCCCGGCAAGGGACTGGCGACCACGCCTGCGGTGCCCAGTCCCAGCTCGTGGGCCGCCCGCGCGACTGCCAGCACTGCCGCCGCCCGAGCCTCGGGGGCCCGCACCACCCCGCCGCTGCCCGAGGAGGCCAGGACGTCCCGACCCACCTCGAACTGCGGCTTCACCATGAGCAGCAGGTCGGCGTCCTGGCTCACCACCGCGACGAGCGCCGGCAGCACCAGACGCAGTGAGATGAAGGACAGGTCGGCCACGACGAGCTGCGGGCGATAGGGCAGCACGTCAGGGGTAAGGGACCGCACGTTCGTGCGATCCATGACCGTGACCCGGGGGTCGGACTGGATCGGCCAGGCCAGCTGGCCGTAGCCGACGTCGATCGCCACCACGTGTGCTGCCCCCCGACGCAGCAGCACGTCGGTGAACCCTCCGGTCGAGGCCCCAGCATCCAGGGCGAGCCGGCCGGCCACCAGCGTTCCCGCCGCGTCGAACGCGGCCAGCGCGCCGAGCAGCTTGTGCGCACCGCGGGAGACGTACTCCTGGCCCTGCGCCGCCGCGGCCACCGTGAGTGCCACGGATGGCTCCACCTGCGTGGCTGCCTTCGTCGCGACCGCCCCCGCCACCCGCACGCGGCCCTCGCCGATCAGGTGCTGGGCCTGCTCCCGCGAGCGGGCCAGGCCGCGTCGCACCAGCTCGGCGTCCAGCCGTCGCCGGGCCACGGCACCTAGGCTCGGGAGCCTGGATCAGCCAGGACCCCCGAGAGCCGGCGGTGGATGTCGGCGTAGACCTCGACCTGCTCGGCCAGGGGCAGGCTGCCTGCCTCCGCCAGCCGCGAGAGGGCATCGTCGACCCGGGGGTCACCGGTCGGCGGCAGCGCCTGCTCGCCAGGCGCCGGGTTCACCGCTGCTTCGGTTGCCTCGGGGTGCGCAGCCGGCCCGGGGACCGCCGAGGCCCCGGGCTGCTGGGGCATCGCGGACGCCTCCGGCGCCGCTGGCACCGCTGCGCCCTGCGCCGGGTCGGGCGGCGGCGCGCTTTCCGCCGCTGACTCTCCGAGGGACTGGCTCACCGTTCGCCCCGGACGTCGCCGAGCCGCCGCTCGAGCCGATGCAGCTGCGCCCGCACAGCGTGCAACTCGGACTTCTTCACCAGGCCCAGCCGGTTGATGACCCCGTCGACGTCCCCGGCGAGCAGGCCGCGGACGG
>DASVBK010000261.1:0-4280 GCA_036375875.1 Candidatus Nanopelagicales bacterium
AAGGTGGTGCGCTACTGGTCGGCCCGGGTCACCGGCGGCGACGGGCACCTGCTCAACGAGATCGACGAGGTGGTCTGGGTCCCCGTGCCCGAGGCCCACGCCCGCCTCGACTACGCCCGCGACCGCGACCAGCTGCTCGCGCTGGTGCGGCTGCAGCAGACCGACCGGCTCGACACCTGGCCGCTGGTGTTCGTGCGCCACGCCCACGCGGTCGCCCGGGGCAGCTGGAGCGGGGCCGACGACACCCAGCGCCCGCTCGACGACGAGGGCCGCGCCCGGGCGGTCGCCCTCAGCGCCGTGCTCACCGCGTACGGCGTGACCCGGGTGGTCACCTCCCCCTCCGAGCGGTGCCTGCGCACGGTGGAGCCGTACGCCGTGTCGGCGGCGGTGAAGCTGCGCACCCGCCGCGGGCTGTCGGAGGAGGGCTTCGAGGCCGCCCCCGACAAGGCCCACCGCCACCTGTCCCGCCTCGTGCAGCGGGGCGAGCCGGCACTGCTGTGCACCCACGGGCCGGTGCTGCCCGCGCTGCTCGACGACCTCGCCGGCCGGCTCGACCTCGACAAGCCGGCCTCGGTGGAGGTCGTCGAGGAGTTCGCCGAGGCGCGCGACGAGAAGCTCGTCAAGGGCGAGGCCCTGGTCTGCCACGTGGTCGGGCGCGGCGACGAGGCGCGCGTGGTCGCCGTGGAGCGCCACCGCCCCTGAGCGGCGCCGCCGCTGAGCGCCGCCGCTGCTGGGCGGCGCGGACCCGCGCACGCCGGCGCCGGCGCGCACCCGGCATCCACGGTGGGTGGCCGGGCAGGTCGGCTACCTGGCCCTGACCGTCCGGACCACGAATGTCCGGATGCCGTTCACGGTGCGTTCACCCGCTGCGGGCAATCGCGTCACCCGGCGTCCCTACGTTCACTCGTGTCGGGCAGCGTCGCCCGCCTCCCTGACCCTTGTCCTCCGAGAGGTACACACAGTGAAGAACACCCGTCTCGGCCAGGTGGCGGCTCTCGCCCTGGTCGGCTCGATCGCCCTCGCGGGCTGCGGTTCCGACAACAACACCGGATCCGCCTCGTCGTCGAGCTCCTCCGCCACCGGCTCCGCGGCATCCGGCGACTGCTTCGAGGGCACCCTGAACGCCGAGGGCTCCTCGGCGCAGAAGAACGCCTTCGAGGAGGCCGCCGCCAGCTTCCTCGAGAAGTGCCCGAAGGCGACCGTGAACTACAACCCGACCGGCTCGGGTGCCGGCATCAAGCAGTTCATCGCCGGGCAGGTCGACTTCGCCGGGTCGGACTCGGCGTTGAAGACCGTCGAGAAGGACGGCGTCGTCGAGGCCGACGCGGCCGCGAAGACCTGCGGCTCCCCCGCCTGGAACCTCCCGATGGTGACCGGCCCGATCGCGATCGCCTACAACGTCAAGGGCGTCGACAAGCTCATCCTCACCCCCGCCGTGGCGGCCGACATCTTCAACGGCAAGATCACCACCTGGAACGACAAGGCCATCGCCGCGATCAACCCGGGCGTCACCCTGCCGTCGACCGCCATCAAGGTGTTCTTCCGCTCCGACGAGTCGGGCACCACCGAGAACTTCACCAAGTACCTCAACACCGCGGCGCCCGACGCCTGGACCGCCGACCCGGCCAAGGTGTGGAGCGGCAAGGGTGAGGGCAAGGAGAAGTCGGCCGGGGTCGCCGAGGGCGTGAAGTCCACCGACGGTGGCATCACCTACGTCGAGTGGAGCTACGCCAAGGACAACGACCTGAGCATCGCCCAGGTCGACAACGGCGGCGGCGCCGTCGAGCTGACCGCCGACAGCGTGGGCAAGGCCGTCGAGGCCGCCAAGAAGGACGGCGAGGGCAACGACCTGCGCCTCAAGCTCGACTACGCCACCAAGGAGGCCGGGGCCTACCCGATCCTGCTGGTGACCTACGAGATCGTCTGCTCCAAGAACAAGGACGCCGCCAAGGCCGCCGACATCAAGGCGTTCCTCACGCACTTCGCCTCCCCGGACACCCAGAAGAGCCTCGAGGAGATCGGTTACGCGCCGCTGCCCGCCTCGGTGCAGTCCGAGGTCGCGAGCGCCATCCAGGCCCTGTCCTGACCCACACCCTCCGGCGCTGAGGCGCCGACCGACCCCACGGGGGCGGGCCGCGAACCGGCCCGCCCCCGGCACCACGAGAAGGGCCACCCGACGTGACACCCACGATCACCGGCCGCAGCCTGGTCGACGAGGAACCCGGTCCGGACGGCCGACCACCGCTCAGCGGCGACCGCGCCTCCACCGGACGCCTCGGGGACCGCGTCTTCAGCGGGCTCTCCCGGGGCGCCGGCCTCCTCGTCGTGGGCATCGTCGCCCTGGTCGGCACCTTCCTGGTGGTCCAGGCCGTGCCGGCCCTGCTGAACAACAACGTCAACTTCTTCACCTCGAGGGAGTGGGTGCCGAGCGGCACCGAGCCCCGCTTCGGCATCCTCGACATGTTCTGGGCCACGCTGGTCACCTCGATCATCGCGATGCTCGTCGCGGTGCCGCTCGGTGTCGCGGTGGCCCTGTTCCTCACCCAGTACGCCCCGAGCTGGCTGCGCGGGCCCGCGGCGGCGACGATCGACCTGCTGGCCGCCGTGCCGTCGATCGTCTACGGGTTCTGGGGGCTCACCATCGCCGGCCAGTACTTCACGCCCTTCCAGCAGGCCCTGTCCAAGGTCTTCGGCTGGCTCCCGGTCTTCGAGGACGCCGGGGTGAGCGCCAAGAGCACCCTCGCCTTCGCCGGCCTCATCCTCGCGATCATGATCCTGCCGATCATCACGGCGATCTCCCGCGAGGTGTTCCAGCAGGTGCCCACGGCGCACAAGGAGGGAGCCCTGGCGCTGGGCGCCACGCAGTGGGAGATGATCCGCACGGCCGTGCTGCCGTTCGGGAGGCCCGGCGTCATCAGCGCCTCGATGCTGGGCCTGGGCCGTGCGCTCGGGGAGACGCTCGCCGTCGTCATCCTGCTGTCCGGCCTGAACTCGACCACCGGGTGGAGCTGGTCGTTCTTCAACGGCGGGTCGACCTTCGCGTCGCGGATCGCCAGCGGCGCAAGCGAGTTCGACAGCCCGCAGAAGACCGGTGCCTACATCGCGGCCGGCCTGATGCTGTTCGTGCTCACCTTCGCGGTCAACGCCATCGCCCGCATCGTCATCGAGCGCAGGAAGGCCTTCACCGAATGAGCACCGTGCAGCTCGAGACCAGCACCACCTCCCCGCCGCAGACGCCGCGCCGGCCCGAGCTGGCGTCGAAGTCGTCGTCGCGGGCGGCCAAGGACCTCCTCGCTCGAGTCGTCATGTGGGTCGCGTTCGTCATCGCGGTGGTGCCGCTCGTGTGGATCCTCGGCGCCACGCTCCTCAAGGGCGGCCAGATGCTGCTCGAGTCGCAGTGGTGGACCAACTCCCAGGCGGGCATCACCCCCCGCCGGGTCGGAGGCGGCGCCGCGCACGCCATCCAGGGCACCCTGCTGCTGGCCCTGGTCACCGCCGTCATCTCGGTGCCGATCGGCGTCTTCACCGCGATCTACCTGGTCGAGTACGGCCGGGGCCGGCTCGCGCGGCTGGTGTCGTTCATGGTCGACATCCTCACCGGCATCCCGTCGATCGTCGCCGCGCTGTTCATCTACGCCCTCTGGGTCTCCACGATGGGCCTGCAGCGGGTGCCGTTCGCCGTGACCCTGGCGCTGGTGATCCTGATGATCCCGACGGTGGTGCGTTCCACCGAGGAGATGCTCAAGCTGGTGCCCAACGAGCTGCGCGAGGCGTCGTACGCGCTGGGGGTGCCGAAGTGGAAGACCATCCTCAAGGTCGTTCTCCCGACGGCGTTCTCAGGAATCATCACGGGGATCCTGCTCGGTCTGGCACGCGTGATGGGCGAGACCGCGCCGCTGATCATCCTCGGTCCGTACACCAAGGTCATCGCCTCCGACCTCTTCGGCGGCCTGATGGCGACCCTGCCCAGCATGATCAACAACGACCGCGGCGAGAGCCTCCAGCCCGCCGTCGACCGGGTGTGGGGCGCCGCCCTCACCCTCATCCTGCTCATCTTCGCGCTCAACCTGCTGGGCCGGCTCATCGGCCGCTTCAGCAAGGTCAAGAGCTGACCGCCGGCGTTCCGCTCCGGCCCGATCCGCAACCCGCCCAACGGCATCCGAGAAACGACAGAAGGCACCGATCCCCATGGCCAAGCGCATCGACGTCAAGGACCTCGACATCTACTACGGCGACTTCAAGGCCGTCGAGGGCGTGACGATGACGGTGGAGCCGCGCTC
>DASVBK010000099.1:0-3762 GCA_036375875.1 Candidatus Nanopelagicales bacterium
CTCGATTCCAGCAACGTCATGGACCTGTTCGCCCAGTACGACCTCATCGTCGACGGCACGGACAACTTCGCGACGCGCTACCTGGTCAACGACGCCTGCGTGCTGCTCGGCAAGCCCTACGTGTGGGGCTCGATCTACCGCTTCGACGGCCAGGCGTCGGTGTTCTGGGCCGAGCACGGCCCCTGCTACCGCTGCCTGTATCCCGAGCCGCCGCCGCCCGGCATGGTGCCGTCCTGCGCGGAGGGCGGCGTGCTCGGTGTGCTGTGCGCCTCGATCGGCTCGATCCAGGTCACCGAGGCGATCAAGCTGCTCACCGGCATCGGCCAGCCGCTGCTGGGCCGGCTCATGATCTACGACGCGCTCGACATGGCCTACCGGACCGTGAAGGTGCGCAAGGACCCCAACTGCGCGGTGTGCGGCGAGCACCCGACGGTGACCGAGCTCATCGACTACGAGGCGTTCTGCGGCGCGGTCTCCGAGCATGCGTCGGAGGCGGTGCGCGGCTCGACGATCTCAGTGCGCGAGCTCGCCGGGATGCTCGACGAGCGCGCCGCCGGCGAGCGCGACTTCCTGCTCGTGGACGTCCGCGAGCCCGCCGAGCACGAGATCGTCGCGATCGACGGGGCGGTGCTCATCCCCAAGGGCGAGTTCCTCTCCGGCGCGGCGCTGGCCGGCATGCCGCAGGACACGCCGATCGTGGTGCACTGCAAGAGCGGGGTGCGCTCGGCCGAGGTGCTCGCCGTGCTCAAGGACGCGGGGTTCGCCGACGCCGTGCACGTGGGGGGCGGCATCGTCGCCTGGGTCGACCAGATCGAGCCGGAGAAGCCCAGCTACTGACCGGCGGCGAGCTCGGGCGCCGCCCAGGCGATGCCGCGGCTGCGCAGGTACGCCGAGACGTCGAGGTTGTAGCGCAGGTCCTCCGTGACGAAGCGAGCCCAGGGCTCGCCCTTGTCCGCCCAGGTCGCGGTGCCCACGGACGGCAGCCGGTAGGGCCCGACGTGCGGCCCGGGCTCGGTCGTCGCGATCCACAGCACCTTCGCGGGCTCGTTGGAGCTGCGCCAGCGCCAGGTCTCCAGGCTGGCCAGGCAGCCGGTGGTCGGGTCGAACCGGGCGGTGAACGAGTCCCGGTCGCCGTCGTGGGTGGGCACCAGCAGCGTCGCGGTGTCGTCGTCGATCGGCCGCCAGGCCACGCGCGAGTCGGTGACCAGCACGCTCGGCGCGGCGGCGGCCAGCTCGGCCCACATCCCGAGGTTGGCCGCCTGCACCACCTTCGGCCCGGAGTCGTCGCCGAGGATGGGGACCTCCATGAGCGCGTGGCCGTCGACGTAGCGCTCGTTCACCGCCAGAACCGACCGGCCGAACAGGGTGGCCTCGATGTAGTGCCGGTAGCCGTAGCCGGCGTCGTGCACGAAGCGGAACCGGGCCGGCAGCCACACCCCGAACGGGTTGATCCGGCCGCGGCCGGTGACGACCACCGAGGTGATGATCGGCAGCTCGTGGCCATGGATGCCACGGATCCAGCGGGCCACCGGGGCCGGCAGGCCTCCGGGCAGGGCCAGGGTGTCGGCCGGCGGCGCACTGGGCACGGGCAGGTCGGGGAAAGCCGCTGGCTGGATGCTCGCGCCCATCTTCACCGCCACGGCCCCGGCGGCAGCTGCGGTGACGGCCGTGCCCAGCCCGACAGCGGCGCGACGCATGGGATCCTCCCTCGGGACGAGTCGGCTCGACGCTACCGCCAGCGCAGCGCACGCGGCGCGCGCGGCCGGCGGCGCAGAGGCAGCCAGGCGCCTGAGGGGTTTCGTCCAAGTCCTGGTGCGCTGAGCGCGTCCGAACTTGGCTCAAGTCGCCCCCGGCGGTCCCGGACGTGGAGCGGTCTGCGGGGGCGGGGGGGCCGCGGGAGCCGGGGCGCGGGGCCGCGGGGCCAGGGGCCGCGAGGTGGCGGGCGGGCCAGGCCGCCCGGCGCCTGAGGCGTTTCGTCCAAGTTTCGGTGCGCTGAACGCGTCCGAACTTGGATCAAGTCGCCCCGGGCGGTCCCGAACGTGGAGCGATCGCGGGGGCAGGGCTGGCCGCGGGGGTCGGGGGCGGGGGGCCGCGGGGCCAGGCGGCGGGGCCGGGGCCGGGGTGGTCGGCTGGTGGGGGCTCAGCGCATCGTGGCCAGGGCCTCGAGGACCCGCTCCGGCTGCGTCGCCGGGTTCACGAACGCCAGGCGCATCACGGTGCGACCCCCCCAGCCGGTGGGCAGGCACAGGATCGTGCCGGCATGGGCCTGCTCGCTGGACCACGCGCGGTACTCCTCGGGGCCCCACCCTGGCCGCTCGAAGAGCAGCACCGAGAGCTCCGGCGGCTGCACGAGGCGCAGGTGCTCGGCGGCGTCGATGCCTGCGGCCACCTCGCGCGCCACGGCCAGCGCCCGCTCGATCGCCGCCTGGTAGCGCTGGGTGCCGTGCACCGCCAGCGAGAACCAGAACGGCAGGCCCCGCGCGCGCCGGGTCAGGTGCATGGCGAGGTCCGACGGGTTCCACTCCTCCCGGTCGACCTCGTCGAGGTAGGTCGCGTGCTGGGAGTGCGCCGCCCGGGCGGTGCGGGGGTCGCGGTACACCAGGGCGCAGCAGTCGTAGGGCGCGAAGAGCCACTTGTGCGGGTCGACGATGAAGCTGTCGGCGGCCTCGATCCCGCGGAACCGGTGGCGCACGCTCGGTGCGGCGAGGGCTGCGCCGCCGTACGCGCCGTCGACGTGCAGCCACAGGCCGCGCTCCGCGCAGACCGCGGCCACGTCGGCGAGGTCGTCCACCACGCCGGCGTTCGTCGTGCCCGCCGAGGCGACCACGGCGAACACGTCCTGCCGATCGCCCAGCGCCGCAGCAAGGGCCCGGCCCGTGAGGTGGCCGCGCGCATCCTCGGCCACCGGCACGACGTCGACGTCCATCGCCCGTGCGGCAACCCGGATCGAGGAGTGGGCCTCGGCCGTGCAGGCCATCGCCCAACCACCGGGTGGGTGCTGGATGCCGCGGCGGGCACGGATCGTCTCGCGCGCGGTCACCAGCGCCGAGAGGTTGCCCATCGTGCCGCCGGAGACGAACGTGCCCCCGGCCGTGGCTGGCCAGCCGAGCAGCGACGCGATCCACGCCAGCGCCTCGTTCTCGGCGTGGATCGCGCCCGCGCCGACCTCCCACAGGCCGGCGAACACGTTGGCGGCGCTCGTGGCCAGGTCGAAGGCGACCGAGGCCCGGGTGGGGGCGGACGGGATGTAGGCCAGGTTCATCGGGTCGTCCTGGGCGCGGGTGGCGGGCACCAGGACGCGGTCGAACACGTCGAGCGCGCGCTGCCAGCCGATGCCCTGCGCCGTGACGGTCTGCCCGGCCGCCGCCGCCAGCTCCGACGCGGGCCGCGCGGTGGTCTTCGGGTCGCTGGAGCGGGCGACCCGGTCAGCCACCCACCGCAGCACCCCGGCGACGGCCTCCTGCTCGTCGCCCCAGACCTCGGCCTCCCCCGGGGTGAGCGCCCCGGCCATCCGTACGGGCCCCCGGGCAGGCTCGGTCATGTCGCGTCCACGGACCGCCAGGTGAGCACGACCCGGCGACCAGAGCGCACGATCCGCAGCTCGCCCGGACGCTCCTCCCACGGCGAACCATCGGGCCGCGTCCGCTGGATCGAGCGGACCAGCAGGGCCCCGGTGCGCAGCACCTGGCGGATGTCGCCGAGCGTCTCACCCTCGGGGAGCAGGTTCGGGAAGGCGTCGTCGAGGGCCTGCCCGACCAGCAG
>DASVBK010000275.1:0-2670 GCA_036375875.1 Candidatus Nanopelagicales bacterium
CGGTACACGTCGGCGATGGCGGCGGTCGGCCCCGCCAGCACCACCAGCGCGACCGCACTGGTGAAGACCGCGAAGCGACGACGAGCCCGGCGGCGCCGCGAGCGGGCCGGCCGGCTGGGGCTCCACTCGAGCAGGACCGCCGGCGCTGACATGCCCAGATCCTCCCATGTGGTCGGCCGTGCACCGCGGTGCCACGCGCGGAACGGTGGATGAACGATCGCATCCACCGGACCGTGTCGCGGCCGCCTCCTAGGATGCGCAGCATGGCAGGCCGGGTGCGCTCCGAGGACGTCGCACTGGTCCGCGAGCGGGTCCGGGTCGACCAGGTGATCGGCGAGGTGGTCACGCTGCGCTCGGCCGGCGCAGGCTCGCTCAAGGGGCTGTGCCCGTTCCACGACGAGCGCTCGCCCAGCTTCCACGTGACGCCCGCACGCGGCCTCTACTACTGCTTCGGCTGCGGCGAGGGCGGCGACGTCGTCGACTTCCTCATGAAGCACGACCACCTCACGTTCACCGAGGCCATCGAGAAGCTGGCGGCCCGCGCGGGAGTGACGCTGCGCTACGAGGACGGCGCCCGCCCCGAGCAGCGTGGGCCGAACCGGACCAGGCTGGCACAGGCCAACAAGGTGGCCGCGGACTGGTTCGTACGGCAGCTGGTGGCGCCCGAGGCTGCGCTGGGCCGGCAGTTCCTGGCCGAGCGGGGGTTCGACGACGCTGCCGTGGCGCACTTCGGCGTTGGTTTCGCGCCGCGCTCGTGGGACGGCCTGCTCGGGCACCTGCGCTCAGCCGGGTTCAGCGACGCCGAGTCGCTTGCGGCGGGCCTGGCCTCGCAGGGCCACCGGGGCACCTACGACCGGTTCCGCGGCAGGTTGGTGTGGCCCATCCGGGATGCGTCGGGCGACGTGCTGGGGTTCGGCGCACGCAGGTTGTTCGACGACGACGACGGGCCGAAGTACCTCAACACCCCGGAGACGCCGCTGTACCGCAAGTCGCACGTGCTCTACGGCCTGGACCTGGCGCGCCGCGAGATCGCCAGGCGCAAGCAGGTGGTGGTCGTCGAGGGGTACACCGACGTGATGGCCGCGCACCTGGCCGGCGTGACCACCGCGGTGGCCACCTGCGGCACCGCATTCGGCCCCGACCACGCGGCGCTGGTGCGCCGGTACCTCGTCGACGACGACACGTTCGGCGGCGAGGTGATCTTCACCTTCGATGGCGACGCCGCGGGCCAGAAGGCCGCCCTGCGCGCGTTCGAGGGCGACCAGCGCTTCGTCGCGCAGACGTTCATCGCCATCTCGCCCGACGACATGGACCCGTGCGAGCTGCGGCTGGCCCGGGGCGACGCGGCCGTGCGCGAGCTTGTGGCGGCCCGCACGCCGCTGTTCGCGTTCGCGATCCGCTCGGCGCTGGCGGGCTTCGACCTGTCCACGGCCGAGGGCCGGGTGGGGGCGGTGCGACGCGCGGCCCCCCTCGTGGCGCGGATCCGTGACGCGGCCCTGCGCCCGGAGTACGCGCGGCTGCTCGCCGGATGGGTGGGCGTGCCCGAGGCTGAGGTGCGCTCGGCGGTCGGGGCAGCCGCGCGAGCGAGCGCCGCACCGTCACGCGGGCGCGGTGGAGCGGCCCAGCACCAGACGCAGGCCGCTGTCGCCGCCGCGGACGCGCCCAAGCCGCAGGGTCCGCAGCGTGCGCCGCGCCCCGACCCGCGGGCTCCCGCGCTGTTCGTCGAGCGTGAGTCGCTCAAGTGCGCGCTCCAGGTGCCCGAGCTCGTCGGGGACTGGTTCGCCTCGGCGCAGGAGGGGTCGTTCCGTCACCCGCGGTACGACGAGGTCAGGGTGGCGATCACCGACGCAGGCGGCGTCGGCGGCCGCCAGGGCGGCCAGGCGTGGGTCGAGGCGGTGCTCGCGGCGTGCCCCGACGACTCCGTGCGTGGCCTGGTGCGCGAGCTCGCGGTGGAGCCGCTGATCACGGCGGGCGAGCCGGACGCCCGGTACGCCACCTCGATCGTGGCGCGGCTGCTCTCCGACGAGGCGGGCCGCCGGCTGGCTGACCTCAAGCGCGAGCTCGGCCAGCTCGACCAGGTGGGCGACGCCCAGCGGGCTGCCGCGGTGCTCGCCGACGTGATGGAGCTCGAGGCCTACCGTCGCGAGCTTGCGCGGGTGGGCCAGGAGGAGTCGTGATGCGACTGCGTCGATCGCTGGATCCGCGGGTGGCGGCCCTGCTCGCGGCCGGCGCCGCAGGGGGTGCCGATGCGTCGGAGCCGCCGCCGGCCGAGCGCCTGCTGGCGTGGGGTGAGCTGACCGACGGCCAGGTCTGCGCGTGCACCGACCTCGCGATCCACATGCCCGGGATCGGGCGGGTGCCGTGGGACGAGGTCGTGCGGGGCGCCTGGTCCGAGGAGTTCCTCGACCTGGTCCTGGCTCCGGTCCCGGGCCAACGGGCGCGCCAGGTGCGCCTGCGCTTCGCCGAGCCCGGTCAGGTCCCCGGCGTCGTGCGCGAGCGGGTGCAGTGGACGGTCGTCGCCTCCCAGCACGTGACGCTGGGGCATCCTGACGGCCGCACGGGCGGGGCGATGCTCAACGCCCGGCGCTCGCCGGCGACGTCGGAGGTGCGTTGGGGCGTCGTGTTCGACCCCGGGATCGACCCGGCGGACCCGGGTTGGCGGGCTGCCGC
>DASVBK010000288.1:0-9935 GCA_036375875.1 Candidatus Nanopelagicales bacterium
GCGTTGGACAGCAGCCGGTGCACGGCCACGCCCTCCTTGCGCATCGACTTGAGCAGCTGGTCCTTGCCCTTCTCGATGGCCTCCTCGCGGCGCTCCTTGGAGAACCAGGCCTTGATCTTGCTCTTGGCCCGAGGGCTGCGCACGAAGGTGAGCCAGTCCTGGCTGGGCCCGGCACCCTCGGCCTTGGTCGTGAAGACCTCGACCGAGTCGCCGTTCGACAGCGGGCTGTCCAGCGGCACCAGGCGACCGTTCACCCGGGCCCCCACGCAGCGGTGGCCCAGCTCGGTGTGCACGGCGTAGGCGAAGTCCACGGGCGTCGAGCCGCTGGGCAGGGCGATCACGTCACCGCGCGGGGTGAACACGAACACCTCAGTGGAGCCCAGGTCGTAGCGCAGGCTCTCGAGGAACTCCCCCGGGTCCTCGGTCTCGCGCTGCCACTCGACCAGCTGGCGCAGCCACCCCAGGTCGTCGGGGCCGAGCTTGCCGCCCACCTCCTGCTGCTTGTACCGCCAGTGCGCGGCGATGCCGTACTCGGCGGCGCGGTGCATCTCGTGGGTGCGGATCTGCACCTCGACCGTCTTGCCCTCCGGCCCGATCACGGTGGTGTGCAGCGACTGGTACATGTTGAACTTGGGCATCGCGATGTAGTCCTTGAACCGCCCCGGCAGGGGGTTCCAGGCCGCGTGCAGCGTGCCGAGCACGGCGTAGCAGTCGCGCACCGAGTCCACCAGGATCCGCACGCCGACCAGGTCGTAGATGTCGGAGAAGTCGTGCCCGCGCACGATCATCTTCTGGTAGACGGAGTAGTAGTGCTTGGGCCGACCCGTCACCGTGGCCCGGATGCGCGCGCCGCGCAGCTTCGTGTCGATGTCGCCGATGACGTGCTCGAGGTACTGCTCGCGGGCGGGGGCGCGCTGGCTGACCAGCCGCACGATCTCCTCGTACATCTTCGGGTGCAGCGTGGCGAAGGAGAGGTCCTCGAGCTCCCACTTCACCGTGTTCATGCCCAGCCGGTGGGCCAGCGGCGCGTAGATCTCCAGCGTCTCGCGCGCCTTGATCGTCTGCTTCTCCGCCGCCAGGTACTGCAGGGTGCGCATGTTGTGCAGGCGATCGGCGAGCTTGATCACCAGCACGCGGATGTCACGCGCCATCGCCACGACCATCTTGCGCACCGTCTCGGCGGCGCTCGCCTCGCCGTACTGCACCTTGTCGAGCTTCGTGACACCGTCGACGAGCGCGGCGATCTCGTCACCGAACTCGCTGCGCAGCTGCTTGAGGGAATATCCGGTGTCCTCGACGGTGTCGTGGAGCAGGGCCGCGGCCAGCGTGGGGGCCGTCATGCCGAGGTCGGCCAGGATCTGCGCCACTGCCACCGGGTGGGTGATGTACGGCTCGCCCGAGCGGCGCTGCTGATCCCGGTGCAGGTAGGCGGCACTCTCGTAGGCCTGCAGCACGACCTTGACGTCACTCTTGGGGTGGAACTGGCGCAGGCTGCGCAGCACAGGCTCGAGCTCGACCGGCACCGGCGTCGGGCTGATCATCCGGGACAGCCGGGAGCGCAGGCCCGTGGTCGCCTCGACCGTGGGCTCGGGCCCAGCTACCACCTCCGGGTCAGCCACGCCACCTCCTCGACGGTGTGCGCCGAGTGTACGCCGGGCCGGAGCACGCCGCGGGCGAGCGGCGACGGGGGTGACACCCGGTGGGCCGGCTGGCCCGAGGGGGCGACCCGCAGGTCAGGGGGTGATCAGCGCTGCGAGCGGGGGGTGCGCTTGGGCTGGTTGCGCGGGCCGCTCGAGCGCCGAGCCCGGGCACGGGCCATGGCCTCGGCCGACGGGTCCACCGCCGCGCCCCCCGCATCGAGCGTCGGTTCCGAGGCCGGCTCGTCGTCGGGGCGCTCGACCACCGCGGTCGCGGTGCCGCCGCCCCCGCCCTTGGCGGCCGGTCCAGCGCCGGTCGTCTGGGCGCTGCCCCGCACCTCCTTGGCCAGGGTCGTGCCGCCCCCGCGCGACTGGACCCGACGGGCGAGGGCCTGCATCTGCGGCTGGCGCTCCATGAGCTGGCAGAGGAACGGCGTGGCGATGAAGATCGACGAGTACGTCCCGGCGGCCATGCCGACGAACAGCGCGAGGGAGAGGTCCTTGAGGGTCCCCGCGCCCAGCAGGCCCGCACCCACGAGCAGGATCGAGGCGACCGGCAGCAGGGCGACGATCGAGGTGTTCACCGACCGCACGAGGGTCTGGTTGACCGCCAGGTTGGCCGCCTGCGAATAGGTCTGGCGGCTCTGGCCGAGGATGCCGCGGGTGTTCTCCTTGACCTTGTCGAACACGACCACGGTGTCGTAGAGCGAGTAGCCGAGGATGGTGAGGATGCCGATCACGGTGCTCGGCGTGACCTCGAAGTGCAGCAGCGAGTAGACGCCGATCGTGATCACGATGTCGTGCACGAGCGCGACGACCGCGGCGACGGCCATCCGCCAGTCGAAGTAGATCGCCAGGAAGATGCTCAGCAGGCCGATGAAGACCGCGAGCGCCGTGAGGGCCTTCTGGGTGATCTCGCCACCCCAGGTCGGCCCGACCACCTGCGCCGAGACGTCCTCGGTGGTGACCCCGCACGCCTGCGCCAGGGCGCTGCGGATCTTCAGGCTCTCCGGCTGGTCGACGGCCTCGGTGGTGATCCGGATGGAGTCGTTGCCCAGCTGCGTGGCGCTGGAGACCACCCCGCCGGCGTCCTGCGCCGCGCCGCGAGCCTGCTCGATGGTGCAGCTCGCCGCCGGAACCTGGAACTCCGCACCGCCGGTGAACTCGATGCCGAGGTTCAGCCCGCGGAAGACCAGCGAGCCCACCGCGATGAGGAAGATCACCCCGGAGATGACGTACCAGCGCCGGCGCTGGCCGACGATGTCGTAGGACACCTCGCCGGAGTAGAGCTGGTGGCCCAGCCTGCCCAGTCGCGACATGGTTACCGCCTCCCTGCCGCGGCCACGGTGCGCGGCGCGGGTTGCTCATGGATGCCGAGCCGCTCCGGGTCCACCCCGGTCCATCGGCTGCCGGACTGGAACCAGCGCGTGGCTGCCAGCAGGGCGACGACGGGCCGCGTGAAGAGGAACGCGACGACCACGTCGACCACCGTGGTCAGGCCCAGCGCGAAGGCGAAGCCCCGGACGCTGCCGATGCTCAGCAGGTACAGCACGACCGCGCCCAGCAGCGACACGAAGTCAGCCGCCAGCAGGGTGCGCCGGGCCCGGATCCAGCCGGCGTCGGCGGCCACGCGCAGGCTGCGGCCCTCACGGACCTCGTCGCGGATGCGTTCGAAGTACACGATGAACGAGTCGGCGGTGATGCCGATGGCCACGATGGCACCTGCCACGCCGGCCAGGGTCAGCGTGAAGCCGAGCTGGCGGCCGAAGATCACGAACAGGCAGTACGAGATGAGCGCCGCCACGACGAGGCTGGCCACGGCCACCAGGCCCAGGGCCCGGTAGTAGCCCATCAGGTACAGCCCGACGAGGATCAGGCCGATGGCCCCGGCGAGCAGGCCGGCATGCAGGTAGTCCGCGCCCACGGTCGGGGTGATCGAGGTGACCTGGCCGACCTCGAGGCTGACCGGCAGGGACCCGAACTTCAGCACGTTGGCGAGGTCGGCGGCCTCCTCGGTCGTGAACTGCCCGGTGATCTGGGCCTGCCCGCCGCTGATCGGCTCGATGAACGACGGGGCGCTGTAGACGACGCCGTCCAGGACGATCGCGAACTGGTTCTGGGGCGGGGAGTTGTCGTACAGGTCGGTTGACACCTCGGCCAGCGTCTTGGCGCCGGCGGCGTCGAACGTGAGCGACACCGACCACGAGTTGGTCTGCGGGTCGAGCTGCGCCTGCGCGTTGGTGACCTGGGTGCCCTTGATGAAGGCCGGCTGGAGCAGGTACTTGGCGGTGCCGTCACGATCACACGTCGCCAGCCAGAGCGCGGTGTCGTCGGGGGTGCCGGCGCGGTTCTCGGGGATCGTGCAGTCCAGGCGCAGCGCCCGGTCCTGGAACTCCGCATCGTTGGCTGCCGCCTGGACGGGGATCTCGGGCTGCTCCACGGTGGCCGAGGGCGAGGGGCTCGGGCTCGCGCTGGGGGTGGCGCTGGGTGAGGCGGTCGCGTCGGTGGCCGTCGGGCTCGGGGACGGCGTGGCATCGGTCGGCGTGGGCGCCGGCTCGGCGGCGGTTGCCGTGGGCGAGGGCGTCACGTCGGTGGCGGTGGCGCTCGGCGAGGCCGTGTCGGTTGGCTCGGCGTTCGGGTCCACCCCTGCCGGGTCGCCGATCACCTCGACCGGACGGAATGCCAGCTGGGCGGTGCGTCCGACGAGCTCGACGAGCCGGTCCTGCGGCACGGAGCCAGGGACCGAGACGACGATGGCCGCGTTGGACCCCGAGCCCTGCACCGTCACCTCCGCCTCGGCCACGCCCAGGCCGTCGACGCGCTGGCGGATGATCGCGACCGTCTGGTCGAGCTGCTCCTGGGTGATCGTGCCGTCGGTGCCCGGTGCGGGCTTGGGCAGCAGCGTCACCTGGGTGCCGCCCTGCAGGTCCAGGCCGAGCTGCGGCGTGGCCTTCTGCCCCGGCCAGAACGACCAGATGCACAGCGCCAGCACCGCGACGAGGAACGGCAGGAGCACCCGCCAGGGGCGGTAGTTCGACAGCGTGCTAGCCACGGTCGGCCTCTCGGGAGGTCGGGGCGCCTGCGGGCGCGTCGGGATCAGCCGGGTCCCCGCCGGTGGTGGCCCGCGGGGTGGGGCCGGGGCCCGGGTCGGTCGGGGCCGCGAGCGCCGGGTCGGTCGGGGCGTCGAGCGCCCCGGCGACGGGCGGAGCGTCCACCTCGGCGTCCGGCAGCACCTCGGCGATGGCCTGCGGCAGCAGCTCGAGCACCATGCCCGGGGCAACCTCGAGGCGCACCCGGTTGCTGTCGACGCCCACGAGCGTGCCGAAGATGCCGCCGGCCGTCATCACCCGCTTGCCGGGTGCCAGGGATGCGACGAGCTTGGCCTGGGCCTGCCGGCGCACCTTGGCAGGGCGCAGGATGAGCAGCCAGAAGGCCACTGCCATGAGGGCGAGCAGCAGCAGGTCGAGGGGGTTCATCGCAGCCCTTTCCGCACGATTGCGCCCGATTCTAGGCGCAGTGCCAGGGCCCTCCCGCTCAGGCGCGCAGCCGGCGCGGCCCCGCGGTCCCGCGGCGGCCGATCCGTCGCTCGGCGCGCGGCCCGACGAGCCCCGCCCCGGTCACTCCCCCGGCAGGCCGAGGTCCAGCGAGGGCTGGGCAGGCGGTGGTGCCGCCGCGTGCCCCGGCAGCACGGGCGGGACCAGGCCCAGGTGACGCCACGCCGCCTCGGTGGCGACCCGGCCCCGCGGCGTGCGGTAGAGCAGGCCCGCGCGCACCAGGAACGGCTCGGCGACCGTCTCCACCGTCTCGGACTCCTCCCCCACCGCCACGGCCAGGGTCGACAGGCCGACCGGCCCGCCCCGGAACGTGCGCAGCAGGGCGGTGAGCACGGCGCGGTCCAGCCGGTCGAGGCCCAGCTGGTCGACCTCGTACAGGTCCAGGGCGGCGTGTGCGGTGGCACGGTCCACGGTGCCGTCGCCGTGCACCTGGGCGAAGTCCCGGACGCGGCGCAGCAGCCGGTTGGCCACCCGGGGCGTGCCCCGGGAGCGCCCGGCGATCTCGGTGGCGCCGGCGGCGTCGATCGCCACCCCGAGCAGGCGCGCCGAGCGGTGCACGATCGTCTCGAGCTCGGCATCGCCGTAGAAGTCCATGTGCGCGGTGAACCCGAACCGATCGCGCAGCGGCCCGGGGAGCAACCCGGCGCGGGTGGTCGCGCCGACCAACGTGAAGGGCGCCAGCTCCAGCGGGATCGCCGTGGCCCCGGCGCCCTTGCCCACCACGATGTCGACGCGGAAGTCCTCCATCGCGACGTACAGCATCTCCTCGGCGGGCCGGGCCATCCGGTGGATCTCGTCGAGGAAGAGCACCTCGCCGGGCACGAGGCTGCTGAGCACGGCCGCGAGATCCCCCGCGTGCTGGATCGCGGGCCCGGAGGTGATCCGCAGGGGGGTGGCCATCTCCTGGGCGATGATCATGGCCAGCGTGGTCTTGCCCAGGCCCGGGGGGCCGGACAGCAGCACGTGGTCGGCCGGCGCGCCGCGGTGCCGGGCCGCCTCGAGGACCAGCCCCAGCTGGTTGCGCACCCGCTCCTGGCCGATGAACTCCTCGAGGCTTCGCGGGCGCAGCGCACCCTCCGCGGCGAGGTCGTCGTCGTGGGCGACCCCCTCCAGCAGATCGTCCTCACCTGCCGGCTCAGGGAGCTCACCCCGGCCGCCGGACCCCCGGCTCACGCCCGGTCCAGGTGCCGCAGGGCCGCGCGGAGCAGGCCCGGCACCGAGGGCAGGCCGCCCTCGGCCAGGGTCGCCTCGGCCTCCGGTCGCACCGACTCGGCAGCGGCGCGGGCCTCGCGCAGCGGCCAGCCGAGGGCCACGAGGCCATCGACCACGGGGCCGGACCAGGTGTCGACCACGGGCGCCACCGACGCCTGGGCCGACCCGCTCGGCGCCCCGAGCCGGTCCTTGAGCTCCAGCGCGATCCGGGCTGCCCCCTTGCGGCCGATCCCGGGGGGCTTGGCCAGCGTGACCAGGTCGTCGGCGGCCACGGCCGTCCGCAGCTCGTCGACGGTGAGCACCGCGAGGATCGCCTGGGCCGTGCGCGGCCCGATGCCGGTCACCGACTGCAGCACCTCGAACGCCTGGCGCTCCTCCTCGTCGACGAACCCGAAGAGGGTCAGCGAGTCCTCACGGACCACCAGGGCCGTCGCCACCTGGGCCTGGCCGCCGAGCCGCAGGCCGGCCAGCGTGCGCGGCCCGCAGAGCACCGACAGCCCGACCCCGCCGACGTCCACCACCGCGTGGTCGCCGGCCACGCTGGCCACGGTCCCCCGCACGAACGCGATCACGGCGCAGCCCGCCGGACGCCCAGGGAGGCCTGCCGCTGGGGGCTGCGCGTCGGCGTGGCGGCCCGCGGCCCCGCTGGCACCCGCCGCGGGATCCGGCTCGCCGGCGCCGCTGCAGCTGCCAGGTCGATCCGTGCTGCGGCGCTGCCCCGCCAGACATGGCAGATCGCCAGCGCGAGGGCATCCGTGGCGTCGACCGGCTTCGGCGCGGCGGCCAGGCGCAGGATCCGCACCACCATCGCCGCGACCTGTGCCTTGTCCGCGCGGCCACTGCCCGTGACCGCGGCCTTCACCTCTGAAGGGGTGTGCCAGACCACCGGCAGGCCTGCCTCAGCGGCGGCGAGCACGGCGGCGCCCGAGGCTTGGGCGGTGCCCATCACGGTGTGCAGGTTGTGCTGGCTGAACATCCGCTCCACCGCCACCACGTCGGGGTCGGCGGTGTCGATGAGGTCGCGCACGCGACTGGCAACCGCGATGAGGCGATCGGGCAGCGATGCGCTCGCGGGCGTCGTCACGACCTCCACGTGGCACAGCGTCAACGGCCTCCCGGCACCCCCCTCGACGACGCCCAGGCCGCACCGGGTCAGCCCCGGGTCCACGCCCAGCACGCGCATGCCCACCTCCGCCCGAACAGGTGTTCGCACCCTAGCCCGGCGGACGCCCGAGCAGTCGTGCGACACGCGCGTGGGAGCCGGTCAGCGGGGCTCGAGGGCGGCTCGCAGCCCCTCGACCTGCGTGGTCGGCAGGTCGCACACGAAGCCTCGGCAGGGGTAGGCCGTCGCCAGCCCGTCCCGTGTCGTGCGATCGGCGAGCAGACCTGGAACGACGCTGCCGACGCGGCCCACGGCGACGACCAGGCCGGGCGCGGGCGACGCCAGTGCCGCCCGATGCAGCGGCTGCGCGGGCAGGCCCTGCGCATCGAGGATCGTGGCGTCGTCGGGGACGATCACGGCCACCTGGCTGGGGCCGGCGGCCACTGCGGCCAGGGCGGACCAGGCCCAGCCGGCGTACCGGGGCGCCTGCTCGGCCAGCGGCACGAGGGCCCGCAGCGCGGCCTCCGCTGCATCGCGGTGCTCGGCGGGGCCGCCCAGGGCCGCGGAGGTGAGCAGCGCCTGGGCGGCCGCCGACCACCCGGACGGGGCCACCCCGTCGGTGGGGTCGACTGGACGCCGCACCAGCGCCGGGGCGTCGTCAGCCGTGTCGTGGAACCCGCCGGAGCCGTCGCCGAAGTGGGCCAGGACGTGGCCGAGCAGCGCCTGGGCGGCGTGGAACCAACGCACCTCCCCCGTCACCTGGTAGAGCGCGAGCAGGCCCTCGGCGACGTCCGCGTGGTCCTCGAGGACGCCCGGCGCGTGGGTGCCGACGATGCCGCCGCGGGAGACGCGCGCGAGCCGACCCGAGGCAGGGTCGCGGTGCAGGTCCAGCAGCAGCTGCGCGCAGCCGCGGGCGGCCGCGACCCAGGCCGGACGCGCCAACAGGGCGCCCGCCTCGGCCAGGGCCGCGATCGCCAGGCCGTTCCAGGCCGCCACGACCTTGTCATCTCGCGCGGGCTGCGGGCGCTGCCGACGCGCGGCCAGCAGCGCGCTGCGGCAGCGCGCCCATCGCGCCGGGTCGTCCGGGTCGGCCCGCAGCTGCAGCACCGAGGCCCCGTGCTCGAAGGTGCCGCGCTCGGTCACCTCGCACCACGCGGCCACCCACGCGCCGTCCTGGTCGCCGAGGACGTCCACCAGCTGGGTGCGCGTCCAGACGGCGAACGCACCCTCGCCCTCGGCGCTGTCGGCATCCAGCGCGGAGGCGAACCCACCCTCGGGGGTGCGCAGCTCGTCGAGCAGGAACCCAGCGGTCTCCTCGACGACCCGCCGGGCGAGCTGATCGCCGGTGGCCCGCCACCAGTGCAGGTACGCGCGCAGCAGCAGCGCGTTGTCGTAGAGCATCTTCTCGAAATGCGGCACGACCCAGTCTGCGTCCACCGAGTACCGCGCGAAGCCGCCGGCCAGCTGGTCGTACATGCCCCCGCGGGCCATGGCGGCCAGGGTCGCCCCCGCCATCTCCAGCGCCCGGCCACGGCGCCCGGCCACCGGGCCCAGCGCGTCGGCCCGCAGCAGGAACTCGAGCACCAGCGACGGCGGGAACTTGGGGGCTCCGCCGAAGCCCCCGCGCGCCGCGTCGAACGAGCCACCCAGCCGATCGACTGCGGCACCGATGGCGTCGAGCCCGGGCAGCTCCGGCCCCCGCTCCCCGCTGGCCAGCGGCGCGACCATGGACCGACCATCATGCCGGGCGATGGCTGCCTCGAGCTGGTCGGCTGCGGCGTGGACCAACGGCCGGTTGGTACGCCACGTGTGGGCAACCCCACGCAGCACGTCGGCGAACGCGGGCATCCCCCCGCGCGCCACCGGGGGGAAGTAGGTGCCGGCGTGGAACGCCCGGCCCTCGTGGTCGAGGAACACCGTCATCGGCCAGCCGCCGTGGCCGGTGAGCGCCTGCGTCGCGGTCATGTAGACGCTGTCGATGTCCGGGCGCTCCTCCCGATCGACCTTGATGCTCACGTAGTGCGCGTTGAGCAGCTGCGCGGTCGCGGGGTCCTCGAACGACTCGTGGGCCATGACGTGGCACCAGTGGCAGGCGGCGTACCCGACGCTCAGCAGGATCGGGACGTCCCGGCGCCGGGCCTCAGCGAACGCCTCGTCGCACCAGGGCCACCAGTCGACCGGGTTGTCCGCGTGCTGCAGCAGGTAGGGCGAGAGGGCTTCGGCCAGGCGGTTGGGCACCGATCGATCATCGCCCAGCCAGGCGCCACCCGCCCGGTCCCACCCCAGCCCCGTGCCCGGGGTGCAGGTCAGCCGAGCGGGTCGCTGGGCGCCACCGGATGGCCGACGACCTCCGCGAGGCCGTCGGCCAGGCACTCGATGAACAGCTCACGGTCGGGGATCGCGGCGTCGTCCATCGAGATGCCGAACCCG
>DASVBK010000107.1:0-3304 GCA_036375875.1 Candidatus Nanopelagicales bacterium
TGCATCGCCACGCGCGTGGCCATGTCGCCGATGGGTCCGAGGCCGATCACCAGCAGCGTGCCGTCGGCCGGCACTGCCGCGTACTCCACCGCCTGCCAGGCGGTGGGCAGCACGTCCGACAGGTACACGAACCGGTCGTCGGGTGGCCCCTCGGGCAGCTGCACGGGGCCGTACTGCGCCTGGGGCACCCGCAGGTACTCGGCCTGCGCGCCGGGCACCGCGCCGTACAGCTTGGAGTAGCCGTAGAGCGGGGCGCCCGTGCCCTGGTCGCGCACCTGGGTGGTCTCGCACTGGCTCTGCAGGCCGCGCTCGCACATGAAGCAGTGGCCGCACGCGATGTTGGCCGGTACGACGACCCGGTCGCCGGGCTTGAGGTGGGTGATGGCGGCACCGGTCTCGACCACCACGCCCATCGGCTCGTGGCCCAGGACCTCGCCGGGCTCCATGAACGCCGTGAGGGCCTCGTAGAGGTGGAGGTCGGAGCCGCAGATCCCGGTCGAGGTGAGCTCGATGATGATGTCGTTGGGCTGCTCGATGCGGGGATCGGGGACCTCAGCGACCTCGATGTCGCGCGGGCCGCTCCAGACGACTGCCTTCATGGATCCTCCTGGTGATGTGGGCGGACGCCTCGCTAGCGGGCCCTGTCGACCCCCTACCCCCGTCGCACCCGGCGAACCGGGCAGTGGTCGCATGCCAGCCCGCGGTCGGGCGCGAGGGATCCGGCGTGGCAGCCGCGGCCCTCATCCGGCCGGGGCTCAGGCCAACGACTGCCAGAGCCACGCAGATCAGCTGCAGGTGCGGGCGCGGTTCGAGGCGCACGCCGTCGGCGCGACTCGGCTGGGCCAGGCAGAGCGTCACGGCCGTGGCGACGTCCTGGGCCCGCAGCATCGGCTCCTGCTCGACCTGCTCCGCGTGTGCGCCGGGCACCGCATGTGCGCCGGGCACCGCGAGGGTGGCTCAGGGCAGGGGCCACTCGAGCGTGACGGTCGCATCCCCGGGGGCCTCGACCAACAGCTGGCCGAAGTCGTCCAGCCGCGAGCGCAGCGTGCGGGCTCGGGCGCGCCGGCCCGAGGCGCTGCGCCCACCGCTCGCCCGGGCGGTCACCAGCGGCATCGCGCCGCTGGGCTCCGGGACGATGCGGATCTGGGCCACCCCGTCCCGCGTGCCGAGCAGACGCAGCTCCACCTGCCCGCCACCCTTCACGGTGCGCTGGTCCCACACGACCGGGTAGTCGACGTGCACGGAGAAGCTGCCGGCCAGCACCGGCAGCACCTGCAGCGTCGCGATGACGAACGGCGCTGCGGCGCCATAGACCTCCTGGCCCACGGAGCCGGGCGCGGTCCAGCCGTCGTAGAGGTCCTCCAGAGGGATGGCCAGGCGCCGGTCGAGGTGGCCGGAGTGCGACTCCGTGGCCAGGATGTCGCCGGGCAGCTCGGCGGGGTAGTACGTCCACCCCCGGTCCACCAGGTACTTGGTGTACTCGGCCAGGAGCAGGCGTTCGCCGTCCAGCAGGGTGTCCCCGCCGATCTCCAGGTACTCGTGGAACGCGGCGAGCGCCTCGAGCTCCTCGTACATGGCCAGGTAGGGGGCGTGGCGCAGCGGCGGCAGCCCGAGGAACGTCCCGTAGTGCACGCCAACCCCGTACCCGCAGTCCCACAGCCAGAGGTTGCGCAGGATGTTGGCGATGCAGACGCGGGCCAGGCGACGGTAGCGCTCGTCACCGGTCATCTCGGCGAGCCGCGACAGCGCGACGGCCCCGAAGGCCGTGTTGTTGAACTGGTAGCCGAGGGTGAAGCCGAAGTCGAACATCGCGTCGGCGGCCCGGCGGGCCTCGTCCACGTACCGCTCGTCGCCGGTCAGCCGGTGGGCGAGCAGCATCACCTGCGCGTACTGGCCGCCGACGTCGTTCTCGCCGCCCTCGCCGGGCTCGGCCTCGGCGCGCTGCACGTCCAGGGTGCGCAGGTCGTAGAACACCGGCCAGCGGTAGTTGAAGTGGTGCGCGACCCGGATGCCGAACTCCACGCTGCGCAGGGCGAGCTCCCTGGCACCGTCCGCGCCGAACAGCGCCAGCCGGCAGAGGTTGTGGATCGCGTGGTAGAGGTACCAGCTGTCCATCTGGTACGGCACCTGCTCGTCGTCGGCCGCCAGCCACGACTCGAGCCCCGGCAGGTGCCGCACGACGGTCTGCAGCTCGGGGTCCAGGAAGCGCTCGACGGTCGCGGCGAGCTCGTCGATGAGGGGGATCGTGACGCGCCGGCTGCGCGCGTACTCGATCAGCGGCACCAGGAGCGCCAGCTGCACCATGGACTCCGGTGGCGTGCCCTCCATGCCCACGTAGGCGCGCAGGTACGGCTCGCCGTCGACCTCCATCCGGCACAGCGGGGAGTGCGTCAGGTCGCGCAGCGTCTCGTGCACCCGCTGCGGCCAGTCCCGCCAGCTGGTGCTCGGATGGGGCATCGCGCGGTAGACGCGCGCGTAGAGCTCGATGAACTGCTCGGCGGTGTCGAGGTGGCCCTTGGGCACGAGGTGGTCCAGGGCCAGGTAGGCCGACGCCAGCGTGTAGGACTGTCGCGGCTGCAGGGTCGGGCCGGTCGTCGCCGGCAGGACGAAGCCGAGCTCGGGCCAGTGGCCCCCGACGCTGTCCGCGGGGGTGCTCCTGGTGGTCTGGAAGTAGTCGGTGAGGGCGCCGAAGTCCTGCACGTAGAGCAGCGATCCACCGGCGGGGCGGGTGAGGCTGGCGTGCAGCACGCCGCCCTTGATCCCCAGCTGGCTGGCGTGCAGGATCCCGTGCGTGTCCAAGGGGTTGACCTCGTCGGTGATCGGCACGAGGTCGTGGGGCATCTCGGGCATCAGCAGCTCGACGCCGGGGGTCAGTGCGGTCTCCCAGTGCAGCAGGGGGGTGGCGTCCGTCGGCAGCGCGATGCTCGTCACGTAGTCGCCGAGGTCGCTGCGCAGCCGCACCCGGACTCCGGGCGCGCCGCCGTCGCGCGCGGGGAGGGGCACCTGCTCGATCATCTCGAGCGCGTTGCCCAGGGCGTTGGCGGCGCACACGGCCAAGCGGGCGCCGCTGGGCCAACGGGCCAGCACCCAGAGGGCCCTGCGGCCAAGGCGCACCTCGTACTCGATGCCGTCGTGCTCCTGGCGCGCCATCGCCTCGTCGGGCAGCCGCTGCAGGTCTGAGCGCAGCAGGAGCAGCCAGGGGGTCATGCCGGTGACGGGGGCCTCGGGCAGCGCGTTGCTGCGCTCGGTACCGGTCGGCGCCTGGCCGACCAGCATGGACGTGGTCACGCGCACAGGTGTACCC
>DASVBK010000292.1:0-3419 GCA_036375875.1 Candidatus Nanopelagicales bacterium
GAGCGCCGTGAGCAGGATGGACAGGAAGTCGAAGCTCGGCGCGGTCGCCGCCTGGTTGCCGGCCTTGATGACCGTCCAGTTCGACACCTCCTGCAGGCCGATCAGGTCCGGCTCGTCGGCGGCCACCTCATCAGCGATCGCCGCGGACCTGGTCGGGAAGTCCGTGAACACCGAGGTGCCGTAGATCGTCGCGACCGCACCCACGAACTGCGCCGCGGCGTTGGGGTCGCTCGGGTCGATGTCGGTGGCCGGGGCGAGGCTGGACCCGAGGTACAGGTTCCGTGTCATCACGGTGAGCTGCGGGTGGGGGTCGGCCTGGGTGATCGCCGCTGGCGTCACGAGGGCGAAGAGGACGGTCAGCGCGGCGATGAGTGCGCTGCGGCGGCGGTGAGGTGCAGGAACCCGGGACATCAGGACCCCCTTCGAGTCGGTGCCTGAGCGGTGCCGTGGACGCTACTCCGCTGGCCGACGCTCACTCAACGCCGCGGAGGCCGGGCAGCGCGAGTTCGCACACCATGCCGGCGCGTACCGGGGCAAAGCGGGTACCACGACCGGATGCCGGGGGCTCCGAGCCGGCGGGGGCGAACGGGCGGCGGTCGGATGCTCAGCCCGATGTACGGTCCAGGACGCGCTGGAGGCCATCGAGCATCAACGTGAGGCCGAACTCGAAGTCGGCCTCCGGGTCGAAGCCAGCGCGTTCGATGCTCCGGTGGTGTCGCAGCGCTCCACCTGGGTGCCGCCTTCGTCGCGACACCGTTCTTCCTGCTGGTTGTCGACCATCCCGGCGCCACGAACGCCACCGGGGGGCCCGGGCTGGATGGGGCCGGGCAGCCCGTCGTCTCGCTCGCCGGGACGGCCAGCACGACCCCACCAGCGGTGCGTCCCCGCACCTGACCAGCTGTCAGCAGATGCGCGGCAGCTGCTCGGCCAGCGGCAGGTCGACCACGCGCGTCCCGCCGATGCCGGTGCGCGCGACCACCAGGCCCGGATGGGCGGCCACGACCTCGCCGATGAGCCCGGCACCGGCGCCGAGGGGGTGCGCGCGCACCACCTCCAGGGCCCGCTCCGCGTCCTCGCCGCGCACGAACGCCACGAGCTTGCCCTCGTTCGCCACCTGCATCGGGTCCAGGCCCAAGAAGCTGCAGGCGGCGCGCACGTCGTCGGGCACCGGCACGTCTCGCTCCACGATCTCGACCCCGACCCCGGAAGCGACGGCCAGCTCGTTGAGGGTCGCTGCCAGCCCGCCACGTGTGGGGTCGCGCATGATCGAGACGGCGACCCCTGCTTCCAGGAGGGCCGCGACGAGACCGTGCAGGGGCGCGGAATCCGTGACGATCGACGACTCGAACTCCAGGCCGTCGCGCACCGAGAGCACCGCGATGCCGTGCGCGCCGATCGGCCCGGAGACGAGCACCCGGTCACCGGGCCGCACCCGGTGGGCTCCGAGGTCGACGTCGGCGGGCACCAGGCCAACCCCCGCGGTGTTGACGTACACCCCGTCGCCGTGCCCGGCGTCCACCACCTTCGTGTCCCCCGTGACGATCGCGACCCCGGCCTCACGCGCGGCCCGGCCCATGGTCCGCGCGATGACACCGAGCTCGTCGAGCGGCATGCCCTCCTCGAGGATCATCCCGACCGCCAGCGCCAGGGGCACCGCACCACTCACGGCGAGGTCGTTGATGGTGCCGTGCACGGCGAGGTGGCCGATGTTGCCGCCCGGGAAGAAGCGGGGACGCACCACGTAGGAGTCGGTGGTGAACGCCAGGCGTGCGCCCCCGGCGGCGGGCCCGAGGCCCAGCACCGCGGCGTCACCGAGCTGGCGCAGCACGCCCGACAGGGCCGCCCCGGCACTCGCGTCGCCAGGCGCGTCGAACGCCGGCAGGAACAGGTGCTCGACCAGCTCGGCCGACAACCGTCCGCCGCCGCCGTGGCCCATGACCACGGTGGGGTGGTCGCGCAGCGGCGCCGGGCAGGTCCAGCCCGCCAGGTCCAGCGGCTGGCCGGACGGGCTCACGACGCCACCGCCGGGTCGATCCGGCGGAACGCGTGGTAGGCGGCGCACGCGCCCTCGCTCGAGACCATCGGAGCACCCAGCGGCGAGCGCGGCGTGCACTGCCGGCCGAACGCCTCGCACTGGTTGGGCTTGATGAGGCCCTGCAGCACCTCGCCGGAGCGGCAGAGCGGCGACTCCTCCGTGACGATGCCGCCCACCTCGAAACGCTGCTCGGCGTCGAAGTCCGCGTACGCCGGAGACAGCCGCCAGCCCGACCGCGGGATCATCCCGATGCCCCGCCACTGCCGGTCGCACGTCACGAAGACCTCGGCCACGACTGCCTGCGCCACCGGGTTGCCCTGCGGGGCCACCGCGCGCGGGTAGGCGTTGTCCAGCCGCGCCTCGCCGGCCTCGAGCTGGTGCACCGCGCGCCGGATCCCCTCGAGCACGTCGAGCGGCTCGAACCCGGTGACCACGATCGGCACCCGATAGGCCGCCACCAGGGGCGCGTACTCGGCCATGCCCATCACCGTGCAGACATGGCCGGCGGCCAGGAACCCCTGCACCCGACGGGTGGGAGCATCCATGATCGCGCGGATCGCCGGGGGCACCAGCACGTGCGAGACGAGCAGCGAGAAGTTGTCGATGCCCTGCTCCCGGGCGAGCTTGACCGTCATCGCATTCGCTGGCGCGGTCGTCTCGAAGCCGACGCCGAAGAAGACCACCTGCTGGTCCGGGTGCTGCTTGGCCAGCTTCACGGCGTCCAGCGGCGAGTAGACGACGCGCACGTCGCCGCCGCGGGCCTTCACTGCGACCAGGTCGTCGTGCGAGCCGGGCACCCGGATCATGTCGCCGAACGAGCAGAAGATCACGTCCGGTCGCTGCGCGATCGCCAACGCGCGGTCGATCATCTCCAGGGGCGTGACGCAGACCGGGCAGCCGGGGCCGTGGATCATCTCCACGCCCTCGGGCAGCAGCTGGTCGATGCCGTTGCGGATGATCGTGTGGGTCTGGCCGCCGCAGACCTCCATGAGCGCCCAGGGCCGGGTGACCGTCGCTCGGATGTCGTCGAGCAGGCGCTGGGCGAGCCCCACGTCGCCGAACTCGTCGAGGTACTTCACGGGGTCGCCTCGGCCACGGGGGGCTTCCTGTCGCCCGCAGCGGCCTGATCGGCCAGCGGGTCGGCGAACTCCGACTCGAGCAGGCCGATGCTGCGGAACAGCTCGAGGGTCTCCAGCGCCGAGGCCTCGTCGAGCTTGGTGATGGCGAACCCCACGTGGACGATCGTGTAGTCGCCGACGACGACCTCGGGCACGTAGGCCAGGCAGACCTCCTTGCGGACGCCCCCGAAGTCGACGGTGGCCATGCGGATGCCGTCCGTGGCCCAGATCCGCTCGACGCGGCCAGGCACGCCCAGGCACATGCC
>DASVBK010000298.1:0-5028 GCA_036375875.1 Candidatus Nanopelagicales bacterium
CAGCGCCGAGGTGGGGCTGATGCGAGCCGCGGCGGACCGCGCGCAGCGGCTCCTGGTCGAGGCGGCGTGGAACCGGTGGCACCCGCGGAGCCGTCGCCTCGAGACGCTGGTCACGTCGATCGAGGGCCCACGCGAGGTCCGCGCGTGGTTCACGTTCCCCGGCGTGCCCGCGGACAACTACCGGCTGGACCCGGCCCGCGGCGGTGGCGCCCTGCTGGACGTGGGCTGCTACACGGTGGCCGCCGCGCTGGTGGCGCTGGGCGCGGACCCCGCACTGGACAGCCCGGGCGGCGCGGACCCCGCCCCGGACGACCCAGGCGGCGCCGACCCCGCCCCGGTCCAGGTGCGCTCGGTCGAGCGCCACCTCGGCCCCACCGGCGTCGACCTCACCACCGGGGCCGTCCTGGCCCATGCCAACGGCTCGGCGAGCGTGACGGCCTCCTTCGAACGCCCCGAGTCCCAGGGCCTCACGATCGACGCCCCCGGCCTGTCGATCGCGTTGGGCGGGCAGGCCTTCACGAGCTGGCGCGAGCCCAGCGTCCTGCGGGTGGTGGCCGACGGGCGGGCGAGCCAGGAGCAGTTCGCTGCCTGCGACCCCTACCAGCTGATGCTCGAAGCGGTGTCGGCGCGCATCCGCGGCGAGGAGGCCTGGGTCCTGCCGCTGTCGACGAGTGCGGCGGTCGCCGCGACCCTGGACGCCATCGCCGGAACGCCCACGAACGGGCAGTGACCTAACCGCTCGGGCCGAAGGCCTGCCGCCCCACCTGCGCCCGCGATTCGTGAACCGCACCACCCATTGTTGCCCGTCATGGTCGGGCGTACTTTGGCAAGGCTTCACTTGCGAGCAGGAGGCGCCATGGCCAGCTACGAGCTCAAGCAATTCGCAACTCCTGACGAGGTACGGGAGTTCCCGATGGGGCGGGGGGACGTGGTCAACATCGGGGATGGTCAGGTGCTGCTGATCACGCTCCAGCCCGGCTGGCGGTGGTCCGAGCACCTCAAGCCGGTCACCGGCACCGAGTGGTGCGAGGCGCCGCACTTCCAGTACGTGATCGCCGGGCGGATCCATGTCGTCACCGCCGATGGTGAGGAGTTCGAGGCGGGGCCGGGCTCGGTCAACGTCCTGCAGCCCGGGCACGACGCCTGGGTGGTGGGCGACGAGCCCGTGAGCGCGGTCGACTGGGGCGGCGCCCACGTGTGGGCGAAGCGGCCGGCCTGATCCGGCGTCAGGGAGTCAGGAGCTCATCATGTACGGCACAGTGGCCAAGTTCCGCGTCCCCGCGGAGAACCTCGCCCCCCTGCGCGCCCTGGTCGAGGCCGAGGAGACCCTCGGGATCGACGGCTACCTCGGCAGCGACCTGCTGGTCTGCGACAACCACCCGGACACGCTCATGCTCGTCGTGCGGTTCCGCGACCGGGCGAGCTACGTGGCGAACGCCGAGTCCCCTGAGCAGGACGAGCGGTACCGCGAGTTCCGCGCGCTCATGGCCGAGGACCCGGAGTGGTTCGACGGTGAATGGGCCAGCCTCGCGATGACAGCATCGCCCGGGTCACCCTGACCGGGCCGGTCCGCCTGCCGCACCGCCACGCCGTCGAGGACGGCCCGCCCGCAGGTGGTCGGCGGGGCAGCCCGCGCGGCGTCAGCTCGCGCGGCCCCGCGCGCCGGGGAAGTCCGGGGCCCGCTTGGCGAGGAACGCGGCGACCCCCTCGGCGTACTCCGCGCTGTTCCATGACTGCTGGTAGATCGCGAGCACGTGGTCATCCTCGTCGAGCTGGCCGCTGACCACGCGGTGGACCATCGCCTTGCCGCCGCGCAGCGAGACCTGCGCGCGCGAGGCCACGGTGCGGGCGAGCGCACCCGCGCGTGCGGCGACCTGGTCGTCCGGCACCACCTCGTGCACCAGGCCGATCCGCAGCGCCGTGGGCGCATCGAGCAGCTCGCCGGTGAGCAGGATCCACCGCGCCCACGCCGCCCCCACCGTCTCGACCAGCCGCTCGGTCGACGGCAGGGCGTAGACGATGCCGAGCTTGGCCGGGGTCACGCCGAACCGAGAGCCCTCGCCGCACACCCGCAGGTCGCAGGCGACCGCCAGCTGGGTGCCGCCGCCGATGGCGAAGCCCTCGATGAGCGCGATGGTCGGCTTGGGGCACGCGATGATCGCCTGCTCGCCAGCCTCGACCGCCTCGCCGTAGCGACGGGCGCCGGCCGGATCGGCCCGCAGCGTGCGGAACTCGGCGATGTCCGCCCCGGCGCTGAACGGCCCGCCCGGGGTGCCTCGCAGCACGACGACCTCGACGGCGTCGTCCGCCGCGAGCACCGGCATGAGCCGGCCGAACGCGTGCCACATCGCGAACGAGATGGCGTTGTGCTTGTCGGGCCGGCGCAGCTCGACGGTCGCCACGCCCTCGTCGAGGGTGACCGACAGCTGCTCGGCGGCGTCGCCCAGGGCGGCGCTGAGTGGGTCCATGGCCGCATCGAACCATCCGGCTCCCCGCGCGCGACCAGTGCCTCCGGCTGGGCCGATGCTGGGACGGGCAGGCCGCCGATCTACCCTGCGAGCAACGACACTCGAAGGGATCGCCATGCCCACCTCGCCCATCCGCCGCCTCGCCCTGCTCGCCGGGATCGGCCTGCTCGGTGCCATCACGCTCACCGGCTGCTCCAGCTCCTCGGACACGGCCAGCACGACGCCCGCTGCCTCCGCCGCCGCCTCCGCGCCGGCTCCGGCTGCGAGCGGGGGCGCGGCCTGTGAGGCCGCCGACGCCGTGCGCACCTCGTTGCAGGGCCTGGTGAGCCTCAACGTGCTCAAGGACGGCACCGACGCGCTGAAGAGCAACTTCGCCACGTTCAAGGCCGACGTGGAGGCCCTCGTCCCGGCGGCCCAGGAGCAGTTCGCGCCCGAGACGACGGCAGTGAAGAGCGCGGTCGCCGACCTGCAGACCGCGCTGGACGGGCTCAAGGCGGATCCGAGCGTCGCCGAGGCGGCCGCGCTGGCTCCGGCCCTGGCCTCGGTGAAGACCTCGACCCAGGCGTTGCTCGACGCGGTCGGCGGGGCCTGCTGAGCTAGCCCCGCTGCCCGGATCCGTCGGAGCCGAGCACCTGGCGCAGCCAGCTCGGGCCAGTCACCTGCAGCTGGTCACCGCCAGCACGCGTCAACCGCCCCCGCAGCTCGCGGTCGGCGGTGACCGCCGTGACCCGCTGGCCCTCGCCGACGAGGGCAGCCGCAGCCTGCACCAGCCAGTCGTCACCGCTGCCGCCGCGCGCGGCCCGCCGCACCTGGACCCACCCGGGCTCAGTCGCCGCCGCGGCGGCTCCCTCGAGCACGGCGACGACGCCGGCGATGACCTGCGCGCCCGGTTGCTGCGCCACGCCCTGCACGGTGACCCCGCGCAGCCCCGCGAGCTCCTCGAGCAGTCGCGCGGCGGCACCGGGCCGATCCCGCCACCAGCCATCGGGCCGCGACCCCACGACGTTGGCCATGTCCACGAGCAGCACCACAGGTTGCGGGCGGACCAGCCGCCAGGTGTGGGCGAACCCCGGGTGCAGCGGCAGGGCGTCGACCTCGCCCAGGGCCACCCACGCCAGCGCCTCGCTCTCGCGGTTCAGCGAGGTCGCCACGGGCGCCGGCAAGTCGGCAGAGACCGTCGTGTACGACCAGCCGCCATGGTCGTCGACGAACGCGTGCCGAGTGCGCACTGACCCGCCGTCGATGCCCGTCTCCTCGACAGCCTCTCGAATCGCGGCGTGGACGGCCTCCTCATGGCTGTGCCGCGCGCCACCCGGCAGGCCCCAGGTGTCGCCATGGTGGCTCCACGCCGCGCGGTGCTGAAGCAGCAGCCGCACCACCCCATCGTCGTCGACGGCGTGCAGCAGCAGGCCCGCGGCGCCGAACCGCCCCCAGTGCCGGTGGTCCCGCGCGCAGCGCACCCAGCCGTCACCGTCGCCCTCCACGACCCTTGGGTACCACGAGCGGTGGTCACGCGCGTCGCACGGCCCGCCCGCCAGGTGGCGGACGGGCCGTGCGTGGTGCCTGCGGCGCGTGCTGGGTCGAGCGGTCGGGGCGGTCCTCAGGACTCGTCGTCCCCGGGACCGTCGGCCAGCAGCAGGTACAGCGCGCGGCGCGCGCCGCCGAGGATCTCGGCAGCCTGCTCGAGCTGGGCGGTGCTCCCGGCCATGGCGACCTGCCGCGTGGCGCCCTGGAGCTCCATCATGAGGCGGCGCAGGTCGGGACCCGAGGGCCCCGCCTCGCCGGCGAACGGATCAGCCGCGGCCTCGCCCTGCTCGGCCACGAGGGCGCGGCCGGCGTCGGTGAGCTCCACGACCTTCCGGCCGGACTCCGCGCGGACCGCGACGAGCCCCTCGTCCTCGAGCTGGTTGATGGCGGGGTAGATCGCGCCCGGGCTGGGTGTCCAGCGCCCGTCGGTGCGATCGGCGATGGCCTGCATGAGCTGGTAGCCGTGCATGGGCTCCTCGGCGAGGAGCCGCAGGATGGCCGCGCGCAGGTCGCCGCGCTGGGCGCGACCCCGACGGCCGCGACCGTGGCGACCGGGACCGGGGCGCCCCGGGCCGGGGCCGAAGCCCCCGAAGCCCGGCCCCGGATGGTGGTGACGGCGCCCGAACGGCGCCTGCGTGGTGTCGAATGCGGGATGCATGATCGTCCTCCTTCGGTTGTGACGAATGCGGTAACGATATATCTCTACTGTCACCTGCGCAAGTCCCGGTGTCGACTGCGGCGCGGGCCTCCTCAGCCGTCACCGTTGGGCGGCCCGCGTCCCCGCCGCGCCGGCCGGCGACGCGGTCCGCAGCGACACCGGCGGCTCCTGCACAGGTGATGCGCGGAAGGCGGGACCGGACCTCAGCGCAGCCGCGAGTCCAGCTGGTGGATGCGCACGGACCCCGCCAGGCGCTGGTCGTGCTCCGGCTCCTGGGTGGCCTCGATCACCCAGTCCCGCCCGAGCGCCGCGCGGAGGCCGGTGACGATGCGGTGGTAGCTCCAGGCGGGCTGCTCGTTGCCGTCGAGGTGGTGC
>DASVBK010000010.1:0-21633 GCA_036375875.1 Candidatus Nanopelagicales bacterium
GGGCGTACTGCTCGCTGCCAGCGGGGGCCGCCAGCCTCGTCCAGCCGGCCGGAGTGGGGACCGACGCGGGGGCCAGCAGGCCGGGCACCCGCGCGATCGAGGCAAGGCCCGGGAGGGCGGCCACCGCATCGGCCGCTTCCACGAGCACCACCCGAGCCCGGGGGGCGTAGTGCGAGTCCAACGTGCCCGGCGCCCGGACGGGCCCGGCGCGGACGGCCCCCGGGGGCACCGCTCCCCCGGCCGAGGCCGCGCCGGACGAGGGCCCGGCCGTCGAGGCCCCGCGTGCCACGACCGCGCCAGCCCCGACCCCGCGAACGGTGCGAGCCGACGCGGCGACCCCCAGGACCGCATCCACCTCGGTCTGGCTGATCGCCCCGAGGCGCAGCACCCGAGCCTGCGGGCCGGTGCAGTCCACGATCGTCGACTCCACGCCCACCGCGGAGCGGCCACCGTCGATCACGAGGTCACGCCCGGGATCCAACCGGTCGGCGAGCTCAGCCACCACGTCCAGCGCCGAGGTGGGGCTCACCCGGCCGAACCGGTTGGCGCTGGGGGCGGCGACCCCACGGCCGGGATCCCCCGAGGCCTCGACCAGCGCCGCGAGGCAGGCCCGGGCCACGGGATGCGCGGGGCAGCGCAGCGCGACGGTGCCCTGGCCGCCGGTGATGAGGTCGCTGGCCCGGGCGCCGCGCCGCACGATCACGGTGAGCGGTCCAGGCCAGCACGCCTGGGCCAGCTGCAGCGCCGCGCCCGGGTCCCCCGCGGTCCAGCCGGGCAGCGCGGCCACCCCGGCGACGTGGACGATGAGCGGGTGGTCGGCCGGCCGGCCCTTGGCACGGAACACCCGAGCCACGGCGCCGGGGTGCTCGGCGTCGGCGGCCAAGCCGTAGACCGTCTCCGTCGGCAGCCCCACGAGCCCCCCGGCCAGCCAAGCCTCGGCCGCCCGGCGCGCCACCTGAGGGTCGGGGCGGCCATCAGCGCCGAAGCCCGGGAGCACCGTCAGGGTCACCGCGGCATCCTAGGGCTGTGGCGGGGACAGCCCCGATCGCGCGACCGGGGCGCGGAGGGCGAACCGCGCCAGCGCCTCTGCGGCGTCCGCTCGCGCGTCACTGTGACTTGGTTCCGGGGGCCGGACGTCGGTTCACCAGCAGCATCGTCGGGGCGACCGCACCGCCTTGATCCGCGCTGCCCGGATGGCCCAACCATCGGGTCCTGCGGTGCCGGGCGACCCCAGCTGGGATCGGCCCAGCCCGCCCGTCAGTTGCGCAGCCGCGGATCGCCGTGGCAGCGCTTGAACTTCTTGCCGCTGCCGCACGGGCACAGCTCGTTGCGCCCGATCCCGATGAAGTCCCCGGCGCTGTCGCCGGTCACGACGGCGTCACCGGTCTCCGACGGCGCCACGTACTGCAGGTGGTCCGGCCGGCGCGGCCCGAGGCCCTCCAGGCCGGCCACCCGTGGGCCGCTCGAGCCAGCGGGAGCGGACGCCGGGGCGGAGGCCGCAGCAGGCTCCGCGGCAGCCGCCACGTCCGGCTCCACGCCCGCCTCGACCTCGTCCGGCCCCGCGAGCAGGTCCGGCACCACGCCGCGCGCGTCGGCGACGCCGAGCTCAATCGGCGCTGGCGGCTCGGCCGGCTCCACGGTGACCTCGAGGTTGAACAGCAGCCCGACCGTCTCCTCCTTGATGGACTCCATCATGGCGTTGAACAGGTCGAACCCCTCGCGCTGGTACTCGATGAGCGGATCGCGCTGGGCCATCGCCCGCAGGCCGATGCCGTCACGCAGGTAGTCCATCTCGTAGAGGTGCTCGCGCCACTTGCGGTCGAGCACGGAGAGGATGACCCGGCGCTCCAGCTCGCGCATGGTCGGGGAACCCAGCTCCTCCTCGCGGGCCTCGTAGGCGGCGCGCGCGTCGGCGACCAGCTCCTCGCGCAGGAAGTCGCGCGACAGCCCGGTCCGGCCGCCGGAGTGGGCCTCGACCTCCTCGATCGTCAGCGCGACCGGGTACAGCCCGCGCAGCGCGCGCCACAGCTCCTCGAGGTCCCAGGTCTCGGGGTAGCCCTCGGCGGTGGCACCGTCGACGTAGCCGACGATGGTGTCTGCCAGGAAGTGCTGCACCTGCTCGTGGATGTCCTCGCCCTCGAGCACCCGACGGCGCTCCTCGTAGATCACGAGGCGCTGGCGGTTCATGACGTCGTCGTACTTCAGCACGTCCTTGCGGATCTCGAAGTGCTGGGCCTCGACCTGGGTCTGCGCCGAGAGGATGGCCTTGGTCACCATCTTGGACTCGATCGGCTGCTCGTCGGGCACGTTCGCCCGCCGCAGGAAGGCGTCGACCATGTCGGCCTTGAACAGCCGCATGAGGTCGTCCTGCAGGGACAGGTAGAACCGGGACGCGCCGGGGTCGCCCTGGCGGCCGGAGCGCCCGCGCAGCTGGTTGTCGATGCGCCGGGACTCGTGGCGCTCCGTGGCCAGCACGTAGAGGCCGCCGAGGTCGGTCACCTCGACATGCTCGGCGGCGAACGCCTCCTGCGCGGCGTGCAGCGCCTCGGGCCAGGCGGCCTCGTACTCCTCCGGGGTCTCGGAGGGGCTGAGGTCGCGCTGCTGCAGCGAGAGGTCGGCCAGGAACTCGGCGTTGCCGCCGAGGATGATGTCGGTGCCGCGACCCGCCATGTTCGTGGCCACGGTGACCGCTCCCTTGCGCCCGGCCTGGGCGATGATCGCGGCCTCCTTGTCGTGGTACTTGGCGTTGAGCACCTGATGGGCGATGCCCTCCTTGCGCAGCAGCGTGGACAGCTTCTCGCTCTTCTCGACGCTGACGGTGCCGACCAGGATCGGCTGGCCGGCGGCGTGCCGCTCGGCGATGTCGGCGACGACGGCCGACCACTTGGCGTCCTCGGTGCGGTACACGAGGTCGGCGAGGTCGTCGCGGATCATCGGCTTGTTCGTGGGGATCTGCACGACGCCGAGCTTGTAGATCTTGTCGAACTCGGCGGCCTCGGTCATGGCCGTGCCGGTCATGCCGGAGAGCTTCGTGTAGAGGCGGAAGAAGTTCTGCAGGGTGACGGTGGCCAGGGTCTGGTTCTCGGCCTTGACCTCCACGCCCTCCTTGGCCTCGATCGCCTGGTGCAGGCCCTCGTTGTAGCGCCGGCCGTGCAGGATGCGGCCGGTGTGCTCGTCGACGATCATCACCTCGCCGTTCATCACGACGTAGTCGCGGTCGCGCTTGAACAGCTCCTTAGCCTTGATCGCGTTGTTGAGGTAGCCGACGAGCCGGGTGTTCACCGGCTCGTAGAGGTTGTCGATGCCCAGCCAGTCCTCGGTGCGCTCGATGCCGTGCTCGAGCACGCCGACGGTCCGCTTCTTCTCGTCGACCTCGTAGTCGTCATCGATGCGCAGGCGTGCGGCCAGCTTGGCCATCTCGGTGTACCACTTGTCGGCCTCGTCGGCGGGGCCGGAGATGATCAGCGGCGTGCGGGCCTCGTCGATGAGGATCGAGTCGACCTCGTCCACGATGGCGTAGTGGTGGCCGCGCTGGACCATCTCCTCCTTCGACCACGCCATGTTGTCGCGCAGGTAGTCGAAGCCGAACTCGTTGTTCGTGCCGTAGGTGATGTCGCAGGCGTACTGCACGCGCCGCTCGGCAGGGGTCATCCGGGACAGGATCACGCCGACCTTCAGGCCGAGGAACCGGTGGACGCGGCCCATGTTCTCGGCGTCGCGGTGGGCCAGGTAGTCATTCACCGTGACCACGTGCACGCCCTCGCCGGTCAGCGCGTTGAGGTAGGCCGGCAGCGTCGAGACCAGGGTCTTGCCCTCACCGGTCTTCATCTCGGCGATGTTGCCCAGGTGCAGCGCGCCACCGCCCATGATCTGCACGTCGTAGTGGCGCTGGCCCAGGGTGCGCTTGGCCGCCTCGCGCACCGTGGCGAACGCCTCGGGCAGCAGGTCGTCGAGGCTCTCGCCGTTGGCCAGGCGCTCCTGGTAGGCCGGCGTGAGGGCCTTGAGCTCCTCGTCGGTCATCGCCTCGAACGCCGGCTCCAGTGCGTTGACCTGGCGGGCCACTCCCTCGAGCTTGCGCAGGGTCTTGCCCTCGCCGGCGCGCAGGATCTTGTCGATGATGGCCACTGCGTGGTACCTCTCGTCGTTCGCGGTCGCGCCTCGGGCGCACCTGCTCGGGCCCGGCCCGCGCACGGGTCAGGGGCAGCGGCGGGCCGCTGGAGCCACCATCGTAAACGCCCCGGGCACTCAGCCGGGGAGGTCCACGAGGCCCCGGCGCAGTGCGGTGGTGACGGCGTCGGTGCGGTTGGCCACCCCGAGCTTGGCCAGGATCGCCCGCACGTGGTTGCGGACCGTGTGCTCGCTGATGCCCAGGGCCTGCCCGATCGCCGCGTTCGTCGCCCCGGTGGCAAGCCGGCGCAGCACCTCCTGCTCGCGACGGCTCAGCGACGCCGGCGGCGACCCCGCACTGCGGGCGCGTGCCTCGCTGCGCAGCAGGGCCGCGATCGGCGGCGCGACCCAGGTGCTGCCGGCCAGCGCCGCGGTGACCGCCGCGAGCAGCTCGTCGGCCTGGCAGCGGCGGTGCAGCAGCCCCAGGGCGCCGGCGTCGAGGGCGTCGAGCAGGTGCGGGCCCACGAGCCGCTCGAGAACGAGCACGACCGCCACGTCCGACGAGCCCGCGACCCGTGCCACGACGTCCCGGGCGGCAGGCTCGGCGCCCAGCGAGGCGTCGAGCACCAGGGCGGCGCGCCCGGCCCCGGAGCCCAGCGGCAGGGCGAGTGCCGCGGGCTCGATGGCGCGCGCGGCGAGGCCGGCATCGTGCAGGATCGCCAGCGCACCGGCCAGGAACACCGGCGTGGCATCGGCGACCAGGACCTCGGGCCCGGGCGCGAGTGGCGCGGTCGGGCGGCGCTCCGCGGACCTGTCCGCGCGCTGGTCGGACTCGGGCACGCCGGCAGCATCCAGCGCCGCGGGCTCAGGCCTCAGGCTGGCCGTCCAGCCTGATGAGGCCGTAGTTGAAGCCCCGCCGCCGGTAGACGACCGCCGGCGCGCCGGACTGCTCCACGTCGCGGAACAGGTAGAAGTCGTGGCCCACGAGCTCCATGGACTCCACCGCCTGGGCCACGGTCATCGGGGCGGCCACGTGCTCCTTGAGGCGCACGACGATCGGGCCCTCCTCCCAGACCGTGCCGTCGTCGGGCTGCTCGGCGCCGGCCACGTCCATCGCCGCGACCACGGCGTCGGCCTCGCCCGGCGGGATCTGCGCCGCCGGCACGACGACGACCTTGTCCGTGCGACGGTTGCGCTTCTTGTCCGAGGCGCGGCGCAACCGCTCCTCGAGGCGCGCCATGGCCACGTCGGTGGCGGCGTACTTGTCCTGGGCGTGGGCCTCGGCGCGGATGACCGGGCCGGTGCCGCGGCAGGTCAGCTCCACCTCGTAGGCCCGGTCGGCCTGGCGCGGGTTGGGCTCGTACGAGACCTCCACATCGATGTGGTTGATCGGCAGCCCGAAGCGGTCGGCCTTGCTCAGCTTGCCGCTCACATGCTCGCGGAACCGATCCGACACCTCCACGTGACGACCCCTCACGACGATGTCCACGAGACCTCCGATCGTTGGCCGGCGTGACCGGCACGCCTGGCATGTGGCAAGCGCTCCCCGATGCCCTCCACGCTAGTCGTGGCCGCGTGGGGACGCGAGGTGCGGGTGCGCCGCGCTGGTCGGCCGCGCCCAGGTGATGGTCGCGGCGGCCAGCCGAGCCCGGGGATCGGCCACCCGCAGGGCTCGGGCGGCCTCGCCCAGCGTGGCCCCGGTGGTGGTGACGTCGTCGACGACCACGAACAGGCCCGAGGGCAGCGGGCCAGCCGCGGCGAGCGTGCCCCGGACATTGGCGTGCCGCTGGCCGCGGTCGAGCCCGACCTGGTCCCGGCTGGTGCCCACGTGGTGCAGCGCGTCCAGCCGGTTCGCGGGCCGGCCGGCGCGGCGCAGCCGACCTGCCGCCCGCCCGGCGAGCTCACGCATGTGGTCCATCCCGCGGGTCCGGCGGGCGTCGCGTCGGGCCGGCACCGGCACCAGCCAGATCGGCAGCGCGGGCGGGCCGGGCAGGCCGTCGACGACCGTCACCACGGCCCCCGCGAGCAGCCCCGCTAACGGACCGCCGAGCCGGTGGGCACCCGCGTCCTTGTAGGCGCTGACCGCCGCGGCCGCGGGGCCGGCGTGCGCGCTGGCGGCGGCCGTCGGCAGCTGTCCCGGCACCACGAGGGGGCCGCCCATGCAGGACCGGGCACAGGCCGCGCACCACGCCACGCCGGGGCGCCCGCACCCTGCGCAGGCCTGCGGCACGAGCAGGTCGAGGGCGGCCGCGCCGAGCTCCCCCCAGCCCGTCACCCCGGCCTCACCCCGGGTATGCCGCGGCCCGCCCGCCGGTGAACTCCCGCCACTGCAGGCCGACGTTGCTGAGCACCTGGGCCTCACCGGTCGCCACGAGCGACAGCGAGGCCGGCGCCGCGGCGATCGAGACCGGTTCGGGCGGCACGCCCAGCGGCTGCACCTGGCCACTGCCCACGGTGACCTGCAGCGCCTGCTGCCCGGCCTCGGGCAGCGAGCCCAGCACGTCGATGCTCGTGGCGTCGGCCCAGGCCAGGTCGCCGACCTCGCCCACCAGGGTGTCCGCGGCCATCGGGGTGCCGAGGCCGACGGTGCCCGCCTGCTCCTGCAGGGCGGCCACGTAGACCCGGCCGTCGGCCGCCACCGCCACCCTCGCGCCGTCGCGGGCCATGGCCAGCGCGGTGATGCCCGACAGCCCCGGGGCCGCCACCGGCACGTCCTGCGGCTCACCCTCGCCGCCGACACGGCGCAGCCGGCCGGCGTCGACGAACCAGGCCCGCTCGTCGACGTCGAAGGCGACATCCGTGATGCGCCCGCCCGGCACCTGCAGCGGGGGGGTGCCCGCCACCGGTTCCAGGGGCAGCACCCAGAGACTGCGCCGGTCCGCCGCGATGGTGGCTGCCCGTCGCTGGTCCAGCGAGACCGCCAGGCCCAGCAGCTGTTCGGCGTCGGGTACCTCCACCGCCACGGTGGTGCGCCCCACGGCCGTGCTGCGCACCACCTGGTCGCCGTCGAGCACGAAGGACGGCGGCCGCAGCGTGCCGGCCGTGCCGAGCGAGAGGGCGTCGGGCGCCTGCGCCAGCCAGGTGCCGCGGTCGAGCAGCGTGGGGGCGCCGGGCACGACGTAGGGCTCGCCGGCCACCACGAGGCGCACCGCCGACACGCCGGGCAGCTGGGTGAGGGTCCACGTGAGCTGGCTGGCGAGGTCGCGGCGCTGGGCGTCGGTGGCGCTGAGCGCCTCCTGGGAGAGCTCGACCTCGGCCACGCCGTCAGTCACCGGCACGGCGCCCAGGGCCAGCGCGGTGCCCGCGGGGATCCCGGTGCGCACCGCGGGTTCCAGCCAGCCGCTGGGCCCCTGCAGCACCAGCTCGGTCAGCGCGGTCGGCAGGCTGGGACCGACGACCGGCAGCATCCGGCCGTCGGGCACCAGGACCTCGGCACGCCGGGAGAGGAAGTACACCTGGTGCGGTCGGTACGCGCGGCGCAGGTCGGTGCTGCTGATGAGCACCCCGTCGGGCGGGTCGGTGATGCGCCACTCGGGCAGCCGGGAGGACTCCTGCGGCTCCTGGGTGAGCGTGAACTGCAGGGTGAGCTCCTCCGCCGGCACGACGTTGACCAGCGTGCCGTCGGGCTGCAACCGGCCGATCACCGCGAGCGTCACGCGCACCCGGGGGCCACGGGCGCGGACCTCGAGCGATGCCGGGTCGTAGATCGTGGTGCCCGCCGTGGCGTCCCAGGCCTGGGCGGCACGCGGCTGGAGGTAGCGACGGGCGATCGCGTGGTCCTGCTCCAGGCTGGCGCTGGCCTCGAGGAACCCGCGCACGATCTCCTCGGGCGCCGCACCGCTGCTCGGCGGCGCCGCGATCACCCGGATGAACTGCGTCGACTCGCCCGAGTCGACCACGGGGCCCTGCTCGATCGGTCCGGAGGTGGGCACCACTGCACAGGCCGACAGCAGCCCAGCGAGCACGAGCGCCCGCACGAGGGGCAGCCGCGCGCGCGAACGGGTGGCCGCCCGGCTCATCCGACGGCCCCCGGCAGCACGCCCGAGCCGCGCGGCGCGCGTGGCAGCCGCAGCGTGAACGTCGCCCCGTGCCCAGGCGCACCGGCCGCGGTGAGCGAGCCGCCGTGCGCCCGCGCGTCACCCAGCGCGATCGACAGACCGAGGCCGGTGCCGCCGATCCGACGGACCCGCGAGGGGTCCGCGCGCCAGAACCGCGTGAACACGCTGGCCAGCTGCTCCTCGGACAGCCCGATGCCGTGATCGGTGACCGCCAGCTCGGCACCGCGGGCGTCGCGGCGCACCTGCACCAGGACCGGGCGGCCCTCGCCGTGCTCCAGGGCGTTGGCCAGCAGGTTGCCCAGGATCCGCTCGACGCGCATCGCGTCGCACACCACCTGGACCCGCTCGTCGCCGGACACGGTCACGGCGGACCCAGTCTGCTCGGCCAGCGGCGCCAACGAGCCGGCGACACCCTCGGCCAGCGCGCGCAGGTCGACCTCCTCGTAGTCCATCTGGACCGCTCCGGAGTCCTGCCGGGAGGTCTCCAGCAGGTCGGCGAGCAGGGCCTCGAACCGGTTGAGCTGGTTCTGCAGCAGCTCGACGGCGCGAGCGTCGTCCGGCGGCAGCTCGCCGCGCTTCTCGTGGAGCAGGTCCGCGGCCATCCGCACCGTGGTCAACGGCGTGCGGAGCTCATGGGAGACGTCGGCCACGAAGCGCTGCTGCACCTTCGACATCTGCTCCATGTCGCGGATCTGCGCCTGCAGCGTGCCGGCCATCTCGTTGAAGCTGACCGCGAGCTGGGCCAGGTCGTCCTCGCCGCGCACCCGCATCCGCGCGTCGAGGTTGCCGGCCGAGAACCGCCGGGCCGTGCGCGCGGCGTCGTGCACCGGCGTGACCAGCCAGTAGGTCACGGCCGCGGCCAGCAGCGCCAGGCCCAGGATGATGAAGGCCGAGGCCACCACCGTGGAGTTGCGGACCAGCTGCAGCGTCTCCTGCTCCTGCACCAGCGGGAACAGCTGGTAGAGCTCGTACGGTCCCACGTCGGGCACGGCCAGCGGGGCGCCGACGACGAAGCCCGGCACCTCGCGGCCATCGGTGTACCGGATGGTGGTGTAGGTCCAGGCCTGCCGCTGGCTGCCGGCGACGATCTCGCGCATCCGCGCCGGGACGCTGCGCTCGGAGACCAGGTTCGACCCGCGCTCCGGCGTGGCGCTCAGGCCGCGCGGCTCGGAGGAGAGCATGAGCACCTCGAACAGGCCCGCCTGCGCGCCGCGGGCGCCCATGGCCGCCACCACCGCATCGATGCGCCGCGAGGCAGGAGCGGGCGAGCCCTGCGCGCTGGAGGCATCGAGCAGCCGCTGGGCCTCGCTGCGCGCCGCCGTGGCCTCGGCCAGCGCGCTGGCCTCCTTCGTGCCGAGGATGCCGGCGGTGATCCGGCCGAGCAGGACGGGCACCAGCACCAGGATCACCACGGTGGAGCCGACCACCGTGGTGAGCACGACGCGGAACCGCAGCGAATGGCGCCAGCGCTCGCCCAGGCGCCGGTGCAGCCCGGCCGGCTTCGCGGGCATCAGGGAGGCCCGGCGCGGTACCCGACCCCTCGGACCGTGACGATCACCTCGGGGTTCTCCGGGTCGCGCTCGACCTTGCCGCGCAGGCGCTGCACGTGGACGTTGACCAGCCGGGTGTCGCCGGCATGACGGTAGCCCCAGACGTCGGCGAGCAGCTGCTCGCGGGAGAACGCGTGGCCGGGCCGCGCGGCCAGCGCGGCCAGCAGGTCGAACTCCAGTGGGGTCACGGGGATGGCGCGGCCGTCACGGGTCACCGCGTGCGCGCCGAGGTCGACCAGCACGTCGCCGATGGCCAGCACGTCGTTGGCCGTCTCCTCCAGCCGGCGCAGTCGCGCCTGGATGCGCGCCACGAGCTCCTTGGGCTTGAACGGCTTGACGATGTAGTCGTCGGCACCGGACTGCAGGCCCTCGACGACGTCGACGGTGTCTCCTCGGGCGGTGAGCATGACGATCGGCACGTTGGACTCGGCGCGCAGCTGGCGGCACACCGCCAGGCCGTCGAGGCCGGGCAGCATGAGGTCGAGCAGCACCAGGTCCGGGCTGTCGCGACGGAACGACGGGAGCGCCTCACGACCGTCGTAGCAGAACGACGGCGCCATGCCCTCGCTGCGCAGCACGATGCCGAGCATCTCTGCCAGGTCGGTGTCGTCGTCGACGACCAGCACGCGGGGCCTCACGGGGAGCATGGTCGCACCTGCCTCGCGGGACTTGCCACAGGTCATCCACATGGGACGATCGGGACATGTCGCAGCAGCCGCCTCCACCCGGGTGGGGGCAGCCACCCCAGCAGCCAGAGCAGCCGGTCGCGCCGCCGCCGCAGGGCCCACCGCAGCCCGGGCCGTACGGCGCCCAGCCGGGGCCGCAGGGCCCACCGCAGCCGTGGACCCCCCCGGCGGGGTGGTCACCCCAGCAGCCCCCGCCCTGGCCCGGGGCGCCGGTCGCCCCGCAGCAGCCGCCGGGCGCCTGGCCGGGCGGGTCCGGGCAGCAGGCGGGGTGGCCAGCGCCGCAGCAGCAGGCGCCCTGGCCGGGGTCCCAGCCGCCTCCCGGCGCCTGGGGTGCGCCCACCGCCGGGGGGCAGGGGTGGGGCGGCCAGCCGGCGCAGCCCTGGGGCCCCCCGCCGCAGGCCCCCAAGCCCGGCATCGTGCCGCTGCGCCCGCTCGGGGTGGGCGAGCTGCTCGACGGTGCCCTGGGCCTGATCCGCAGCAACCCCAGGACCGTGCTCGGGCTGGCCGCGGCGATCTCGGCAGTCTCCGCGCTGATCCAGACGGTCGGGGTCTGGATCGGCCTGTCGGCGCTCGGCGCCACCTCGGTGTCCCTGACAGGCAGCGGCACGCTGTCCACCGACCTCACCGCGCTCACCGCCTCGAGCGCTGCCCAGCTGGTGCCGGCGCTCATCGCGGGATTCCTGCAGGTGCTGGCCAGCGGCCTGTTCATCGTGCTGGTCGGGGCGGCCGTGCTGGGCCGGCGCCTGGACGCCGGACAGACCTGGGCGGAGCTGCGGCCCAGGTTGCTGGCCCTCATCGCCGTCTCGCTGCTGGTGTTCCTCGGCGTGCTGGCCGTCATCGCGGTGCTCGTCGGGGGGGTCATCGGCCTGGTGGCCGCGTTCGGCGAGTGGGCGGCCCTGCCCGGCGTGCTGCTCGTGCTGGCAGGTGGCGTGGCCGCGGTCTACGCCTACGTGCGCCTGGCGCTGGCCTCCCCGGCCCTCGTGATGGAGGGCCTGGGCCCCATGGCGTCGCTGCGCCGCTCGTGGCGCCTGGTGCGCGGCTCGTGGTGGCGGGTGGCCGGCATCCTGCTGCTCGCGGCGATCATCACGAACCTGCTCACGACGATCGTGAGCGTGCCGCTGTCACTGGTGGCCGCGGTCGTGACCGGGGTGAGCGAGTCCATGCTCCCCACGGTCCTGGCCGCTGGCCTGGCCACGCTGCTGGCCGGCATCGTCACGCTGCCGTTCACGGCCGCGGTCACCGGGCTGCTCTACACCGACCTGCGGATGCGCCGCGAGGCCCTGGACATCGAGCTGGTCTCGGCTGGGGTCGATCCCCAGGCCGACCCGCTGGCGGCCTACCGTCGCGGGCGCTGACGTGCTGCTGCCCCTGGACGTGCCGGTGGCGATCACCGGCGAGCAGGGCCGCCTGCTGGCCGAGCGCGAGCTGGCGGACCCCGCCTACCGGGCGGCCGAGCCCAGCCTCGTCCAGCGGGCCATCCAGTGGCTGGTCGAGCAGGTGCAGCGCGTCGTCGAGCAGGCCGGGGAGGCTGCCCCCGGTGGCTGGCTCGGCATCCTCGGCCTGGTCGCCCTGGTGGTCATCGGGGTGCTCGTGGTGCGCTGGCGGATGGGGCCGGTCCGCAGTGCGGCAACGCTGCAGTTCCAGGTGGACCCGCAGGTGCGGGCCGCCGAGTACCGGGCACGGGCGCTGGCCGCGGCCGCGCAGGGCCGGTGGGCCGAGGCCATCCAGCAGCGGATGGCCGGGCTGGTGCGCGGCGCCCAGGAGCGCGGGCTCATCGACGCCCAGCCGGGGTGGACCGCCGACGAGGTGGCCGCGGCCCTCGGCGCGCGGATGCCCGACGCCCGTGCGCCGCTGGTCCGCGCCGCACGCGGATTCGACGAGGTCACCTACGGCGGCCGGCCTGCCGACGCCGAGACCTACCGGCTGCTCGCGCAGGCCGACGACCTGGTGGCCATCCAGGCTGCCGGGCAGGCTGCGGCCGGGCTGGCAGCTGCGTCGGTCGCGCCGGCGGGTGGGCAGGCAGCCCTGCCCCCCGGGACGCCGCGATGAGCGCCCGCACCCCCGGGTCGGTGTCGGGCACCCCGGTGTCCCGCACCCCGGTGTCCGCCACGTCGCTGCCCACGCTCGGGGACCGAGCCCGACGCTGGCGGCCGACCCGACGGCTCCTGCTGGTGGCCGGCCTGCTGCTGCTGGCGCTGGTCGTGCTCGTGCTCACCACGCCGCCGCGCACCGGCTCGCTGGACCCCGCCGCGGTCGACCCGGGGGGATCGCGCGCCCTGGCCACCCTGCTGCGTGAGCAGGGCGTCGAGGTGCTCGACGTGCGAACCACGACCCGGGCCGCGGAGGCGGCCGCCGGTGCGACGGTGCTGGTCACCGATCCGTACCTGCCCAACGACGCCATGCTCGACGACGTGCTCGCCGCGCGACCCGCCCGCCTCGTGCTGCTGGGCGCTTCCCCGGGCTCCGTGGCGTTCGAGCGCCTGGCCTCGGGGGTGACCATGGCCGAGCCCGCGGCCGAGGACCCGTTGGCGCCGGGCTGTGCGCTGCCCGCGGCTGCCCGGGCCGGCGACGCGGCGCTGCCGGGCCCGCAGTATGACGCGCGGGCCTGGGGTAGGACGGCAGCCCCGTGCTACGACCGGCTCCAGGCGGCGGCCGTGGTACTGCTCGAGTCGGCCGGGTCGGGCCGGCCCGAGGTGGTGCTGCTCGGCAGCCCCAACCCCCTGACGAACGCCGGCCTGGACGAGGCCGGCAACGCGGCGCTGGCGATGAACCTGCTCGGGGCGCAGGAGCGTCTCGTGTGGTGGCGACCCTCGTTCGAGGACCCCGCGCTGGCCGGGGCGCCAGCCGACTCGCTGGCCGACCTGCTGCCGCCCTGGGTGCTGCCGGTGGTCGCCCAGCTGCTCGTGGCCGGCCTCATCGTCGCCGCGTGGCGGGGCCGTCGGCTCGGCCCGCTCGTGGTCGAGCCCTTGCCGGTCGTGGTGCGCGCCGGGGAGACCACCGCCGGCCGGGCGCGGCTGCTGCACGCGCAGCACGCCCGCGGCGAGGCGGCCGACCACCTGCGCGGCGCGGCCCGAGCGCGGATCCGTCGGCGGCTCGGGCTGGGCCCGGCGAGCCCGCCGGCAGCCCTCGTGGCCGCCACCTCGGCGCGCACCGGCCAGGCGCCCGGCACCGTCGGGCCACTGCTGTACGGTCCGGAGCCGGCGGACGACGCCGCGCTCGTGCGACTCGACCACGACCTGGCCGCGCTGCTGGGCGCGGTCGGCCAGGAGGTCGGCCCAGCCGGTCGCGAGGTCGGTCGCCGGGTCGGCACGGATGTCGACAGCGGCGCCGGAAGGGATGTCGCCGAGGAGGGGACGGGAGCATGACCGAGCAGGACCCGAGGGCGCCGCTGCTGGCGGTGCGCGCCGAGGTCGGCAAGGCCGTGGTCGGCCAGGACGCCGCGGTGACCGGGCTCATCATCGCGCTGCTGTGCCGCGGCCACGTGCTGCTCGAAGGGGTGCCGGGCACCGCCAAGACGCTCATGGTCCGGGCGCTGGCGGCCAGCCTCGCCCTGGACCACAAGCGCGTGCAGTTCACGCCCGACCTCATGCCCGGCGACGTCACCGGCTCGCTGGTCTACGACAACCGCACTGCGGCCTTCTCGTTCCGGCCGGGCCCGGTGTTCACCAACCTGCTGCTCGCCGACGAGATCAACCGGACGCCGCCGAAGACCCAGGCCTCCCTGCTCGAGGTGATGGAGGAGGGCCAGGTCAGCGTGGAGGGCACGCCACGCCCCCTGCCCGATCCGTTCCTCGTGGCCGCCACGCAGAACCCGATCGAGTACGAGGGCACCTACCCGCTGCCCGAGGCGCAGCTGGACCGGTTCCTGCTCATGCTCACCGTGCCGCTGCCCGAACGCGACGCCGAGTTCGGCGTGCTCGCCCGGCACATGGCCGGCTTCGACCCGCGCGACCTCGCGGCGGCCGGCCTGCGCCCGGTGGCCACCGCCGCGGACCTGGCCCGGGCCCGGGCCTCGGTGGCCCAGGTGCGGGTCGCCCCCGAGGTTGCGGCCTATGTGGTGGACCTGGCACGGGCCACCCGCGCCGCACCCTCGGCACAGCTGGGCGTCTCGCCGCGTGGCGCGATCGCGCTGCTGCGTGCGGCCCGAGCGTGGGCCTGGCTGTCTGGCCGCGACTTCGTGACGCCGGATGACTGCAAGGCGCTGGCCCGCCCCGCCCTGCGCCACCGGATCGCGGTCCGGCCCGAGGCCGAGCTCGAGGGCGTCACCGCCGACGCGATCATCGACGCGGTCCTCGGCAGCGTGCCGGTCCCGCGCTGAGCCCCGGCCATGCCGATCACCGGTCGCACCGCGCTGCTGGCCCTGCTCGGCACGGCCATCGTCGGGGGCCTGGCTGCGGCCGGGGTCGCCGCCTGGGTCGCGCTGGTGGCCGTGAACGGGGTGCTGCTGGCCGCGGTCGTCGTCGATGCCCTGCTGGCCGCCTCGCCCCGCGCCCTGGTCGTGCGACGCGAGGGCGACCGCAAGGTGCGCCTCGGCGAGACGGCGGCGGTGACGCTCACCGTGACGAACACCGGGCAGCGGCCGTTGCGCGGGTGGCTGCGCGACGCGTGGGCGCCGACCGCCGGAGCCCGGGTGGCGGGCACGGCCTCGGATCGCACCGAGCTGCACCTCCCCGCCGGGAGGACGGCCCAGATCCCGATGGCGATCACCCCGAGCCGTCGCGGGGACCGGCCCACCGACCGGATCACGGCCCGCTCCCTGGGCCCGCTGGGCCTGGCGGGGAGGCAGCGCAGCCTGCGGTGCCCGTGGTCCGTGCGCACCCTGCCCGCGTTCGCCTCGCGCCGGCACCTCCCCTCCCGGCTGGCGCGGCTGCGCGACATGGACGGCCGGCAGGCGATCGCCGTGCGTGCCCAGGGCACCGAGTTCGACTCGCTGCGCGAGTACGTGCCCGGCGACGACGTGCGCTCCATCGACTGGCGCGCCACGGCGCGCGCGGCCGACGTCATGGTGCGCACGTGGCGCCCGGAGCGCGACCGCCGGGTGGTGATCGTCCTCGACACCGGGCGCACGAGCGCGGGCCGGATCGGGGACGAGACGCGGCTGGACCTGCTCATGGACGCCGCCCTGCTGCTGGCCGCCCTGGCCGGCCGTGCTGGGGACCGCGTGGACCTGCTGGCGCACGACCGGCGCACGCGGGTGCAGGTCAGCGGCGGCAGCGGCCGAGCGCTGCTGCCCTCCCTCGTCGACGCGATGGCCGACCTCGAGCCGGAGCTCGCCGAGACGGACTCCCGCGGGCTGGTGGCCGCGGTGCTGCGCCGCGTGCGCAAGCGCGCCCTGGTGGTGCTGCTCACCACGCTGGACCAGGCCCCGATGCAGGAGGGCCTGCTGCCGGCGCTGCCCACGCTCACCGCGCGGCACACCGTCGTGGTGGCCGCCGTCCGCACGCCGCCGAGCAGCGATCGCGCCGTGACTGTGGCGCTGGGCGGCGCGCGCGCTGGCCGTGACGGTGATGGCGGCGGGGCTGCTGGTGGGGACCGCAGCGACGCGGCCACCGCCTACCGGCATGCCGCGCAGGCACGTGCGGACCTCGACCGGGCGCACGTGTCCGCGGAGCTGGCCCGGCTGGGCGTGCGGGTGGTGGACGCCGAGCCGGAGCACCTGGCCCCGGCACTGGCCGATGCCTACCTGGACCTCAAGGCCCAGGGCCGGCTCTGACGCTCACCCACGGGTGGGGGCCAGCTCGGTGACCGCGCCCTCATCCAGCACGTCGCCGTGGTAGCCGGCCTGCACCGCGCGCCGCCCGTACGTTCCCACGTAGGCGAGGAACCCGGCGAGCGCCGCCGCGCCGATCGCGATGCGCGCCCAGGTGGGCAGCGGTGAGGGCGTGACGAACGCCTCGATGATCCCCGAGACCAGCAGCACGACGACCAGGCCCATCGCGATCGCCACCGCAGCACGGCCCTCCTCGGCCAGGGCCACGGCGCGGGTGCGGGGCCCGGGATCGATCCACTGCCAGCCCAGCCGCATGCCCGCGCCCGCCGCGACGAACACGGCGGTCAGCTCGAGCAGCCCGTGCGGGGCGATGAGACCGAAGAACACGTCCGCCCGGCCGTTGGCCACCATGAGGCCGCCCACGATGCCCACGTTGATCGCGTTCTGGGCCAGCACGTACACGGCCGGCAGCACGAAGAACGCACCGGCGATGAGCACCAGCGCGCTCACCCAGGCGTTGTTGGTCCACACCTGGGCGGCGAAGCCGGCTGCCGCGTCGGACGAGTAGTAGGCCGCGAAGTCCTCCTCGACCAGGCGGCGCACCTCCTCGGGCGTGGCGATGGCAGCCTGGACCGCTGGGTCGCGCGCCACCCACGACGCCACGAGCAGCGCGACGACCGTGAACCCCGTCGCAGCGGCAACCGACCACCAGCGGGCGCGCCAGACGGCCGCTGGGAACCCGACCCGGAAGAACGCAAGGGCCTCGCCGCGCACCGTCGGGTGCGCCCCGGTGACCCGGGAGCGGGACTGGGCGACCAGCTGGGTGAGCCGGCCGACCACCACCGGGTCCGGCGCCGCGCTGCGGACCATCGACAGGTGGGTGCCCACGCGCTGGTAGAGGTCGACCAGCTCGGTCACCTCCGGCCCGGACAGCCGACGCCGACGGGTGAGGTGGGCGAGCCGGTCCCAGGCCGGGCCGTGCTGCCGGACGAACGCGTCGAGGTCCACGCCGGCCAGCGTAGGTCGCCCGAGCATGGGGCGGGGGCACGGGACGGCGGGCCGGACCGCGAGGGAGGGCGCCGCACAGCGCGCCCGACCGCGCGCCCGTGGCCAGCACGGCAGGATGGGTCCGTGGCCGACCTGGTGACCGGCGATGCGGTCCCCCTGGACCTGCGGGTCGCGGGGCTGCCCTCGCGCACGCTCGCCCTGGCCCTCGACGTGGCCATCCAGGTGGCCCTGCTCGCCGTGGGCCTGGTGCTGGTGAGCTGGGTCTTCAGCGCAGGCGGCTCACCCGGGGCCCAGGCGGCGCTCACCCTGTCGGTCGTCGTGCTGGCGCTGGTCGGCTGGCCGACGCTGCTGGAGACGGTGACGCGCGGCCGCTCCGCGGGCAAGCTCGTGATGGGCCTGCGGGTGGTGCGTGACGACGGCGGCCCGGTGCGGCTGCGCCACAGCCTCGTGCGAGCACTGGCGATGGTCTTCCTCGACCTGTGGGTGACCTCCGGCGTGGTCGGCGGGCTCAGCGCACTGGTCTCGTCCCGGTCCAAGCGGATGGGCGACCACCTCGCAGGCACGATCGTGGTGGGCGAGCGCGTGCCGCGCACCGCCGGCCCCGGCCAGGTGACGATCCTCATGCCCCCGCCACTGGCGACCTGGGCTGCTGGGGCCGACCTCGTCGCGGTGCCGGACCTGCTGGCACTCAACGTGCGCACGTTCCTGCTCCGCGCGCCCGCACTGGACCCGGCCTCCCGGGCCACCACCGCCACCCGGCTGGCCACCGAGCTGTCGGCGTACGTGCGCCCGCCGGCGCCGCCCGGCACGCCCGCGGAGGCCTACCTCGCCGCGGTGCTCGCGGAGCGCACGCGTCGCTCCACCGCCGCCGGTCCGGCGGGCGGCTGGAGCGTGCCCGGGCCACGGCCCGACCCCCCGGGCCCGCCGAGCGGCTTCGCGCTGCCCCGGTAGCGCGCGCAGGCGGGGACGTCCCCAGGTGCGGCGACGCGGCCGGCGCCCGCGCTCACTCCGGCTCGCGGACCGACAGGCGCATCGTCACCTCGTGCCGCCGGCCGGCCGGCAGCGTGTACTGCGGCAGCAGGGCGGCCATCCCCGGCAGGTCGCCACCGACCCCGCGCTGCCGCCGGTCGACGTTGAGGGTCACCTCCCGACCGGCCACCAGCTCGTGGTCGTGCTCGGTGGCGTCGAGGTGCTCCTGGCTCCACGGCCAGGCCGTGAACCCCAGCCGCTCGCCCGTCACGTCCTCGACCCGCAGCACGAGCTGGGGCGCGACGGCCTCCAGCCAGCGCACCTCCGTGCGGTTGCCGTTCTCCTGCGGGCGGACGTAGTGGTGCGGCAGCGCCGCGATCGGCAGCTCGTGCAGCGCGGTCCAGGCACCGTGCGCCCGGTCGATGTAGTGCTCGTGCGGGCCCTTGCCGTACCAGCGCACCCGCTCGATGTCGGGCAGCGCCATCGTCAGGCCGGTGCGGAACAGGTCGCGCAGCGGCACGAGCGCATGGTGCACCTCGACGGAGCCGTCCTCGGCGAACCGATAGCGCAGCACCCCTCCGTCGAACAGCCAACCGGCCAGGGCCAGCTCGATGGTCACCCCGTCGCGGCCCCGTCGAGCGTTCGCCTCGGTGACCCGGGGACGCAGGTCCCGCCACGACGTGTCGACGAGCACGTCCTGCAGGCGCCGGTCGATGTTGCCGTAGCCGCGGTCGTTGTCCGTGAGCGCTCGCCAGAAGTTCGGGCGCACCGGGGCAGCCAGCACCTCACGGCCGTCGCGGCTCCACGACACGAGGTGGCCCGTGGCGCCCTCGATGCGGAAGACCGCCGAGCGGGTCTGCACCAGCCAGCCCTCGTGATCCTCGAGGTAGCGGATCGTGGCCGCGGCACCCGGGGAGCGCCCCGGCTCAGGCACCCGCCGCGGCCGGGGCCCCAGCTGGTGCAGCGCACGCTGCACCCCGGCCTGCACCACCCCTGCTCCTCGCGCGGCCAGCGCACCCGGCGGGCCCGCCAGCGCCACCGTCCGACCCGCCAGCGCGACGCCACCGGCCACCTGGGTCAGCGCGGCGCGGGCCTCGGCCACGCCGGGACGCCCGGCGTCACCACCGGGAGCCTCGGCTGCGGTCACCCGGCCCGGCACGACGACGAACTCGTCGAACCCGACCGGGTCACCGGCGGCGGCCCACGGCGTGGGCACGCGGTACCGGAACTCGATGCGCGCCACGAGCTCGCCCGACCACGGCGGGTCGCCGCGGCCGGCGGCCGGGTCGGCCACCGCGGCTGCCACCTCGGGCAGCTCCCACGCCGACCACGCACCCGGGGCCACGGCGATCGGGGCCAGCTCGTGCAGCGCCACGAGCGAGCCCTCCCGGCGCAGCTCGAGCACCGGGTCGAACGTGGCAGCGTCGGTGAACCCGAACCGGTTGACGACCTCGAAGCGCCCTGCAGCCGCGTCCACGGCGCGCACGACCAGCGGGCGATAGCCCCAGAACACCTCCCGCGCGCTCGGATGCTCCGCACGATCGGGCCCCAGGATGCCGTTGTTGCAGAAGTAGCGGTGGGTGGGCGTCTCACCGAAGTCGCCGCCGTAGCGCCAGCGAGGCCGGCCGTCGGGGCCGGGGCGGCGGAAGGACTGGTCGGCGAAGTCCCAGATGAAGCCGCCCAGCTGGTTGGGGTGGGCGTGGAACACCTCGACGTACTCCGCGAAGTTGCCGAGGCTGTTCTCCATCGCGTGGGCGAATTCGCAGAGCAGCAGGGGCCGGTCGCCCACCTCCGTGGGCCCGAGCGGCTTGTCGTCGGTGAAGAAGCGGTTGGTGAGCGCGGCGGTGCGGCCGGGCTGCAGGTGCTCGCCGCGGCTCAGGGCGTCCATCTGGGCGGCGGTGGCGTACATGCGCGAGACCACGTCGCTCACGCCGGGCTGGTGGTCGCCCTCGTAGTGGTACGGCCGGCTGCCGTCCAGGCGGTCGGCCGCCTCGCGCATCCGGGTGAAGTTGCCGCCGCCGCGGCCACCCGGGCCCGCCTCGTTGCCCAGCGACCACATGACGATGCTGGGGTGGTTCCGGTCGGCGAGCACCATGCGCTCCATGCGGTCCACGACGGCGGCGGTCCACACCGGGTTGTCACCCGGCACGTTGCGCCGGCGCACCCCATGGGTCTCCAGGTCGCACTCGTCCATCACGTACAGGCCGAGCTCGTCGCAGAGGTCGTAGAAGCGCTGTGGGTTCGGGTAGTGCGAGCAGCGGATGGCATTGATGTTGAGGCGCTTCGCGGCCAGCAGGTCCTCGCGGTAGCGGTGCTCCGGCACCACCCAGCCGTGGTCCGGGTCGAAGTCGTGGCGGTTCACGCCGTGGAACCGGATCGGCCGGCCGTTGAGCAGCAGCTGGCCGCCGACGATCCGGAGCGTGCGGATCCCGGTGCGCACGCGCAGCACCTGGTGGGGCTCGACCCGGGGCCGCCCAGCCGGCTGCTCGCGCAGCAGGGCGACCACCTCGTACCGGTGCGGGGTCTCGGCGGTCCAGGTCATCGCGTCGGGCACCGCGAGGCGCACGCGGGCCGCGTGCTCGTGACCCGGGCGGACCCGCACCGCGGCGCTGCCCACGGACCGGCGCAGGTCCTCCACGGGGCCGCGCAGCAGCACCTCGACCTCGCCGCGCACCACGCGACGCGTGGCGTTGCCGAGGGTCACCTCGACCTCGATCGAGCCGTTGCGGCCCTGCGCGTCGAGATCGGTGCGCACGTGCACGTCCACCATGGAGACCAGCGGCTCCGCGAGCAGGTACACCGGCCGGAAGATCCCGCTGAGGAACCACATGTCCTGGTCCTCGAGGTAGGTGCCGTCCGTGTAGCGCCAGACCACCGCGGTGAGGCGGTTGGTGCCGGGCACCAGGTGGTCGGTCAGGTCGAACTCGGCAGGGGTGAAGGAGCCCTGCGCGTAGCCCACCTCGCGGCCGTTGAGGTACAGCAGCAGGCCAGCCTTGACGCCCTCGAAGACCACCGACACCCGGCGACCCGCCCAGGCCTGGGGCAGCTCGAAGGTGCGGGCGTAGATGCCGGCCTCGTTGCGGGCCTGGTCGATGCGCGGGATGCGCCGCCGGTCGATGGCGGGGGGGTACGTGTTGGCCAGGTAGATGGGCAGGCCGTGGCCCTCGAGCTGCCAGAGCGCCGGCACCGGGATGCGCCCGCCCCCCTGCGGCCCGGCGGCCGCGGCCGCGTGCCCGTCGAAGCCCACGAGGCCCGACACCCACTCGAAGTCCCAGTCACCGGCCAGGTCGAGCCGGTTGGTGGCGCGGTCGGCGTCGAGGTCCTCGAGGCTGTCGTACCGCTCGACGAGTGCACGGCCGCGCCGCCGGCCGATCGCGAAGCTCGCGGGGTCGGTCCAGTACTGGCGGGGGTCGCGGGTCACGGCACCGACTTGATCTTGAGCACGAGCACCGCCCCGAGGACCGTGACCGCGGCACCGGCCAGGTACAGCACCTGGTAGGCCGTGGCGTAGCCCTGCGACTTCAGCGAGGCGATCACCACGCCGG
>DASVBK010000030.1:0-4577 GCA_036375875.1 Candidatus Nanopelagicales bacterium
ACGTACGTGGGGCGAGCGGGATTCGAACCCGCAACCTGACGGATTATGAGTCCGCTGCTCTGACCTGTTGAGCTACCGCCCCCGACCGCCGCCAGCCTAGGCGACCGGCCCTGCGACTCCCCCGCGGCCGACACGCCGGGAGCGCCCCGACGTGCACTGCGGCCATGATCTCGGCATACTCCGTCGGGCCACTCGCGCCCGCGCCCGCTCAAGGGCCCGCCTCCGATCTGCCGATCCCGACCTACGAACGACCCCGTCCAGCCGCCCGGCACGACGACCCCGTAGGAGCTCCCGCGTGATCCGCACTGCTCGCACCCTGTGCGTCACCGCCCTGGCGGCCGGTGCCCTGCTCGCCACCCCGATGGCCACGAGTGCGGCACCGGCCCCAGCCGGCGCTGCCACCCCGGCGCTCGCGGCGCCGCGCGCCGACGGCCCGATCCCTGGCGCCATCAGGGTGGGCACGTTCAACATCGCCAAATCGACGATCGGGTACCGGGGCTTCACGTGGGCCGTGCGCCGTGGTGCCCTGGTCAACGTGGTGGCTGCGGCGCGGCCCGACGTGCTCGCGATCCAGGAGGCGAACACGCAGGTGTGGCGGGGTGTCCGTCACATCGACGACGTGGTCAACCTGCTCGGGTCGGTGGGCTACCGGATCGCCTCGACCGACGTGGACGCGTGCAACCCGGGCTGCACGCGCGGGGCACACATCTTCTTCAACCCCGACCGGATGAGCCTGGCCACGCTGCCGAACCCGAGGATGCCCGCGGCGGGCATGACCGGCCAGTCGAACGTCGCCGGCACCTGGCTGCCGGGCGTTCAGGAACGTGCGGTCTCGTGGGCGTTCCTCACCCCCCGGGGCAGCACCCGGACGACCCTCTACGTCTCGGTGCACATGCCGACCCAGCAGCACGGCACCGGTGAGGCGCTGCGCGTGGCGATCGCCAACCGGCTGCTGCCCTGGGCGAGCGAGCTGGTGGCGCGCAGCGCGCTGCCGCAGGCCGACCTCGTGATCGCTGGGGACTTCAACAGCTTCGACCGCCGCCAACCGCAGGGTGCCCAGCAGGTGCTGCGGGCGGCCGGGCTCCTCGACGGGTGGCTCGCCCCGGAGAAGGTCAACGCCAACTACAGCACCGTGAACACCACGCCCAAGACCCGCAAGTACAAGGGCTTCCCACCAGGGCCGTACTTCTACAAGCGCGACACCACGCGCATCGACTACATCTTCTCCACCGCCACGCCGCTGCGCCACGAGGTGTTCCTGCGCCTGACCGGTGACGGCAAGTTCGACAACGCCTTCCGCGCCTCGGATCACAACCTGGTGATGGTCGACCTGCCGCTGGCCTGACCCGTGCCTGCCTGACCCGATCCGTCCGGTTCGTGGTGCCGATCGGCCCTTTTGCGCCCCGTTGCGTCCTGCTGGACTGGAGGCAGCGGGACGAGTCGCAGGGGGTCGGTGACCATGACCATTCGCAGATTCCTGGCAACCCTGGTGAGCGTGCTGATGCTCACGTCGTGGGCGATACCCGCGGCCGCGCGGACGCCACCCGTGGCCTACCCCACGGTGACCGGCATCGCGTTCACCTGGACGCCTGCTGACAGCACTGGGACGTGCCACATGACCGCCACGGCGACGCTCAGCACCCCCGTGACCACCACCACCCGGGTGACCGCCGTCTGGAGCATCACGGCCATCTCACCCGCCGGCGAGACCTGGGTCTACCGGCCGTTCTGGACCACTCCGCCGGTCGGTGCCACGACCCTCGGGCCGTGGGCGATCGGGGCCTGCAGCGTGGACGGCGCTCGTTACGTGTCCACAGGGGTGGACCTGTACCAGGGCACGAGGATCGGGAGCAGGTCGCAGCCGTACAGCTCGTGGAGCCGGAGCCTGCCGGGCTACGTGTGCACGGCCAGGTGAGCACGGCCCCCGGCCGCCCGGCGCGAGTTCAGGGGCCGGAGGGCGCTTGGCCGGGGAGTCGGTACTGATCGCCCGCCAGTGGTTCGACGAGGCCGTCGGCGACCAGGCCGTCCAGTGCCCGCTCGCGCTGCAGCGCCTCGGGCCAGGTCGCCTCGAGCGCGCTGCGCGGCACCGCCCCGGGGTGCTCGCGCAGCACGGCCAGGAGCCGGCCGCGCACCTGCCGGTCAGTCCCCGCGAAGCGCTGCGTTCGCCGGGGCCGGCCGTCGTACGCGGGCGAGCCGGCGCGCCGCCACACGCAGGCCTCGCGGACGGGGCAGCGCTCGCAGGCCGGGCTCGCGGCCGTGCAGATCAGGGCGCCGAGCTCCATGGCCGCGATCGCCCAGAGCGCGGCTGCCGCGTCGTCCTGCGGCACGAGCGCCTCGGCCCGCGCCCGCTCGGCGGCCGTCAACGAGGGCGGCGGGATCGCCTCGCCGCCGAGCAGCCGGGCCAGCACCCGGCGCACGTTCGTGTCCAGCACCACGGCCCGTCGGCCGAAGGCGAACGCCTGCACCGCCGCCGCCGTGTACTCCCCCACCCCGGGCAGGGCGCGCAGCGCCGTCGGATCATCGGGCACCTCGCCCCGGTGCCGCTCGACGATCGCGACCGACGCGGCATGCAGGCGCAGGGCGCGACGGGGGTAGCCCAGCCTGCCCCACTGGCGCACCGCCTCGCCCGGCGCCTCGCGCGCCAGGTCCGCAGGCCCGGGCCAGCGCTCCAGCCAGGCCAGCCACGCCGGCAGCACCCGCGCCACCTGGGTCTGCTGCAGCATCACCTCGCTGACCAGCACCCCCCACGGCGTGCGGTCCTCGGCACGCCACGGCAGCTCGCGGCGGTGCGCGAGGTACCAAGCGCTGATGGCAGCCACCACCTGCTGCGGGTCCGCCGGTCGCACCGGCACATTCTCCCGGCTGCACCGCCCGAAGGCCGCAGGGCCGGGCACTGGCGGAATGCCCGAGCACCCGCTATCGTTCAGGTAGTTGAAATCTGAACGACTACTCAGGAGGACCCGATGCCCGCCGTCACCGCCGACACCATGACCCTGCCCCGCATCGAGGTGCCGAGCGCGGGGCACCGCGCCCGGCCGGTGAAGTCGGTGACCACCGCCCCCCGCGGCGTCGAGGGTGAGGGGTTCCCGGTGCGGCGGGCCTTCGCGGGGGTGGACCTGGCCGACCTCGACCCGTTCGTGCACATGGACCAGATGGGCGCCGTGGAGTACGGCGTGGGCGAGCCGCGGGGCACGAACTGGCACCCGCACCGCGGCTTCGAGACGTTCACCTACCTGATGGACGGCACGTTCCTGCACCAGGACTCCCACGGCGGCGGCGGGGTCATCGAGAACGGCGGCACGCAGTACATGACCGCCGGCAGTGGCATCCTGCACATCGAGACGCCCCCGGAGTCGCTGGTGATGGCCGGCGGGCTGTTCCACGGCATCCAGCTCTGGATCAACCTGCCGAAGGCCAAGAAGTGGTTGCGTCCCGCCTACCAGCCGATCGAGGGCACCGATGCCGCGCTGGTCGCCTCCGCGGACGGCGGGGCGCTGCTGCGGGTGCTGGCCGGCACGGTCGCGGGCCATGCAGGCCCGGGTCGCAGCCAGTCGCCGATCGCCATCGTGCACGCGACGCTGGCGCCCGGCGCACGTCTGGAGCTGCCCTGGCGCGCCGACTTCAACGCCCTGGCCTACGCCCTGTCGGGCACCGGGGCCGTCGGCCCGCTGAGCAGCCCGCTCAGCGGCGGCCAGTTGGCGGTCCTCGGGGCCGGTGACCACCTGGTGCTGCAGGCGGCGCCCGGGCAGTCGTCAGCCGAGCCGACCTTCGAGGTGCTGCTGCTCGGCGGGGTGCCGCTGCGTGAGCCGGTCGTGCAGTACGGCCCCTTCGTGATGAACAGCCGCGCCGAGATCATCCAGGCGCTCGAGGACTACCAGTCCGGCCGGTTCGGCGTGATCCCGGACGATGCGATCATGCCGCACCACGGCTGAGCGTCCTCGTCAGATCCGCTCGACGATGAGGTCGGCGCTCGGGCGTCCGGCGGCGAGTCCGCGGCGCTCGTAGCCGGTGACGGGCCGCCAGGCCGGGCGGTCCACCAGGCCTCCCGCGCGGTTGACGAGCCGGGGCTCGGCGGCGGTGGCGGCCAGCATCTGCTGGGCGTAGTCGGGGATGTCCGTGGCCAGGTGCAGCGTGCCGCCAGGCTCGAGCAGGGTCGCGGCCAGGTGCACGAAGGCGGGCTGGACGAGGCGACGCTTGTGGTGGCGCACCTTGGGCCAGGGGTCGGGGAAGAACGCGCGGATCCCGCGCAGCGAGGCCGGCTCCAGCCGCACCATGAGGTCGACCGCGTCGCCGACGCAGACCCGCACGTTCACCAACCCCGCGGACTCGGCACCGGCCAGCAGGGCGCCGATGCCCGGCGTGTGCACGTCCACGGCGAGGATCCCCGTGGCCCGATCCGCACCGGCCATCGCCAACGTCGCCTCGCCCATCCCCGACCCAATCTCGAGGACCACCGGCATGGCGGGCTCGAAGAGCGTGGCCAGCCGCGGTGGCACCGTGGCGACCTCGACGCCCCAGTGGGGCAGCAACCGCCGCAGGGCCGAAGCCGCACGTGGCGTGGTCCTGCTACGGCGGGG
>DASVBK010000031.1:0-2803 GCA_036375875.1 Candidatus Nanopelagicales bacterium
CAGGCCAAGCACAGCGCGACAGGGAGAGACCACGATGCATACCAGGACCTGGCACGTCGAGGTGTTCTTGTACGAGCAGGACGGCACGACGCGGGCCGAAGCCGTGCTGCGCACCGATGCCGGCACCGAGGTGCGTCACGAGGGGACGGCCCGGCGGAACCCCGGCGACCGCGACATCCCGGAGATCGGCGACGAGCTGGCCGCGTGCCGAGCCCTGAGCGGCTTGGCGCACGACCTGCTGGAGGCGACCATCGCCGACGTCCAGGCCAACGATCCGGCACCGGGCGAGCCGCAGATCGCTGTCGACGTCGAGGAGTCCGCGGGCTGATGGTGGACCTGGTGGGATGCCCCGGCGCGTCGCGGCGGTCAGGCGTCCAGTCGCGGGACACCGCCTGACGATGCCCCGCGACTTCACGTGGGGTGAGTGACGGGACTCGAACCCGCGACCACCTGGACCACAACCAGGTGCTCTACCAGCTGAGCTACACCCACCATGCCCGGCGGCTTCGGGCCGCGCGGCGCCGGTCAAGTGTACCGGACCCCGACCGTCCGGATCGCCGTCCGGGCGGTCGGGCGCAGGACGCGATCGGCTCAGCCGGCGTGGTCCACCACGTGCTCGGTGGCCGCTGCCCGTGCCTCGTGGGTGCTGGGACCGGGGGCGGCGACGAACAGGGTCTGCCGGTAGAACCGCAGCTCGGCGATCGACTCGCGGATGTCGGCCAGCGCGCGATGGCCGCCCGTCTTGGCCGGTGCGTTGAAGTACGCGCGCGGGTACCAGCGCCTGGCCAGCTCCTTGATCGTCGAGACGTCGACCAGCCGGTAGTGCAGGTAGCCGTCGAGCTCCGGCAGGTGCCGCGCGAGGAACCCCCGGTCGACGTACACGCTGGAGCCTGCCAGCGGGGCACGCCGTGCCTCGGTGACGTGGCCCTGCACGTAGGCGAGTACCGCCGCGCCGGCCTCGGCGAGCGGCACGCCGAGCGGGATCTCGTGCAGCAGCCCCGACTCCGTGTGCATGCCGACCACGACGGGATCCATGGTGTCGAGGATGGTCAGCTCCGGGGGGCGCACCACGAAGGAGACGCCCTCGTCCAGCTCGTTGAGCTCGGCATCGGTGACGATCGCGGCCATCTCGACGATCTCGTCGTGCACCGGATCGAGCCCGGTCATCTCCAGGTCGATCCAGACGAGTCGGTCGTTGCGTGCGTCAGCCACGCCCGGAAGCCTACGCGGCGGGGGCCGCCGTGCTCGTGCGATCTCGCCGGGCCCGGGTCAGGAGCCGTCGTCGGCCCACCAGCGCACGAGGTCCGAGGCGGTGACGATGCCGACGAGTCGACCCAGCGCGTCGAGCACGGGGACGGCCTCCGCCGAGTAGCGCGCCATCGTCCGGGCGACCTCGGCCAGCGGCGCCGTGTCGAGCACAGTCCGGGCGGGGGCTCGCGACAACAGGTCGCCGACCCCGCGGGCGCGCATGCGCTCCTCCGCGAGCGGCAGGTCAGTGAGGATCATGCGGTCGGAGATCACGCCGAGGGTGCGACCATCCTCGACCACGACGAGGTGCCGCAGACCGGAGACGCTCAGCAGCTGCCAGGCGTCCCACAGGCTCTCGCTGACCTCGATGGTGAGCACGGGCCGGGTCATCGCCTGGCTGGTCAGGGCGCGCGCCCAGTCCACGCCGCGCCGGCGCGCCGCGAGTTCGCCGACCGTGCTCGGGGCCGGCAGCGTCATGCCCTCGGACCGGGTCGCGTCCATGCACCCCTCCCCACCGTGTCGGGAAACCGGGCTCAAGCATCACCCACGCGGAGGCGCGGCCCGCAGGGGCAGGTGACCCGGACCCGGGGGACCTTGGTCACCGGCCGGGGGGGACCGGCCGAGATCGTCGTGTCCGAAACCTGCCAGCACGGCCCTCCGCCCATCAGGGAGGATGTCCGCATGGACGCCCGACTGGACCACGAGCGCTGCTATCGCGCCGTCTCCAGCCGCGACGCCCGGTTCGACGGCTCGTTCTACACGGCGGTGCGGACCACGGGCATCTACTGCCGGCCCAGCTGCCCCGCGCTCACCCCGAAGCGTCGCAACGTGGAGTTCTACCGCAGCGCCGCTGCGGCCCAGCGCGCCGGCTTCCGGGCCTGTCGGCGCTGCCGTCCCGACGCCGTGCCGGGCTCCGCGGAATGGAACATCCGCGGCGACGTGGTCGGCCGGGCGATGCGCATGGTCGCCGACGGCGCGATCGAGCGCGCCGGCGTGGGCGGGGTCGCGCGGGCGCTCGGCTACAGCGAGCGCCACCTCAACCGGCTGGTGACCGAGGAGCTGGGCGCCGGCCTGCTCGCCCTGGCCCGCACCCAGCGCGCCCAGACCGCGCGGATCCTGCTCGAGACCACCGACCTGCCTGCCAGCGAGGTGGCGTGGGCGGCCGGATTCGGCAGCGTGCGTGCCTTCAACGACACGATCGCCGCCGTCTACGGCGAGGCGCCGACGGCGCTGCGAGCTCGCCGTCGGGGCCGGGTCGCGACCCCAGCGGGGGCACGGGTGGCGGGCGACCCCGACGCCGTCGCACCGACCCCGATCACCGTGCGGCTGGCCACGCGCCGGCCGTTCGACCCGGGCACGGTCCTGCACTTCCTGGGCGAGCGCGCCGTCCCCGGGATGGAGTCCTGGGACGGCGCCACCTACCGACGCACGTTGGCGCTGCCGCACGGGCACGCGGTCGTCGGCTGCACCCCGGGCGAGGCTGGGGTGCTGGCCGAGTTCCGGCTGGCCGACCTGCGCGACCTCGGGCCGGGCGTCGCGCGGGTGCGCCGGATGC
>DASVBK010000066.1:0-6616 GCA_036375875.1 Candidatus Nanopelagicales bacterium
GGCTGGCCCGCAGCCGCGGGTCAGCGCACATCCTCGGGCTTGGACTCCATGCCGAGCATCACCTTCCAGACCACCGCGCCGACCACGACCAGTGCGACGCCCACCCAGAAGACGATCGGCTGGGCGATGACCACCCCGACGGTGCCGACGATGAAGGCGAGCATGATGATGGCGGCGCCGGTCCAGTTGGCCGGGGTCTGACCGTGGTTGTCGTGCACGTGCTCGGCCATCTCGCTCCTGTCCTCAGGCGCCGGGTCCGGGAGCGGCCGGCGCGCGCGGCGTCATTGTGGCATCCCGGGTGCCAACCGGGCGCAATCCCTCGGCCATGGCGATCGCGTTGAGCACCGCCGCCGCCTTGTTGCGGCACTCCTCGTGCTCCGTCTGGGGCACCGAGTCGGCCACCAGGCCAGCCCCGGCCTGCACGTGGGCCACCCCGTCCTTGAGCACCGCCGTGCGGATGGCGATGGCCGCGTCGAGGTTGCCGGCGAAGTCCAGGTACCCGACGGCGCCCCCGTAGAGGCCGCGGCGGACCGGCTCGAGGTCGTCGATGATCGCCATGGCGCGCGGCTTCGGGGCGCCCGACAGGGTGCCCGCGGGGAACGTGGCGGCGAGTAGGTCGTACGCGGTGGCGCCCGGTGCCAGCTGCCCGGTGACGGTGGAGACGATGTGCATCACGTGGGAGTACTTCTCGATGGACATGAAGTCGACCACCTCGACGCTGCCGGGCCGGCACACCCGGCCCAGGTCGTTGCGGCCCAGGTCGACGAGCATGAGGTGCTCGGCGCGCTCCTTCTCGTCGGCGAGCAGCTCCTCGGCGAGGGCGGCGTCCTGCTCCGGGGTGGCCCCACGGGGCCGGGTGCCGGCGATCGGATGCAGCATCGCGTGGCCGTCGGCGAGCTTGACCAGCGCCTCCGGGCTCGAGCCGACCACGTCGAAGGCGACCCCGTCGCCCAGGTCCTCCCCCGGCCCGGGCTCCGGGAAGCGGACCAGGTACATGTACGGGCTGGGGTTGTTCACCCGCAGCATCCGGTACACGTCCAGGGCGCTGGCCGTGGTCGGCCGGTCGAAGCGCTGCGACAGCACGATCTGGAACGCGTCCCCGGCCCGGATGTGCTCCTTGGCCGTCTCCACGCCGGCGCGGTAGTCCTGCTCCTGGGTGCGGGGGCGGACGGACTGCGCAGCGCCGGGGGCTGGGCCGAGGGCGGCAGCCGTCCCCGGGCTCGGCGCGGCCAGGGCGGCCTCCATCGCGTCCAGTCGGGCGACCGCGGCCTGCCAGGCCTCGGCGACCCGCGCGTCAGTGTCGTCGTAGTTCACCGCGTTGGCGATGAGCAGCACGCTGCCGTCCCAGTGGTCGAGCACGGCCAGGTCGATGGCCAGCAGCATCGCCAGCTCCGGCAGGCCCAGCTCGTCTGGGTTGGCATCCGGCAGCCGCTCCCACCGCCGTACCGCGTCGTAGCTGATCATCCCGACCAGGCCTCCGGTGAGCGGCGGCAGGTCCGGGGCGTCCAAGGGGTCGGTGTGCAGCAGGGCCAGCGTGTCACGCATGGCGGTCAGCGGGTCGCCGTCCATCGGGACGCCCACCGGGGCGCGGCCCCGCCACGCGGCCCGGCCATCCACCTCGGCCAGCATCGCGGCAGCCTGCACGCCGATGAACGAGTACCGCGACCACACCCGACCGTGCTCGGCGGACTCCAGCAGGAAGGTGCCCGGGCGCTCGCCCGCGAGCTTGCGGTAGAGGCCGACCGGGGTCTCGCCGTCGGCGAGCAGCCGACGCACCACCGGGATGACGCGCCGGCCCCGGGCCAGCTCGGTGAAGGTCGCGAGGTCCGGTGTGGCGTCGCGCTCGGCACTCATGCGGCGGCCTCGGCACCGTCCGGCAGCAGGGCGAGGGTGTCGAAGCAGGAGTGCAGGCCGGTGTGACAGGCCGGGCCGGCCGGGCGCACGAGCACGAGCACGGTGTCCCCGTCGCAGTCCAGCTCGACGCGCACCACCTGCTGGGCGCTGCCCGAGGTGGCGCCCTTCACCCAGAGCTCCTGGCGGGAGCGCGACCAGTAGGTGGCGCGTCCGGTGCGCAGGGTCGCGCCCAGCGCCGCGGCGTCCATCCAGGCGACCATGAGCACCCGGCCGGTCTCGGCATCCTGGGCGACCGCGGTGACCAGCGGCCGGCCGTCAGGGCCATGGCCCGCCGCCTTGAGCCTGGCAGCCAGGGCGGGGTCGAGCGACTCGTCGGCGAACTCCACGGGCTCATTCTCACCCACACACCGGGCGTGGGTCGCCAGCCGAACGCGCGCCACGGGCGGCCCGTGGGCTGGGTCGAGCCGAGTGGTGCGCCGCGGGGACGGGCGCCGTGGACCCGCCGAGGCGCATCCTCGGCGGGCGCGGCGTGTGCGTCAGCGCCGCACCGTGCACCCGGCGTCGGCCAGCGCCTGCTTCACCTGGCCGATGGTGAGCTCGCCGAAGTGGAAGACGCTCGCGGCGAGCACCGCGTCGGCCCCGGCGTGCACCGCGGGGGCGAAGTCCTGCACCCGCCCGGCCCCGCCGCTGGCGATCACCGGGACGCGCACCTCCGCGCGGACGAGGCGGATCAGCTCGAGGTCGTAGCCCGCCTTCGTGCCGTCGGCGTCCATCGAGTTGAGCAGGATCTCCCCGGCGCCCAGCTGCGCTGCCCGCACCGCCCAGCCGATCGCATCGAGACCGGTCGAGCGCCGCCCGCCGTGCGTGGTGACCTCGAAGCCGGACTCGGTGCGGACCCCGGGCGCCTGCGTCCCTGGGCCGCAGCGCCGAGCGTCCACCGAGAGCACCACGCACTGCGCCCCGAACCGGTCGGCGGCCTCGGCCAGCAGCGCTGGCCTGGCGATGGCGGCGGTGTTGACGCCGCACTTGTCCGCGCCGGCGCGCAGCAGGGCGTCGAAGTCGTCCGGGCTGCGCACCCCGCCGCCGACGGTCAGCGGGATGAAGACCTGCTCGGCGGTGCGCCGCACGACGTCGAGCATGGTGGCCCGGGCGCCCGAGGAGGCGGTGATGTCCAGGAAGGTCAGCTCGTCGGCGCCAGCCTGCCCGTAGGCGCGGGCCAGGGCCACCGGATCGCCGGCGTCGCGCAGGTCCACGAAGTTCACGCCCTTGACCACGCGGCCGGCATCGACGTCCAGGCAGGGGATCACGCGCACGGCCACCGGCATGCCGGCCATCGTAGGTTCCGGTGGATCGCCGGCCGGACCTCGCGCCCGAGTTGGTCAGCGTTCGGACGGCTCGGGCCAGTGCGCCAGGGTGTCGAGGAACATCTGGCGCACCTCGTCGCGATGCTGCTCGACGGTCTCGGACGTCCAGCTGGAGGTGTCGACCGGGGGCAGGACGCAGACCTGCACGGTGCCGGGGGTGATCACGTAGGAGTGCGGGGCCATGAGCTGACCGGCGTTGCGGATCACGACCGGGACCATCGGCACCTGGCCCTGGATGGCCATGTGGAACGGGCCCTTCTTGAACGGGCCCAGCTCCAGCGAGCGGGTGCCCTCCGGCGCCACGGCCAGCGAGATCCCGTCCCGGAGGCTCTGCACGACCGGCTCGAGCGCGGCCCGGGCGGCCTCGGGATCGCTGCGATCGATGAACGCCACGCCGGCGAACCAGCCGATCGGGCCGAAGATCGGGTTGCCCTGCAGGGACTTCTTGGCCACGCCGGTGAAGTCGCGCTTGAGCACGCCGGCCATGATCGGCACGTCGAGCTGGCTCTGGTGGTTGAACACGAAGATCGCCGGCCGGTGCGACCAGACGTGCTCCTCGCCCTGGATCTCCAGGTGCACGTCGGCCGCGGCCAGCGAGAGCTCGCTGGCCAGCGTGGCCGCGACGTTGACGCCGCTGCGCCGGTCGCGGTTGAGCAGCGCGAACCCGGCGCCGGCGGCCGCCCCCGCGCCGAGGCTGGTCATGCCGGCCACGCTGCGGGCCACCCGGCCCAGGTCACTGATCCCAGTCATGCCTGGGTCACCTCCATCGCTGGACCAGCCAGCGTCTCGTCGGGCCCGGGCGTCATGTCCCGCAGCACCTTCACCCGCCGGACCGCCTCGCCGAGCTCGCCGGCGAAGGCCGCACGGCGGCCGGCCAGCTCGGGCGTCCCGGGTTCGAGCAGCCCCCGGTTGCCGGCCAGCTGCAGCGCGTTCTTGAACAGGTCCTTGGAGACCGACTCCGGGCTGTGCAACGAGCCCTGCAGCACCCGCTGACGCGCCACCCCGATGCACTCGGCCACCAGCGCGTCCTGGTCGACCTTCTGCTGCGGGTCGCGCATCGCCAGCCGATCGGCGAGCACCGAGTACGCCTCGAGGAACGGCGCGAGGATGCGCGGCGAGGCGCGGAACGGCATGGTCCGCATCAGCGGCAGGATGCGTTCACTGGTCACCGGTGCCTGCTCCCAGCCCGGGTAGAGCAGCGCCATCTCCGCGCGCACCTCCCGGTCGAACTGGGCCTTGGTCGAGAAGAAGAACTCGTACTTGAGCAGGTCGCGCAGCGCCAGCGCCTCCTCCCACGAGGCCGTGATGAGGTCCCTGGCCCCGGACTCGGCGGCGGCCACGAGGGCCAGCTCCACGATCGAGCGGGTGACGAAGAAGTGGCTGAGCGTGTTGCGGTAGAACGCCGCCTCGAGGTGGCGGTTGGGGTGGATCGAGTAGACGGGCTCGTCGCCGCCGTCGTAGCGGGTGACCACGCCCTCCTTGACCAGCGTGTCGAGCGCGAGCCTGCCCTCGCTGGGCAGCCGCTGCGCCAGGATGCTTGCCTTGCCCAGCTCCATGCCCCCTGCCAGCGGCAGGCCACGCGAGGCGAGGTACTCGGCGATCGGCAGCGCCCCCCGGCGCATCTGCGTCTCGGTGAGCGCGCGCTTCGGGTGGTCCAGCAGCACCATCATGGCGACCGCCGGGGCGGTCACCGGGGTCACCTCGTTGATGCGGTGGCAGACCTCGAAGGCGACCTTGGGCACGGCGGCGCGCATGGGCTGGCCGCCCTCGCCGACGACGAGCTCGTCGAGGATCGAGCGCAGCGACAGGGGCTCGGCGAACCGCAGGTGCACCTTGCCCCGCCGGGTGCCCTGCGCCCGGGCGTAGCGCAGCGCCCACTTGACGCTCTCGGGCTTCTTGGTGCCGCCTGATTCCTCCGCCGCGATCGCCCCGACCTCGTGCTGCTGGTCGTAGATGATGGAGACCGGCACGAACGTCACGTCGTGCACGCCCGAGCTCTCGAACGCGTCGACCAGGTAGCTCAGGATGCCCATGCGCGGCGGACGCAGCTTGCCGGTGCGGGTGCGGCCACCCTCGATGTACCACTCGAGGTTGGCGCCCTGCTCCACGAGGTAGGCCAGGTACACGCCGAGCATCGCCTTGTAGACCGGGGCGTCCTTGAACTGCCGGCGGATGAACACCAGGCCGGTGTGCTGGCCGATCGGGCCGAGGGGGAAGAAGGAGAGGTTCGACCCACCGAGCACGTAGTTGGGCGGGAACTGCGCCAGCTCCAGCACCTTGCGCAGGACGAACGGGTCCAGGTAGGAGCGGTGGTTGGGCAGGAAGACCAGCGTCTCGGAGGTGTCGAGCTGCTTGAGCCGGGCCAGGTCGGCCTGGTCGACGTCGAACTCGTAGGCTCGCGACAGCCACGCGCCGAGCTTGGTCCAGGCCTCGGTCGCCGTGGTCGACTCCGCCGCGACCATCTCCTTGAGGCAGCCTGAGGCCTCCTTGGCCACGTCCTCGACCGAGCGTCCCAGCGCCCGCGCCTGCTCCTCGACGGTCTGCCGGTACCGCGCCGACGCCTCGATCTCGTCACGGATCGCGCCGGTCGAGCCCGACGGATCACCACCGGCCGGCCAGCCGGGGATCCGCACCATCCGCCACCTCCTGCGCCGCCGGCCCACCGTCCCGAGGAGAACCCCGCCGTGCCGGTGGGCGTCCGGGTCAATGGAGTGTAGCCACGCGGTCGCGACCGTGGCGGGTCGACGGCGCCGCGCCCCGGCGGTGCGGCCGGTGGCCTCGCAGCGGTGGCCCGGTGGCCTCGCAGCGGTGGCCGCCCGCGCGCAGGGACGGCTCAGGCGGCGGTGTCGTCGTCCGGGTGCCAGGCGACGAGTTCGACCTCCACCAGCATCTGCGGGTCGACCAGCCCGGCGATGCCCACCATCGTGGCGGCCGGTCGGACGTCCCCGAGCACCTCGGCATGGGCCCGGCCCACGTCGTCGGCATGCTCGACGATGCCCACCACGTACATGCGCGTCTGCACCACGTCGCTGCGGCTGAAGCCGGCACGCTCCAGGGCGAACAGGGCGGACTGCAGGGCGACCAGCGCCTGGGCGAAGGCGTCACCCGGGTGCTGCAGGGCGCCGTGCACGAGCGAGGTGGTGCCCGCCGTGATCCCGGTGCACCCGCCGATCCCGTGCGTGACGACGACCCGGCTGTAGCCGACCTGGTCCTCGTAGGGCCCGCCGCTGGCGTAGCGCTCGATCGGCATTCGCCAGCCCTCAGAGGAAGTCGATGCGCGGGGCGACGGCGGCCAGCGCCTCGGCGAGGGTGAAGGCGCCGGCGTAGAGCGCCTTGCCGACGATGGCGCCCTCGACCCCGTCGGGGACGAGCTCGGCCAGGGCGTGCAGGTCCTCCAG
>DASVBK010000113.1:0-4035 GCA_036375875.1 Candidatus Nanopelagicales bacterium
TCCACGCCGCGGAAGGCCGCGGGCCAGGTCGCGGCATCGGTGAAGTCGAAGCGCACGGCGGCCACCTCCGGAGCGAGCCGCTCGGGGATCGCCAAGGGATCGATGTCCGCGGCGCGCACCGCCTGCCCGGCCTCGAGCAGCTGCCCCACCACGAGGCGTCCGACGTTGCCGAGGGCGCCGGTGACCAGGACAGGGCTGCTCATATATGCATGGTACATACATCGTGCTCCTTCACGCAGCGCGGGGGCGTGCGCGGTGCGCGGTCCGCGCCTCGTCCCGACCGCGCGAACGCGGTGTGCGGTGCTCGGTGCGCGTTCGCGCATCGTCCCCGCCGCGCAGGCGCCGTCCCCGCCGCGCAGGCGCCGCCCCCGCCGCGCAGGCGCCGTCCCCGCCGCGCAGGCGCCGTCCCCGCCGCGCAGGCGCCGTCCCCGCCGCGCGGGCGCCGTCCCGGCCGCCAGGGCACAGTGGTGGCCGCCAGAGCAACTCGCTGTCACGTCAACCGCCGACCGGTCCGGCTCGCGGAGTTCTCGACATATCACGCACGGGAGCGGCCGGGGGCGTGTCCACCCGCGCCAGTTCTCAACCTTCCCGAGCCTCGGATGGCCCTGGGACGGTCGAGAACGGCTGCGGGTCTGCTGGCGCCTTCCTCCGATACGGCCTCGGATGTCGACTCGACACGCGGGTGACCTGCCGCAGCCGCCGGCCGCCCCGCAGGGCGCAGGTTGCCGGCTGCCCCAATGCGCGCCGTCGGGGCTATCGTCGCGCGCATGCGCAGGCCGCGGGTGCGGGTGCAGCTCGGGACGCCCGAGCAGATCGGCGCCGACCTCGTGGTCCTCGCCGGGGGGCGCACCGAGCTGGCCCGAGATGGCCGCACCGTCACCATCGCGGCCCCGCGCTGGCGCCTGCCGAATGGCCCCGAGCACGCCCTGGCGGAGGCCTACCGCGAGGCGATCGCCACGGCCAACGCTCGGCGAGCCCGCACGATGGTCCTCCCGGCGACGCTGACCCGCGGCCCGTGGCCCATCGATGACCTGACCCGTGTGGCGATGACGGTGCTGCACTCGACGCCGACCACCGTGCAGGAGGTCACCATCGCCGCAAGCTCGGTCGGGATGCTCGAGCGCTGGGCCGAGGCGCTGATGCGCGAGGCGTGAGGGCGGCCGGCCCCGACCGGGCACGAACCCGGGAGTGGCGCCCCCCCAGCATCGGCGCCCGCTCAGACCAGCGCCCGCAGCCCCGCCACCTCGTCGAGCATGAGCCCCTGCAGCCGATCGGGGTCCGGCATGAGGTGCTCGTCGGTCGAGAAGCCGACAACCACCTCGCCGGCGTACGAGAAGATCGAGACGCCGAAGCCCATGTCGCCGGCGCGCGGCACCCACCCCGTCATCCCGTCGACCCGCGCGCCCGCCAGGTACACCGGCGCCGTGGGTCCGGGCACGTTCGTGACCACCCCGGAGCCCTTGCTGCCGAAGAACGCGACGCCGAGGTCCTCGACCACCTTCGGGGCGGCACCAAGCCCGGCCAGCACGCCGAACGCCACGAGGGCCTCCGGGGACCCCTTGATCTCCTCGAAGCGTCGGTGCATCTCGGCGATCCGCTCGCGCGGGCCCATCGGCCCGGTCGGCAGGTCGACGAAGTAGAAGCCGAACTCGTTGCCGAGCTCCGCTGGCAGCGGTCGGTCGAGCGGGCGCAGGTTCACCGGCACGAGGACGCGCACGTCGTCCAGGGGCGTGCCGCGCTCGAGGAGGTAGTTGCCCAGCGCGCCGGACAGCGCCGCGGCGAGCACGTCGTTCACGGTGGTGTCGGTGGCCCGGCCGATCGCCTTGATGTCGTCGAGCGGGATGGGCGGGGTCCAGGTGACCAGCTTGGTCGGCCGCACGTCACCGCTGAGCACCGACTTGGGCTTGGGCGGCAGGAAGGTCAGGTGCACGAGCCGGGTCACGTCACGCACGGCGGTGCCGGCCAGCTCGACGACGCGGGCGGGGTGACGCACCAGGCCCAGCCCGAAGCCCACGGCGGACTCGGCGGCCGACAGCACCACCGACGAGGTGCTCGGGTCCCGCACCTCCTCGAACAGGCCCTCGGGGGCCCCGTCATCGGTCAGCGAGAGCACGACGCGCATGAGCGAGATGCCGTCGGCCACTGCGTGGTGGATCCGCGTGAACATCGCCGTGCCCCCGTCGAACCCATCGATGAAGTGCACCTCCCACAGCGGCCTGTCCGGGTCGAGTGGGCGGCCCGTCTGGCTGCTCACGTACGCCTGCAGCGCGGCGGCGTCGCCCGGCGCGGGCAGGGTGACCGAGTGGTAGTGCCGCTCGGGGTCGAAGTCCTCGTCGTCGACCCACTCAGCGCGCATCATGGGGATGCGGCTGGCCTCCGCCCGCTGCTTGAACCGGGGGAAGCGGTGGATCATCCGCTCCTCGATCACCTTCTTGAGCACGTCGAAGTCGACGCGCTCCGAGGACCACATGACGGAGTTGATCACCAGCAGGTTGCCCGGCTGGTCCATACGCAGCCAGGCGCTGTCCACGGCCGACATGTGGTGGTGTGCCATCGGGTCCTCCTCGGGGCGATCGGACGCAGGCGACGCGGCCCGGTGGGCCGTCGCGACGCGACGCACCGTACGCGCCCGCGGACCCCGGGGGCAGGGTCGTTCGCCCCTGCTGCGCCCACCGACCGGCCTAGGCTGCCCTCATGACCGAGCCTGCCACCCCCTCATGGGGAGGCGTCGAGGGTGGCTTCGACGCCACCGCCTGCATCATCGGCGCCGGAGCCGCTGGGCTCGCAGCGGGCGCCGCGCTGGCGGAGCGGGGCATCACCTTCGACTGGTTCGAGCGCGGCTCGATGGTCGGCGGGCTCTGGCGCATCGACAACGACAACGGCGGCGTGGCCGCCTACCGCACGCTGCACCTCAACAGCTCGCGCACCCGCACCCAGTTCCCGTCGTACCCGATGCCGGCGGACTGGCCTGACTACCCCTCGCACACGCGCATGGCGCAGTACCTCCAGTCCTTCGCCGAGGACCGCGACCTGCTGCGGCACATCACGTTCCACGCCGACGTCACGGCGGTCGAGCCGCTGCCGGGCCCGGGCGATCCAGGCACGCACGGCTGGGCGGTGACCACGACGGCCACCGGCCGGCGCACCTACCGCCACGTCCTGCTGGCGAACGGCCACCACAGCGAGCCACGCCTGGCGAGCTTCCCCGGCGAGTTCACCGGCCGCACGTTCCACGCCCACGAGTACACCGACCCCAGCGTCTTCACGGACCTCGACGTGGTGGTCGTGGGCGTCGGCAACTCCGGGATGGACCTGGCCTGCGATGCGGCCAGGGTGGCGCGCCGCGTGCTCCTGGTGACCCGGCACGGCGTCTACGTGCTGCCGAAGTACGCCTTCGGCAAGCCGATCGACACGCTCAGCGGCCGGGCGATGGGGTACGTGCCGTTCGCGATCGAGCGCCGGGCCTACGAGGTGATCCTGCGGCTGAGCACCGGCCGACCCGAGGACCGCGGGCTGCCCAAGCCGGACCACCGGCTCCTCGGCGCGCACCCCACCGTCTCGGCAGAGCTCTACGACCGCGTCGGGCACGGCGACATCGTGATGAAGCCTGCAATCGAGCGGCTCGAGGGCGACCGGATCCGGTTCGCCGACGGCTCGGTGGAGCACGCCGACCTGCTCGTGCTCGCCACGGGCTACCGGGTCTCGCTGCCATTCCTCGCCCCGGAGGTCTACGACCCCGCGCACAACGCGATGCCGCTGTACCAGCGAGTCGTGGCCCCGCACCGACCCGGGCTGTGGTTCGTGGGCTTCATCCAGACCGTTGGCTCGGGCATCCCGCTCTACGAGTACCAGGCGCAGTGGATCGGCGACGTGCTCGCCGGCCTCGCCGCGCTGCCCCCCGTGGCGGAGATGGAGGCGTGGATCGCCCGGGACCAGGCCGCGATGCGTGCCCGGTACGTGCACTCCGAGCGGCACACGATGCAGGTGGACTACTGGCGCTACATCCGCACGATGAAGGAGGCGCGGGCGCGGCGT
>DASVBK010000067.1:0-11173 GCA_036375875.1 Candidatus Nanopelagicales bacterium
CCGAGTTCGCGGAGCCCACGCGCGCCGGGATCGCGCAAGCTGCGACCGCGCTCATCGAGGCCGAGCGCGCCGTCGTGATCCCGAAGCTCGCCGCCATGCCCATCTCCGAGCGGCGCCGCATCGGCAAGGTCTTCCGCATCAGGCGCGAGACCGCGCTGCGCCACGCCACGACCGCCACCCGTCGCCAGCGCTCACAGACCGAGCTCTACGAGTTGGCCCGGCGTGCCGGCGTGGAGCAGCGCTCGCGGATGACGCTGGCCCAGCTCGAGGCCGCCGTCTCGGCCTGGGAGCGCGCCCAGGTGCGCCAGGGGTCCTGAACCCCGCTGCCAAGGGGTCGCGTTCGCGTCCTGCAGGGCGGTGACCGCGTGCCGCACCCGCCCCAGTTCTGGGACAGGAATGCGACACGCGGGACTAGCCAACAGGTGAAGTGTTCTGCTACCTTCGCCATGGAGCGTCCAACAGCGAGGCGTCTCTCCCCGGTCGTTCGGTCCATCAGCGGGCCGATCCAACCGCCCTGCTTCGAGTATGGCTGCGGTTCCCCCGGGTAGAACGGGCTTCAAGCCCGACGTGTGCTTCAGCCAGCAGGCCACGTCGTCCCCCCACAGGTGTACGAACGCGTCCCAAGCGAGGGTCACCCCAATGCTGGTTCATCTCATCGCACGTCCGCTCACCCATGGTTCGCGACTCCCCACGAGCGCCGTCCGCCTCCTCGCCGAGAGCCTGCGCACCGCTGGTGCCGAGGTCGTCGAGGACATCTGGGCCATCCCCAGCAACGACATGGAGACCTCGGTCTCCGCCACCGCCATCGAGCTGGCCGAGCGCTGGCGCGAGCGGCGTCCCGACGTCGTGCACACCATCGGCGTCGTGGCAGCCCGGGCCGCCCTGCAGGCTGCCGAGGAGGTGCCCGTCGTGGTCACCTTCGACGAGGACCCCGCCACCGAGCACGAGCAGGAGCTCGCCGGCCAGGCCACCGCCGTCATCCCGCTGTCCCGCGCCGAGCGTGACCGTTGGCGTGCCGCTGGCGTCCGCACGCTCTGGTCCGGGTCGTTCCCCTACCCGGTGCCCGTGCCCGACGAGGACGCCTGCGCGCGCCCCGGCGGTGACGTCGTCACGTTCTGCTCCGGCGCCGACCTGGACCGTCTGGTCAGCTCCATGCCGATGTGGGACGGCCGCCTGGTCGTGCTCGCGCGGATTGACGAAGAGCGCCGCACGGCGCTGCGCGCCCGAGCCCTGGCCCTGGGCGTCTGGGACCGCATCGACCTGCGCCCGGGCCTGCGCGGTGAGGCCCGCGACGCGATGTGGTCGCAGGCTGCGCTACTCGTCGCAGGTCGTGAGGGCGCCCGCCACGCCGGGCAGGTCATGGAGGCCGCCAGCCGCGGCATCCCGAGCGTCGCGGTCGCCAGCGAGGCCCACCTGGACCACATCGTGGGCCGCTCCACCGGGCTGCTGCTGGACCCCGCTGCCGACACCCGCACCCTGGGTCGCGCGGTCATCTCGCTGCTCGACGATCCCTTCGGCATGCGGGCGATGGGAACCTCGGCGCTGGTGCGCATCCGCACCTCGCACGTGCCCCTCGTGGCCGGCCAGCGGATCAGCGCCATGTACCGCGAGGCGCTGCCCGTCGAGGAGGCCACCCCGGCGCCGCGGCCGATCGGCCTGAACCCACGGCCCGACAGCGACGACGACCTGGACCGCACGGCCCTGGCGCTGCAGCACCTCTCGCTGGCGCGGCAGCTCGCAGGCTGGTACTCCGGCCGTGGGCAGAGTCGTGAGGACCTGGTCCAGGTGGCATCGCTGGGGCTGGTCCGCGCCGCCGAGCGCTTCGACCCAGCCCACGGCAAGGAGTTCCACAGCTTCGCCATCCCGACGATCCTCGGCGAGCTGCGCAAGCACTTCCGCGACCACGCGTGGGCCGTGCGGGTGCCGCGCAGCCTGCAGGAGACGACGCTGCAGGTGCAGCGCGCCGCCGAGCAGATGCGCCAGACGATGGGCCACGAGGCCAGCCCTGCCGACCTCGCCGCCCAGCTGGGCCTGGTGGAGGAGGAGGTCCTGCTCGCGCTGCGGGCCGGCGGCGAGGCGCGCTCCTCGCACTCGCTGGACCATCCCGTCGGCGACGACGAGTCGGTGGCCGACCTGGTTGGAGACACCGATCCGGCACTGGACCTCATCGAGCTGCGCCACGACGTGCGCGCCGCGCTGAGCCGGCTGCCCGAGCGCGAGCAGCAGATCCTGCTCATGCGGTTCTACGGGGAGCGCACCCAGTCCGAGATCGCCGAGCGCCTGGGCATCTCCCAGGTGCACGTCTCCAGGGTGCTGTCCCGGACCCTCGCGGCGCTGCGCGACCACGTGCTCGACGACGTGCCGCTGCCCGCCTCCTGGAGCCGCCGCTCCGGCCAGGACGACCCGACCCCCGGTCGTCCTGCGGCGGCCCGCCGGCGCCCCGCCGCCCAAGCGGCCGGCCGTGCCTCGGCCCCCGCCATGGATGACCCGCGGGCCGAGCGCACCGAGATCCCCCGACCCCGGCGCGCCTCCTAGCCCGTCGGCCCGGCGACGGGTCGAGGGCGACGACGCACGAGGCCAGGGGGTTCCCGGGGCGACCCCGGGAACCCGCACGACCGCACGACCGCACGACGCACGACCGCACGACCGCACCACTCGTCCGCACCACCAACGCTGAGGAGCTCCCATGGACACCGACAAGATCAAGCACGCCGTCGACGACGCGACCGGCAAGGTCAAGGAGGGGATCGGCCAGGTGACCGGCGACCACTCCATGGAGGCCGAGGGCGAGCGCGACCAGGCCAAGGCCGACCTCGGCCAGGCCAAGGACAAGGTGAAGGACGCCTTCACCGACCACTGACGCGCTGGTCGGCCCGGGCCCGGCGTCCCTGCCGCGCCCGGGCCGCCCGCTCCGGCTGGCGGGGCACTCGGTGCCCGCCACCCCGATCTGGAGGAGACCCGCATGACCTTCGTGTGGAGGACCGGCCGGGCCATGGCCCGCCAGCTGCGCGACGTGCGTGCCGTGCTGTTCGACCGCGACGACACGCTCGTGCGGGACATCCCCCGCTACAACGGTGACCCGGAGCTCGTGCAGCTGCTGCCGGGTGCTGCCGAAGCCGTCGCGCGGGTCCGCGAGGCCGGCCTGCCGACCGGCATCGTGAGCAACCAGTCCGGGATCGGCCGCGGCCACGTCAGCGTCGAGCAGGTCGAGCAGGTGAACGCGCGCGTCGACGAGCTCATCGGCCCCTTCGACACCTGGCAGTACTGCCCCCACACCCCGACGGACCTCTGTGGCTGCCGCAAGCCCGCGCCCGGCCTGGTCCACGCCGCGTGCGAGGCGCTGGGCGTGCATCCGCACCACACCGTGCTCATCGGTGACATCGGCAGCGACGTCCAGGCCGCCCAGGCCGCCGGGGCGGTCGGCATCCTGGTGCCCTCGCCGCGCACCCTGCGGGCGGAGGTGCGAGACGCCCCGCTGGTCGCCTGGAGCCTCGCGGAGGCGCTCGACCTGTTCCTCGCCCGGCACGCCGCATCGGTGGGTGGAGGCGATGCACTGTCCCGGACGGCGCCGCGATGAGCGCGCCGGCGAGGGGGGGACGCCGGCGGGTCCTCGTCGCACGCCTCGACAGCGTCGGGGACGTGCTGCTCGCGGGTCCTGCGGTCCGGGCGATCGCCGCCGACCCTGACGTGCACCTGACGTTCCTGTGCTCCACGCGCGGCGTCGCCGCAGCCCAGCTGCTGCCTGGCGTCGACCGCATCCAGGTCTTCGACGCGCCGTGGATCCTCGCCGACCCGCCGCCCGTGCGGCGCGCCGGCATCGCCTGGACCACGTTGCGGCTCCAGCAGAGCCGCTACGACGCGGCCCTGGTGCTCACCTCCTTCCACCAGAGCCCGCTGCCGCTGGCCCTGCTGCTGCGGATGGCTGGGGTGCCGTGGATCGTGGCGGCCAGCGACGACTACCCCGGGAGCCTCATCGACGTCCGCGTGCGCCTCGACGACCAGCTCCACGAGGCCGAGCGCTCGGCCGAGCTGGCACACGCGCTGGGCTTCCCGCCGGTGGGCACGCACCTGTCGGTGCGTCCGGACCTGCCCGACGTGGCGCACCTGCAGCCGATGGGGCGCTACCTCGTGGTGCACCCGGGCTCGGACGCCCCCGCGCGACGCTGGCCGCCGGTGCTCGCCCGCGCCACGGTGACCCTGCTCGCCGGCCAGGGCTGGCAGGTGCTGGTGACCGGCAGCCCGGCGGAGCGCGAGCTCACCGCCTACGTGGCCGGCGAGCTGGGGGTCGACCTCGGTGGCCGCAGCTCGCTGCCCGAGCTGGCCGCGCTGCTGCGGGGTGCCTCCGCGGTGGTCGTGGGCAACACCGGGCCCGCCCACCTGGCCGCGGCCGTGGGGACCCCCGTCGTCTCGCTGTTCGCCCCGACCGTGCCTGCCGAGCGCTGGGCCCCGCACGGGGTGCCGCGGGTGCTGCTCGGCGACCAGCTCGCACCGTGCGCCGGGACCAGGGTCAGGGACTGCGCCGTGCCCGGGCATCCCTGCCTGAGCAGCGTGGGTCCGACCGAGGTAGCCGACGCCGTCGCCGCCCTGGTGGGGGTGGCCGCATGACCGGTCCCTCGATCGTCGCCTGGCACGTGCACGGCGCGTGGTCCACCTCGTTCGTCCATGGGCCCTGGACGACGCTGACCCCGGCCGCTGCCGACCGTGGTCCGGCCGGCAGCGGCCGGCCCACCACCTACACCTGGCCCCACCGGGCGGTCGAGGTGACCCCCGAGCAGCTGCGCGACACCCCGATCGACTGCGTCGTGCTGCAGCGGCCGATGGACCTGGAGCTGCTGCACGCGTGGACCGGGATGCGCGCCGGGCGCGACGTGCCGGCGATCTGGGTGGAGCACAACACCCCGCCGCAGGGCCCGACCATGCGCCACCCGATGGCCGAGCGCAGCGACATCCCGATCGTGCACGTCACGCACTTCAACGCGCTCATGTGGGACAACGGCCACGCGCCGGTCCACGTCGTGGAGCACGGCATCCCCGATCCCGGCTGGCACTGGCGGGGCAGCCTGCCGCGGGCCGGGGTCGTGAGCAACGAGCCGGTGCGCCGCAACCGGGTCACCGGCACCGACCTGCTGCCCCGGCTGGCCGAGGTGACGCCCATCGACGTGTTCGGCATCGCCAGTGAGCCGCTCACCGCGCCCGAGGTGGGCCGCGGCATCACCGGGATGGGCGACGTGCCGCACGACGCCATGCTCGCGCAGCTGGCCGAGCGCACCATCTACCTGCACCTGTGCCGGTGGACCAGCCTGGGCCTGGCCCTGCTCGAGGCGATGCACCTGGGCATGCCGGTGGTCGGCCTGGCCACCACCGAGGCGCCCGAGGCCCTCGAGGGCAGCGGGGCGGTGCTCTCCAACGACCCCGACCGCCTCGTGCGGGCGATCCGGACCCTGCTGCACGACCGGGACGCCGCCGCCGAGGCGGGCCGCCGCAACCGGCAGCACGCCCTGGCGCGGTTCGGCCTCGACCGGTTCCTGGCCGACTGGGAACCCATCATCAAGGAGGTGGCCGGATGAGCGGCCGTACGAGCCGTGCCGAGACGCGGCGCCCAGCCGGGCCTCGGCTGCGGATCGCCATGGTCTCCGAGCACGCCAGCCCGCTCTCGACGCTGGGCGGGGTCGACGGCGGCGGGCAGAACGTGCACGTCGATGCGCTGGCCCGCGCGCTGGGTGCCCGCGGCCATGAGGTGGTCGTGCACACCCGCCGCGACGACCCCGACCTGCCGCCGATCGTGCGCCTGGCGCCGGGCGTGACCGTCCACCACGTCGACGCCGGGCCGGCCCAGCCGATCCCCAAGGACGAGCTGCTGGAGCACATGGGCCAGTTCGCCGAGGTGCTGCGCGAGGCCTGGCGGACCACCCGACCCGACGTGGTCCACGCCCACTTCTGGATGAGCGCGCTGGCCTGCCTGGACGCGGCCCCCGCCGTGGACGCCCCCGTCGCGGTCACGTTCCACGCGCTGGGCTCGGTCAAGCGCCGCCACCAGGCCGAGGCGGACACCAGCCCCGCATCACGGCTGGCCGACGAGCGCCGGATCGCGCACGACGCGGACCGGATCATCGCCACGGCCACCGAGGAGCTCGCCGAGCTGCGCGACATGGGCGCCACCGACGCTCGGGTCAGCGTGGTGCCGTGCGGCGTGGACACCCGGCACTTCTCGCCGGTCGGCCCGCAGGCTCCCCGGGGCGACCTGCCCCACCGGCTGCTCACGATCAGCCGGCTGGTGCCCCGCAAGGGCGTCGACGACGCGATCCGCGCGGCCGCACAACTGCCCCACTGCGAGCTGGTGGTGGCCGGTGGGCCGGCCCCGGAGGCGCTCGAGCACGACCCCGAGGTGCGCCGGCTGCGGCGGCTGGCTGCCTCGCTCGACGTGCTCGACCGCGTGCGCTTCGTCGGCGCCGTGCCGCGGCCGGACGTGCCCGCGCTCATCCGCTCGGCGGACCTGGTCCTGTGCCTGCCCTGGTATGAGCCCTTCGGCATCGTCCCGCTGGAGGCGATGGCGTGCGGCCGACCCGTGGTCGGTGCCGCGGTGGGCGGGCTGCTGGACACGATCGAGGACGGGCGCACCGGCCTGCTCGTGCCGCCGCGCACCCCGGACGCCGCGGCGCTGGCCGTGCGTCGGCTGCTCTCGTCGCCCGGGCTGCGCACGGCGATGGGGGAGCAGGGACCACGCACGGCCGCCGAGCGCTACGACTGGGCGCGCGTCGCCGAGGCGACCGAGGCGGTGTACCACGAGCTGGTGCTCGGCGCGCCGCTGGCCGAGCTGGCCACCCCGCTGCCGACCTCGCGGAAGGCAGGCACCGCGGCCGCCGCAGGTGGGGCGCGCGGGACCGTCCCCGTCGCTGCGGCGACGGTCCGACCGACCCGTCGGGCCGGTGCGGGGGTGCGGCGATGAGGGGCCGGCTGGTGGGCGCACCCACCCTCGTGCCGGCGGCGCCTGCGACGACTCCGACAGGTCCGCCCTCGGCCCCGGCCCCGGGGGGCCACTCCGGCCGTGTCCCCGCGGACCCGCTGGCTCGCGCGCATCGCGATGCCACCGCGCAGGCCCTCGCCGGGGCCGGTCCAGCCCTGGACCTCGTGGCCGACTGGGGCCGCCGGCTGGCCGAGCGGCTGCCCGCCGGGGCCCGGCTGCTGGTCGCCGGCAACGGTGGCAGCGCCGCCGAGGCCCAGCACCTCACCGCCGAGCTCGTCGGGCGGTTCGAGGCCGACCGGCCTGCGTTCTCGGCGCTGGCCCTGCACGGTGACACGTCCTCGGTGACCGCCATCGTGAACGACTACGGCGCCGACGAGGTGTTCGCACGCCAGGTGCAGGCCCACGGCCGGCCCGGCGACGTGCTGCTGCTGCTGTCCACGAGCGGGCGCAGCCGCAACCTGCTCGTGGCGGCCGAGCGCGCCGCCGGTCACGGCCTGACCACGTGGGCCATCACCGGCCCGCTGCCCAACCCGCTCGCCGAGTCCTGCGAGGAGGTCGCCGCGATCCCGGCGGCCACCACCTCGGCGATCCAGGAGGTGCACCTCGTGGCGGTCCACGTGCTGTGCCGCGCGTTCGACGCCGCGCTGGCAGCCGCCACCGCGTCGAGCGTGCCACTGCAGCGCAGGCGGTCGCGATGACCCGCGCCCAGGCACCGCTGGTGGTGATCGGTGACGCCCTGCTCGACGTGGACGTGACCGGGACCGCCACCCGGCTGTGCCCCGACGATCCCGGGCCGGTGCTCGACGATCTGGTCGAGATGCTGCGCCCGGGCGGCGCGGGCCTGGCCGCCCTGCTCGCGAGCCGCGAGCGGCAGGTCGTGCTCGTCACCGCCATCGGCCCCGACGAGGAGGGCGACCGGCTCCGGGCCGCCCTTGATCCTCACGTGCAGCTGCTCGAGCTCAGCCACGACGGGCCCACCGTCGTGAAGACGCGGGTGCGGGCCGGCGGGCGGACGCTGCTGCGCCTGGACCGGGGCGCGGCCGAGACCCGCCTGTCGCTGGACCCGGCCACGCGCGACGAGCTGCGCGCGCTGCTCGAGCGCAGCGCTGCGGTGCTGGCCTCCGACTACGGCCTCGGCGTCCTGGGCCAGCCCCAGGTGCGCCGCGAGCTCGCCCGCATCGCCGCGGAGATCCCGATCGTGTGGGATCCGCACCCCCGTGGCTCGGCACCTGTGCCCGGAATCGCCCTGGCCACGCCCAACGCGGCGGAGGCCGCGCGGCTGGCCGGCCGGGCGGATCGGAGCGCAGACCTCGGCGACGCAGTGACGCACGCCCGGCTGCTGGCCACCCGGTGGCGGGCTGAGGCCGTCGTCGTCACCCGCGGCGCGCAGGGCGCGGTGCTCGTCGGCGCGGAGGGCAACCCGCTCGTGGTCGTGCCCCCCACCCGCGCAGACGGGGACGCCTGCGGCGCCGGGGACTCGTTCGCCGCCACCGCCGCGCTGCAGCTCGCCGGCGGTGCGCCGCCCGAGGAGGCCGTGCGCGCCGGGGTGTACCGCGCAGCGGGCTTCGTCGCCGCGGGCGGGGCCGCCGGCCTGGCGCTGCTGGGCGGTGGGCCGGGTGCCGCAGCCGACGAGCCCGAGGAGCGGCACGCCGGCGAGGGCGACGTCACGAGCGACCCGGGCGTGCCCCCGGACCTGGCCGCCGCCGAGGCGCTCGTGGCCCGCGTGCGCGCCCAGGGCGGCACGGTCGTGATGGCCGGTGGCTGCTTCGACCTGCTCCACGCCGGCCACGTCGCGTACCTGCAGGCCGCGCGCGAGCTGGGCGACTGCCTCATCGTCGCCCTGAACAGCGACCGCAGCGTGCGCGCGCTCAAGGGCCCAGAGCGGCCGCTGGTCACCGAGGGCGACCGCGCCACCGTGCTGTCGGCGCTGCGCAGCGTCGACGCGGTCGTGGTGTTCGACGAGGACACCCCGGCAGCCCTGCTCGAGCGGCTGCGCCCCGACGTGTTCGCCAAGGGCGGGGACTACCGCATGGACACCATCCCGGAGACCGAGGTCGTGGCCCGCCACGGCGGGCAGGTCGTCGTGCTGCCGCTGCTCTTCGGGCGCAGCAGCACCGGCCTGGTCCAGGCGGCCCGCGCTTCCGCCTCGCCACGACCTCCCAGCACTGGTGCCGCACGCGACACCGGCCCGATCCACGCAGCACCGACGCAGGAGGAGACAGCATGAGCAGCAACCCCACCGGCCTCGGCAGGGTGATCGTGACGGGGGGCTCCTCCGGGCTCGGGGCAGCCATCGCAGCTGCGATCGCGGAGGCCGGGGGCCGCCCGGTGGTCCTGGACCGGGTGCCGCCGAGCGACCCCCACGAGCACGTGGTCGTCGACCTCGCCGACACCCGGCTCACGGAGCGCGTGGTGGGCTCGGTGGCCCGGATGGGCCTCGACGCAGTCGTCACCTGTGCGGGCACCGATGCCTGCGGGCCGCTGGAGAAGATCGACGCCGAGGACTGGGAGCGCGTCATCGCGGTCAACCTGCTGGGCACCGCGGCGGTGATCCGCGCGGCACTGCCCGCGCTGCTGGACCGGCCGGGCCCGGGCCTGGGCCGCATCATCACGGTGGCCTCGACGCTGGGGCTGCGCGCCCTGCCCGACGCCACCGCCTACTGCGCCTCCAAGTTCGGCGTGGTCGGGATGACCCGTTCGCTGGGCACCGAGCTGGCCGGACGGGTGGGCGTGACCTGCCTCGTGCCCGCCGGCATGCGCACGGCCTTCTTCGACGGGCGGCCCGACCAGTACCGGCCCGGCCCGGACGCCCCACTCATGGACCCGGCCGAGGTGGCCAGCGTGGTCGTGGACCTGCTGGGCTCGCCGGCGGCGGCGAACGTGCGCGAGCTCGTGCTCACGGCACCAGGTGAGCCGTCATGGCCGTGATCGACCGGGTGCGGGTGATCGAGCCGGGCGACCTGGACGGGGCCCAGAGCGTGCTCGCGCTGCGTGCCGCGGGCATGGGCGACCTGCTCGCCGCCGTGCCCGCCCTGCGGGCGCTGGCCGAGGTCGTGCCGGCCGGCCCCGGCCCGCATGCCCCCGGCGTGCGGGTGGCGGCACCCCGGTGGCTGCATCCCCTCGTGGAGCTCATCCCCGGGGTGCGCGGGGCGGTCGGCGTGGCCGGGCTCACCCCCAATTGGCTGCCCGCGGGGCGCGTCGTGGTCAACCTGCACGGCAGCGGACCGCAGAGCCATGCGGCCCTGCTGGCCGCACAGCCCACCGCGATGCTGGCGTTCCGCAGCGAGCCTGTGTGGCAGGCGGGGCCGAAGTGGTCGGACGCCGAGTCCGAGCGCGACCGGTGGTGCCGGCTGCTGCACTCGGTCGGCGTGGCGGGCGACCCCCGCCGGGTCGAGCTGCTGCGACCCCACGTGGAGTGCCGCGTCCCTGAGGCGCTCGTGCTGCACGTGGGCGCCTCGGACGAGGCGCGGCGCTGGCCCGCCGACCGGTACGTCGAGATCGCCCGCGCCCTGCGTGGCGGGCCGGTCGTGCTCACCGGGACCGCGGCAGACGTGCCCGTGGCGCAGTGGGTCGCACGCGAGGCCGGGCTGCACCCCCGCGCGGTGCTGGCCGGGCGGCTCAGCCTCACCCGGCTGGCCGCCCTGGTGGCCCAGGCGCGGCTGGTGGTGAGCACGGACACCGGCGTGGCGCACCTGGCCTCGGCCTACCGGATCCCCTCGGTCGTGGTCTTCGGCCCCGCGTCCCCGACCCGCTGGGCGCCGCCGGCGGAGGGCCCACACCGCGTGGTCCGCGCGGCAGGGGATGCCCCTGCGGCGGCGCAGGTGCCCGCCCAGGCGGTGCTCGACCACGTGACCGACCTGCTGCGACCGGCGGCAGCGGCATGAGCAGCGCGGCCCCGAGCCCCACCCGCCGGCACGCCGCCGACGCACCCGTGCCCGCGCACCTGGCCCCGCTCGTGCGGGCGTTCCCCGGTGCCCGGATCCTCGTGGTCGGCGACGCCGTGCTCGACGAGTGGCTCGAGGGCCGCAGCAGCGCCGTGGCCCGTGAGGCGCCGGTGCCCACCATCGACGTCGCCCGACACCGCGGCGTGCCCGGCGGGGCGGCCAACACCGCCGCCAACGTCGCGGCACTCGGCGGGCAGGCGCGGCTGCTCACGGTGCTGGGCGCCGACGGCGCCGGCGACACGCTGCGCAAGGCCCTCGCCGAGGC
>DASVBK010000074.1:0-3712 GCA_036375875.1 Candidatus Nanopelagicales bacterium
GTGGCCGAGCACCTCCTCGCCCTGCTCGACGCGGCCGGGGCACCCCGTCCCGGGGTACGGCCCCAGGGATCGACCCGGAACCCGGACCCCGCCGCTGGCGCGACCAGCGGGCAGCCCAGCACGCCCGGCACGACGAGCCCCACCAGCGCTTCCCGCACCACGAGCACGCCCGGCACGACCAGCGCTTCCCGCATCACGAGCACGCCCGGCACGACCAGCCCCCGTCCGACCACCCACAGAGGGAGTCCCCCGCGATGAACGCATCCATCGGCTTGACCACGGCACAGGTATCGCTGGTCGCTGCGGGACCCGGCGACCCGGGGCTGCTCACCGTCTGCGCCGTCGACCGCCTGGTGCGCGCCGACGTCATCGTGACCGATCCCGAGTGCGAGCCGATGGCCCGCGCGCACGCCCGGCCCGAGGCCGAGGTCGTGGTCGCCGTGGACGCCGATGGCCAGGTGGCCGACCACGCCGACCGGGTCCGGCTGGTGATCGAGCCGGCCACGCAGGGCCTCGTGGTCGTCCGGCTCATGGCCGGTGACCCGGTGCTGGACGGCTCGCTGGCCCTGGAGGCGACCGCGCTGGCCGAGGCGAGCATCGCCTACGACGTGGCGCCGGGCGTCTCGACGGTCACCGGCTCGGCGGCCTACGCCGGCTTCGCCCTCACCGGTGGCCGGGCCCGCGAGGTGCGCGTCGTCGACGCCCACGACCCCGAGGTGGACTGGACCGGGCTGGCCGATCCCCACGCCACGCTGGTCGTGCTCGACGGGGCGGAGCGCGCGCTGGAGATCTGTCGGCTGCTCGTGCTCGGCGGCCGCGACGCCCGCACGCCGGTTGCGATCACGCGCAACTCCACCACGGTGGACCAGCGCTCGCTGCTCTCGACGCTCGGCGAGGTGGCCTCCGCGCTCAAGGCTGCCAAGGGCGAGGTCGGTCCGGGGGTGCTCGTGGTCGGCGAGGTCGTCAGCCAGTGCCCCCGGATGGCCTGGTTCGAGACGAAGCCGCTGTTCGGCTGGCGCGTCCTGGTGCCCCGCACCAAGGAGCAGGCCGGCACGCTGTCCGAGGCGCTGCGCAGCTACGGCGCCGTCCCGGTCGAGGTGCCGACGATCTCAGTCGAGCCGCCGCGCACCCCCCAGCAGATGGAGCGCGCCGTGCACGGCCTGGTCTCGGGGCGCTACCAGTGGGTGGCGTTCACCTCGGCCAACGCGGTGCGCGCCGTGAAGGAGCGCTTCGACCAGTACGGCCTGGACTCCCGGGCGTTCGCGGGCCTGAAGGTGGCGGCGGTCGGCGAGCAGACGGCGGCCCTGCTGCGCTCGTTCGGCATCGTCCCGGACCTCGTGCCCTCCGGCGAGCAGTCCACCGCGGGGCTGCTCGAGGAGTGGCCGGACTACGACGCGGCGTTCGACCCGATCAACCGCGTGTTCCTGCCCCGGGCGGACATCGCCACCGAGACCCTGGCCGCCGGCCTGGCCCAGCTGGGCTGGGAGGTCGACGACGTCACCGCGTACCGCACAGTGCGCGCTGCGCCGCCCTCGGCCGAGATCCGCGAGGCGATCAAGGGCGGTGGGTTCGACGCGGTGGTCTTCACCTCCTCCAGCACGGTGCGCAACCTCGTGGGGATCGCGGGCAAGCCGCACTCCTCCACCGTGGTCGCGTGCATCGGCCCGCAGACCGCGAAGACCGCGGAGGAGAACGGCCTGCGGGTCGACGTGCTGCCCGAGACCCCGAGCGTGGCGGCGCTGGCCGCCGCGCTGGCCGGTCACGGCGAGGCGCTGCGTCGGCACGCCATCGAGCACGGCGAGACCGCGTGGCGGCCGGGCCGTCGGCGCGGCGGCAGCCGGCGCAAGGCCACCTGAGTGGGGCCGGTGCCGATGCCGACCCCCGTGCTGCGGCCCCGGCGGCTTCGTGCGGCGCCCGCGATGCGGCGGCTGGTCGCCGAGACCCGGCTCGAGCCGGCGCAGCTGGTCCTGCCACTGTTCGTGCGTGAGGGGGTGACCTCGCCGGTCCCGATCACCTCGATGCCGGGTGTGGTGAACCACACGCGGGAGTCGCTCCGGGCGGCCGCGCACCAGGCAGCCGTCGCGGGCCTGGGTGGCGTCATGCTGTTCGGCGTCCCCGCCGCGCGCGATGCCGCGGGGTCGGGCGCCACGGACCCCGAGGGCATCCTCAACGTCGCGGTGCGCGACGTGGTCGCCGAGGTCGGCTCCGACCTGGTCGTGATGGCCGACCTGTGCCTGGACGAGTTCACCGACCACGGGCACTGCGGCGTGCTGGCCGACGACGGCACGGTCGACAACGACGCGACGCTCGCGCGGTACGCCACCATGGGCGTGGCCCTCGCCGAAGCCGGCGCCCACGTGGTGGGCACCTCGGGGATGATGGACGGCCAGGTGGCGGCCGTGCGCGCGGCCCTGGATGGGGCGGACCAGCGCGACGTGGTGGTCCTCGCGTACGCGGCCAAGTACGCCTCGGCGTTGTACGGACCGTTCCGCGAGGCCGTCGACTCCGCGCTGGTCGGCGATCGGCGGACCTACCAGCAGGACCCGGCGAACCGGCGTGAGTCCCTGCGTGAGGTGGCCCTGGACGTGGCGGAGGCCGCCGACATCCTGATGATCAAGCCCGCGGGCACGTCCCTGGACGTGATCGCCGACGTCGCCGCGTCGGTGGACCTGCCGATCGCCGCGTACCAGGTCTCCGGCGAGTACGCGATGGTCGAGGCGGCGGCGGCGCAGGGCTGGATCGATCGGGAGCGCGCGATCCTCGAGACGCTCACCGTGATCCGCCGGGCCGGGGCGGACATCGTGCTCACGTACTGGGCGGCGGAGGTCGCCGGGTGGCTCGCGTCGGGGCATGCCGAGGCCCTGCGCGGGTACCGGGGGCGGCCATGACGCCGATGCCCAAGCTGCCCGACGACACCGCCCGGGCACGCGCGCTGCTGGCCGCCGAGTCCCGCGCCCGCGGCGCGCTGGCGGGCCCGGACGCCCCCGAGCCGGTGCGCTCCGAGGCCTGGTTCGCCCGGGCGCTGGGCGTGTCACCGGGCGGCGTGAACTCGCCGGTGCGCGCGTTCCGTGCAGTCGGCGGGACGCCGCGGTTCATGGCTTCCGGCTCGGGGCCGTGGATCACCGACGTCGACGGCCGCACGTACCTGGACATGGTGTGCTCGTGGGGGCCGATGATCCTCGGCCACGCCCACCCGGCGGTCGTCGACGCGGTGCAGGCGGCGGTCTCGCGCGGCTTCTCGTTCGGGACGCCTGGTCCGGCCGAGGTCGAGCTGGCCGAGGAGATCGTCGCGCGCGTGGCGCCGGTCGAGCAGGTCCGGCTGGTCTCCTCGGGCACCGAGGCGACCATGTCGGCCCTGCGGCTCGCCCGCGGCTTCACCGGCCGCTCGCTGGTCGTGAAGTTCGCCGGCTGCTACCACGGCCACGTGGACGCGCTGCTGGTGTCCGCGGGCTCCGGGGTGGCGACGCTCGGGCTGCCGGACTCGCCGGGCGTCACGCGCGCCCAGGCCGCCGAGACCATCGTGCTGCCGTACAACGACCTGCCAGCGCTCGAGGCGCTGTTCGCCGAGCGGGGCGGCGAGATCGCGGCGGTGATCACCGAGGCTGCGGCCGCGAACATGGGCGTCGTGCCGCCCGAGCCCGGCTTCAACGCGGGGATCGGGCGTTTGTGCCGGCAGTCCGGCGCGCTGTACGTCTCCGACGAGGTGATGACC
>DASVBK010000114.1:0-15009 GCA_036375875.1 Candidatus Nanopelagicales bacterium
TCCTCGAGCGTCAGCCGCTCGCAGAGCTCGATGAAGTTGCGCCGGCTGATCGGGACCTGCCGCTTGGGGTCCGGCTTGGCCGGCGGCTCGAAGTCGGGGTCGTAGGGCAGGCTCGGCTCGCAGCGCACGCCGTAGTAGTTCTGCACGCGCCGCTCGGTGGGCAGCCCGTTGTCGTCCCAGCCCATGGGGTAGAAGACCTCGAGGCCACGCATGCGCTTGTAGCGGGCCATGAGGTCCGTGTGCGTGTAGGAGAACACGTGACCGACGTGCAGCGAGCCACTCACGGTGGGGGGCGGGGTGTCGATGGAGTAGACGCCGTCGCGCGGCCGGCTGCGGTCGAACCGGTAGGTGCCCTGCTGCTCCCAGCGCGCCGACCACGTGGCCTCGATGCCGTCGATGGTGGGCTTGGCCGGGATGCTGGCGGAGACCGTCGGCGCGGGGGGCTGCGTCGGGGCGGACGCGGGCGCGTCGGTGGGCTGGCTCATGGGCCGCGATTCTACGGGCGGGTCGGCGACCCGGACCGCGCCTCGCGCGGCCCCCGGGGGTGCTCGCCGGCGGGCTGGTGGCGACGGGCGCAGCGCTGCGGCGCGGCGAGGCCTGCGAGGCCCAGCCGCAGCGGCGCTGCGGGTTGTCAGTGCTTGCGGCCATACTGCCGAGCACCGTCACGAGGAGGCAGGCATGGCCGAGGTCGCCAGCTACGGGTCGTGGAGCTCGCCGGTGACCGCCGCGTTCCTGGTCGCCGGCGCGGCGTCGGTCACGGACGTGCAGGTCGCGGGGACCACGACCTGGTGGTCGGAGGCCAGGCCGAGTGAGGGCGGCCGGGAGCAGGTGGTGCGCCTCGAACCGGGGGGCGAGCCGGTCGACGTGCTGCCGGAGGGCTGGTCGGCGCGCACCCGCGTGCACGAGTACGGCGGCGGCGCCTGGTGGGTGGCCGGCGGGTCCCTGTTCTTCGTGGCGTGGGACGACCAGCGCCTCTACCGGCTGGACCCCGGCGGCGAGCCCGTCCCCCTCACGCCCGAGCCGGCGAGCCAGCATGCCCTGCGATACGCCGACGGCGGGCTCACGCCGGACGGCCGCTGGGTGGTGTGCGTGCGGGAGCGCCATCCCGCCGACGGCTCGGAAGCGGTCAACGAGGTGGTCGGGGTGCGGGCCGAGTCGCCCGCCGGTGGGCCCCACGAACCCGTGGTCCTGGTCGGCGGCCGCGACTTCGTCGCCGCGCCCCGGATCAGCCGTGACGGCCGGCAGCTGGCGTGGCTGGCATGGGACCACCCGGACATGCCCTGGGACGGCAGCGAGCTGTGGGTCGGCAGGCTGGTCGAGGGGCCCGCAGGCCTCGCGCTCGACGGTGCCCGGCGTGAGGCCGGCGGCCGGGAGGAGTCGCTGGTCGAGCCCATCTGGGGTCGTCACGCGAGCCTGTTCGTGGTCTCGGACCGCACCGACTGGTGGAACGTCCATCGCGTCGACGGCGTCGATCGCCTGACGCCGGTCCACACGGTGCCCGCCGAGGTCGGCGGGCCCTCCTGGGTCTTCGGCATGGCGCATGTCGGCGTCGACCGGGATGGCGCGGTGGTGGCCACCTACACCGACGAGGGTCGCGCGCAGCTGCTCGTGCTGCCGGAGTCCGGCGAGCTCCGAGTCACGCCCCTGCCCGCGGTGTCGCTGCAGCAGCTGCGGGTCGCCGAGGGTGTCGTCACGGCCATCGCCGTCCTCGACGACAGCGAGCCGGCGGTGGTCCGCTTCCCGCTGGCCGACCCGGCTGCGTTCGAGGTGCTGCGTGCCCCGCGGCGGTTGGACCTGCCCGACGGCCTGACGGGCCCCGGCGAGCACCTCACCTATCCGAGCGAGGGGCGCCTCGCCCATGCGTGGTTCCACGCGCCGCGGAACCCTGCCTTCACGGCCCCCCGCGGCGAGCTGCCCCCTCTGCTCGTGCGCACGCATGGCGGCCCGACTGGCTCCGTGCGACCGGGGTTCGACCTCACGCGGCTGTTCTGGACCTCGCGGGGCTTCGCCGTGGTCGACGTGGACTACGGCGGGAGCACCGGCTACGGCCGGGCGTACCGCCAGCTGCTCCGGGGCGCGTGGGGGGTGGTCGACGTCGAGGACTGCGTCAACGCCGCGCGGCACCTGGTGGCGGAGGGACGCGTGGATGGCAGCAGGCTGATCATCCAGGGCGGCTCGGCCGGCGGGTTCACGACCCTGGCGGTGCTCTCCGGGTACGACGACTTCGCCGCCGGGGGCAACCTCTTCGGCGTCGCCGACCTGGTCACGTTCGTGGGCGACACCCACAAGTTCGAGTCCCGGTACCTGGAGGGCCTTGTCGGGCCGTGGCCGGCCGCGCGTGAGCGGTACGAGGCCCGCTCGCCCATCAACCACCTCGATGGCTTCCGGACCCCGCTCATCGTGCTGCAGGGCCTGGAGGACGCCGTCGTGCCACCCTCGCAGAGCGAGGCGATCGTCGCGGCGCTGGACACCCGCGGCATCCCCGTCGCCTACCTCGCGTTCGAGGGCGAGCAGCACGGGTTCCGGCGCTCTGAGTCCATCGTGCGCGTCTCCGAGGCGAGCCTCGCGTTCTACCGGCGCGTGCTGGGCCTGCCTGACCCGGAGCACCTGCCACCCGTCGAGATCCGCCATGCCGACGCGCTCCCACCGGTCGAACCCCACGGCGCCGGCAGGCTGCCGCCGGGTGGCTGAGGCGTGCCCGAGGGGGATGCGGTCCGGCGCACCGCGCGGCGGCTGGACGACGCCCTGTCCGGGGCGGTCCTCGAGCGCGCTGAGCTGCGGGTGCCGCGGTACGCGACGGTCGACCTGCGGGGGATGCGCGTGCTGGGCACCTGCGCGGTGGGCAAGCACCTGCTCACCCGCCTGGCCGACGACGAGCGCGCGTGGACGTTGCACTCGCACCTGCGCCTCGACGGTGCCTGGCGGACCGGCCCGGTCGGGCCGCCGGGCGGCCCAGCGCACCTGATCCGGGTCTGGCTGGCCACGGCGCAGCGCCAGGCCGTGGGGGTCCGGGTCCACGACGTCGCCGTCGCGCCGACGACCGACGAGCACGTCTGGATCGGCCACCTCGGGCCGGACATCATGGCCGACGGGTTCGACGCGGCGGGCGCTGTGGCCCGGTTGCGCGTCGACGATCGGGGCCTGGTGGCAGCCCTGCTCGACCAGCGGCTCCTGTGCGGCCTGGGCACGATGTGGGCCGCCGAGCTGGCCGCGACCATCGGGGTCGATCCGTACCAACCGGTTGCCGAGGTCGAGGCTGACCTGCTGGCGGCTGGGCTCACCCGGATCCGCCGGCGCATGCTGCGCTCGCTGGGCACGCCCGCCTGGCAGCAGCGCCGGGAGCTGCTCGTGTTCGAGCGCACCGGCGAGGGCTGCCGGACCTGCCGCACCCCGATCCGGACCGGGCGGGTGGGGGAACCCCCCACGGACCGTCCCACGTACTGGTGCCCGGCCTGCCAGCAGTGACGCCCGGACATCGCGGACCGCAGCCCGTGGCTGCACAGGTCCGGGGCGCCCCTCGACACGCGAGTGCGCCCCTCGACACGCGACCAGTCCGCGACGAACAATCAGCGCGAACGCGCCCAGCGCCGGGGGCTGCCCACCGGCAGGCCCTTGCCCACCCGAGGGGAGCCTCCTGTGCCGGTGTTCCTGATCGAGCGGTCGTACGCGGAGCAGATCTTCCCCGATGCCCAGGCCGCCCACGAGCTCAACATGGTCAACGCCGAGGAGGAGGTTCGCTGGCTCGTGTCGTTCCTCTCGGCGGACCGGCGGAAGTCCTACTGCCTGTACGAGGCTGAGTCGGCGGACGCCATCCGACGTGCCGCCGTCCGGGCCGGCATCCCGGCCGACAAGGTCATCGAGGTCGCCCACCGCGTCCTGCCCGATGGCAGCGTGCTGCCGGTCATCGGGTAGGGGTCGTCAGGTCCTGCTCGACGGCGAGCATCGCTGCCTGGGTCCGGTTGGCGCACCCCAGCTTGGCCAGGATGCTGCGCACGTGATTGGCCGCCGTGTGCTCGCTGATGACCAGGGTCCTGGCGATCTCCCGGTTGCTGCAGCCGCGGCCCAGGAGCCCCAGCACCTGCGTCTCGCGGGAGGTGAGCCGTGAGGTGAGCCGGGCCGGCGCGACTTGGGCGGGGCCTGAGGGCCACAGCCGCTCGATGCGTTGGGTGAGGCGCACCAGGCCGTGCGCCTGGCTCAGCGCGGCTGCCTCGGCCGCGAGGGCTGCGGCCCCGCCACGGTCGTTCCCGGCCCGGACCACGTGCTGCAGGTACTCGGCGAGGGTGGCCGCCTGGTGCAGCGGGGAGCCCATGCGCTGGTCCATGGCCAGTGCCGTGGCGAACTGCTCCTCGGCGGTGGGGTCGCCGAGCAGCGACTCGAGGGCCCCCACCAGGCGGTCGCCACTGCCGAACGGGATGAGGAACTCCCCGGCGACCAGGTTGTGGCCCCCGTGCTCGGCTGCCAGCGGGAGCAGGACGCACGCCGCTCCCCGGTCTTCCAGCGCCACGGCGGCCTCGACCAGGAACGTCAGCGTGGCGGGCCACGACGCCGACCGGCGTCGGCTGTCGAGGTCCCCGTCGAGGATCCAGCGCAGGGTGCGGCGGGCGGGCTCCCGCATCCCGAACTCGGTGTAGAGAGCGAGGAGCCCGGGCGCCCACTGGTCGGCCGGGTCCTCCTCCCCAGTGATCAGTGGCCGGACCGCGGCGAGCCGGCCGGTCTCGCGGCGCAGGATGAACGTCTGCAACGCGAGGGAGCCCTCGCTGGCGTCCGCTGCCTCCGCGAGCGCGGCGACCCGGCGGGTCGACTCTGCAAGGCTCCTGGCAGCGGCTGCCAGCTCGCCTCGCATCAGCTGCAGGCTGAACGTGACGAAGTCCAGGGCCAGCGTCCAGTACGGCTCGCTGGTCGCTCCGGCCACTCGGGCGAGGTCCCGGTACGCGTGCGCCAACGCGTCGGGGTGCCCCAGCTCGTAGTGCCCGAGGCACCGGAAGAACGCCGTTGGCCCGAGCACGTCGACCTCGTCCCGCCCCCGGGCGAGCCGCACGATCTCCTCGCAGCACCGCAGCCGCCCGTCCCGCAGTTCGGGCGTGGGGTCGAACAGCCGCAGGGTCAGGACCTCGGCGAGCAGCGCCGGATCGTCATGATCCCGTGCCCACTGCAGGGCGCGGTCCCGCTGCACAGCGGCGTCACCTGCCCGTTCGCTGAACGCCAGGGTCCGTGCGAGGGCAGCAGTGGCCAGGATCCGGTCGCGGTCGGGGGGTCCGTCGCCCGCCTGCGCCAGGGCCGAGGTCAGCAGGGTGACGGACCTCGGGCCCTGCGCGTTGCTTCGCCAGGAGGCAGCCTCGAACAGGGTGGCAGCTCGCAGGCGCTGGCTGGGGCTGCCGGAGGTGCCCACTGCCTCAGCCAGGTCGCGTGCTCGGCGGAGCCACGTGGCCCGGAGGTAGGCGCTGCCCGAGGCCAGCCGCAGCTCGTCCCGAGAGAAGGGGTCGAGGGCGTGGGCAGCGGCCCGCTGGTAGAGCTCGGCGGCGTCAGCGTGGGACGAGCGGGCCCGGGCCGCGTCGGCGGCCGCGGTGAGGTACTCGGTGGCCTGCTCGGCGTACCCGAGCACGGCGGCGTCGGAGAAGTGGTGCGCCAGGCGCTGGACCCGGCCCTCGGCGGAGGGGTAGTGCTCCTCGAGGGCGAGGGCGACCCGCGCGTTGGCAGCCGCAAGGTCGAACGGGCTCATGAGCTCGAGGACGGCCTGCCGTGCGATCGCGTGCGGGAAGTGGGCGAGGCCGCCGTTCCCGGGCAGCCACTCGACCATGCCAACGGCTCGACCCGCCTCCAATGCAGCGAACACCAGGTCGATGGGTCGCGAGGACGGCGCGGGCCCCTGCAGCGGGTCACCACCCGGCACCGCATGCGCCAGGAGTCGGAGCTCATACTCCTCCCCGATGACGGCCGCGGTCTCCAGGACTGCTCGCTCGACGGGCGCCAGGCGCTCCAACCGCGCGCGCACGAGCTCCCGGACGGTCTCGGGCGCCCTCACCGAGGTGACGGGCAAGATCCCGGCGGCCAGTGCGCTCGCATGCTCTCGGAACGCCTCGCCCAGCAGGAAGGGATTGCCTGCGGTGAGGTCCCGAAGCAGGCTGGCAGCGTGGCGGGCAGCCGGTTCGGGCAGGGGGCCGGCCCGCCCCAGGTACTCGACGATCTCCTGCGTGGTGAGGCCCGGCAGGTCCAGTCGACAGACCCCGTCGAGGCGCATCAGGTCGGCGATGAGCCCTCCCACGTGTGGCGAAAGGTCGGGCGGCGCGGTCCGCACCGTGACGAGGAACAGGAGCGGCACGTCCGGCGTCCGCTCCACGGTGAAGCGCAGCAGCGCGAGGGCACCTTCGCCGGCCCAGTGCAGGTCCTCGAGCACGACGACCATCGGCAGCTCGCCAGCTGCGGCGACGAGCGCGCCCGTCACGGCGTTGAACAGTGCTGGCTGCAGGACGACGGGTGGGGTGCTCCCCGGGGGACCGGGGCTGTCGGTGATGAGGCGCAGCATGCGCAGGCGCGCCTCCCGGCTCGCCGGCGGTTGGTCGGGCTCCGCGCCCAGCCGGTCGAGCTCCAGGGCCGGCAGCAGGGTTGCCACTGGCTCGACGAAGGGGTCGTAGGGCCGACCCAGGTCAGCGAGGCACGCGCCGAACAGCACCGGCACCCCGTGGCGGTGCAGCATCGCGGCCGCCTCGGCGACGAGCCGGGACTTGCCCGCACCTGCCTCCCCGCCGACGAACACGACCTGGCGCGCCCCACGCTCGACGGCTGCCCAGACCTCCTCGAGCACGTCGAACTGCCGCTGCCGGCCCACCAGCGGGGGCAACGACCGTCCCGACCAGCGCCTGGGGAGGGGCGGCGGCCATGGGCCCATCGCCGCACGGTAGCCCTGGTCGGCCGGGCGAGGGAATGACCAGGACTGATCAGTGCCGGGCCTCCCGAAGATGACGGGATCGCGTCATGTGCGGCGGCCCTGGGCACGGGATCGTGGCGCTCGGCGGTCGGGGTCCCCTCGATCGACCAGCCACCCCAGGAGGTCGATGTGAGCAGCAGGCAATCGGCGGTCGTCAGGGCGACCGCCTTGGCAGTGACCGCCGCGGTGACGCTCGCCCTGTCAGGAGCGCCGGCGCGGGCCACGAGCCCCGCCCATGGGAGGGCGTCCAACGGCGAGGTGGTGCTGCAGTGGAACGAGTGGGCCGGCGAGGGCGCGAAGGCCGCCTGCCTGGCACCTGCCGACAACCCGCTGCACGAGTCGCGCGCCTACGCGATGATGCATGTGGCGGTCCACGACGCGCTCAACGCGATCCACCGCAGGTACGAGTCGTACGTCTACGGGGTCCGGGCGCCGCGCAGGGCGTCGGCGGAGGCGGCGGTGGCGGCTGCCGCACGTGGCGTGCTCGGGCCCACGTTCCTGGCCACGCCCGCGCCCTTCCCGCCCGCCTGTGGACAGGCCGGGCAGGCGTTCGTCGAGGCCCGGTACCGGGATGCGCTGGCTGCGATCCCCGAGGGTCCGGCGAAGGCCGCGGGCCTCGAGGTCGGCACAGCAGCCGCCGCGGCCGTCCTGCAGCTGCGCAGCTCGGACGGGTCGGGGGCACCGTTGGTGGATCCGGGCTTCCCGCAGGGCACCCAGCCCGGCCAGTGGCGGTTCACCCCGGACGCCCCGCTCGCCTTCGGCCCATCCTGGGGGACGGTGGCTCCCTTCGCGCTGACCAGCAGTGACCAGTTCCTGCCGCCCCCGCCACCGGACGTCACCGGCGCCCGGTACGCCCGGGACGTGTGGGACGTCAAGCGTCTCGGCGGCGATGGCATCACGACGCCCAGCGCGCGCACTCCCGACCAGACCCAGGTGGCGCTGTTCTGGCTCGAGAGCTCGCCGCTGGCCTGGAACCGCATCGCGCGCTCGGTGATCCGGACCCGCAAGGTCGACGCCTGGGAGACCGCCCGGATGTTCGCCCTGCTCAACATGGCCATGGCCGACGGCTACATAGCGTCGTTCGCCTCCAAGTACCGCTACCGGTTCTGGCGGCCGGTCACGGCCATCCGTGAGGCCGACGCCGATGGCAATCCGCTGACGCAGGGCGATCCCACGTGGACGCCGCTCGTGACGAACCCGCCCATCCCCGACTACGAGTCGGCGCATGCGGTCGAGGGGGCGGCTGCTGCGGCGGTCCTGCGCCAGGTGCTCGGCACGGATCGCGTGACCTTCAGCACCTGCAGCCTCACGCTCCCGGCCGGACAGCGGTGCTCGGACCCCGATCCGGTGCTGCGGTCGTTCACGACGCTGTCCCAGGCGGCGCGCGAGAACGGTAGGTCCAGGGTGCTGGTGGGCTTCCACTTCCGGACAGCCGTCCACCGCGGAATCCAGCGTGGCACCGCCATCGGTGACTGGGCGGTGTCGACGCAGCTGCGCCGGGCTCGATAGCGCCAGCGCCCAGCCCGCGGGGCTGGCTTCGGGACCACCTGCAGCCAGCCCCGTACCGGGCCGGGCCGGGGCGGCGCGGACGTCTGGATGCGACCATGGGCCCGTGCAGCAGAACGAGGCAGAGCCGCTCGAACGCTTCGGCCAGGTCCGCCGCGAGCTCGAGGCCCGATGGCCCGAGACCCGCATCGGCCCGACCCTCCAGCGCATCCGCACGCTCACCGAGCTGCTGGGCGACCCGCAGCGCGCCTACCCCGTGATCCACGTGACGGGCACGAACGGCAAGACCTCCACGGCTCGCATGATCGAGGCCCTGCTGCGCGAGTTCGGCCTGCACACGGGCCTGATCACCTCGCCGCACCTGTCCGACCTCCGTGAGCGGATCCGCCTGGACGGGGAGCCGGTCAGCCTCGAGTCCTTCCTCGACGTCTACGACGAGGTGGCCCCGGTGCTCGCCCTGGCCGACGAGACCAGCACGGCGGCTGGCGGGCCCCGCCTGAGCTTCTTCGAGGTGATGACGGCCCTCGGGTTCGCGGCGTTCGCCGACGCGCCGGTCGACGTGGCCGTGGTCGAGGTGGGCATGGGTGGCTCATGGGATGCCACGAACGTCGCCGACGGCCAGGTGGCGGTCATCACCCCGATCGGCATGGACCACACCGCGTACCTGGGCGACACGCTGGCGGAGATCGCGGGCGAGAAGGCTGGCATCATCAAGCCCGGGGCGTCGGTCGTGCTGGCCGCGCAGGCCCCCGAGGTGATGGACGTGCTGGTCGCCGCTGCCCGGCAGATGGAGTCGCCCACCGCGTTCGAGGGCGTGCACTTCGGCGTGCTGGAGCGGGTGCTGGCGGTCGGCGGCCAGCAGCTGCGCCTGCAGGGCCTGGGCGGGGAGTACGCCGAGATCCTGCTGCCGCTGTTCGGCGAGCACCAGGCGCGCAACGCGGCGGTCGCCCTCGTCGCCGTGGAGTCCTTCTTCGGCCTGGTGCCCACGTTGCCGGCGGAGGGCTCGGTGGACCTGCGCGGCGAGTCGGCGTCCCCGGCGCCGCCTGCTGGAGCGGTCGTGGGCGCCGGCTCGGCTGACATGCCCGGCGGCGGCCGCGCGGACATGCCCGAGGTCGCGGCCGACGTGCCGCTGCCCGCACCGGCCGGCGCGCGCCGCCTGGACCCGGTGGTGGTCCGCGCGGCGCTGGGCTCGGTCACCTCGCCGGGGCGCCTGGAGGTCGTGCGCCGCGCACCGACCGTGCTGGTCGACGCCGCCCACAACCCGCAGGGCGCCCAGGCCCTGGCCGACGCGGTCGCCGAGTCGTTCGCCTTCGCGCGCACCGTGGGCGTGGTCGGGATCCTCGCCGACAAGGACGCCGCCGGGATCCTGGCCGCCCTCGACCCCGTGCTCGACGAGCTCGTCATCACGCGCTCCAGCTCGCCGCGCGCCCTGCCCGTCGACGAGCTCGCCGCACTGGCCGCCAGCATCCTCGGCGACGACCGCGTGCACGCCGTCGATCGCCTGGACGCGGCCCTCGAGCAGGCCGTCGCGCTCGCCGAGCTCGGCACCCCGGCCGGGGTCGGCGCTGGCGTGCTCGTCACCGGCTCCGTGACCGTGGCCGGGGAGGCGCGACTGCTGCTGGGGGCCGAGTCCGGCTCCGACGACGGGGCCACGCGTGCCGAGCACGTCGCGCGGCGCGGTCGCCTGCAGGAGGACGAGTCGTGAGGGTCCTGACCTCCAGCGTGCTGGTGATGGAGGCCATCGTGCTGGGCCTGGCGATCCCGGTGGTCCTCGTGGTGGGCGAGCACCCGGCCTGGGTGGGGTGGCTCCTGGCCGGCCTGGCCCTGGCCTGCCTGCTGCTGCCGGCCGCCGTGGGGCGCCGCTGGTTCGAGCCGGCGGGTTGGGTGCTGCAGGGCACCGTGCTGGCGTGCGGCGCGTTCGAGGGGATGCTGTTCGTGCTCGGCGGGATCTTCCTGCTGCTCTGGTGGGCCGCGCTGCGGTTCGGCCGCAAGGGCGACGCCGCACGGGGCGCGCTCGACGCCGCTGCCGCGCAGCAGCGCTCGCCGGGGCGCTGACGCGGCGGGCACGGACAGCGCGGGTCCCGCCCGCCAGCGGGCACCCGGGGCCGCCGACCGAGGGCCCCCGGATCGGGGCACCGCCCGGGCTCGCGGGCCGCTGCGGGCAGGTACGCTGGCCGCCTCGCAGCCGGCGATCCGGTGCCCGGCCCTCCCGGCGCCCTGACCCGGCGGCTGCCCGACCGACACCAGCCAGCCGCGGCGCCGGCCGGCCCGCCCGCAGGAGACCCGATGACCGAACGCACCCTCGTCCTGATCAAGCCTGACGGCGTGGCGCGCAGCCTGGTCGGCGAGGTGCTCGGCCGCATCGAGCGCAAGGGCCTGCGCATCGTCGCCCTGGAGCTGCGCACCCTGGACCGCGCCACGGCGCAGGCGCACTACGGCGAGCACGTGGGCAAGCCGTTCTTCGACAGCCTCGTGGACTTCATCACCTCCGGCCCCCTCGTGGCCGCCGTGGTCGAGGGCCCGGACGCGATCGTGCAGTGGCGGGCGATGATGGGCGCCACGAACCCGGTCAGCGCCGCACCCGGCACCATCAGGGGGGACCTGGCCATCGTCATGCAGGAGAACGTCACGCACGGCTCGGACTCCCCGGAGTCCGCCCAGCGCGAGATCGCCCTGTTCTTCCCCGGCCTGCGCTGATCCGGCCGGGCACCTCGCCGACCGAGCGATCCAGGCACACCAGGACACGAGCACGAACCCGAGGGGGGTGAGTCGATGGCCGAGCCATCGCGCCGCTCCTTCGCGGGCCGCGACCTGGCGATCGACCTCGGTACTGCGAGCACCGTGGTGTACGTGCGCGGCGTGGGCATCGTGCTGGCTGAGCCGTCGATCGTCGCCGTTGCTGCCGACACCGGTGCGCTCGTCGGGGTGGGCACCGAGGCCAAGGCGATGCTCGGGCGCACGCCGGAGCACATCACCACCGTCCGGCCGTTGCGCGACGGCGTGATCGCGGACTTCGACAACGCCGAGCGGATGCTGCGCTACTTCGTGGGCAGGGTGCACCGGCGCAGCTTCTGGTCGCGCCCGCGCATCATCGTGGCGGTGCCCAGCGGCATCACCGGCGTCGAGCGCCGGGCCGTGCGCGATGCCTGCTACGCGGCCGGGGCCCGCGAGGTGCACCTCATGGAGGAGCCCATGGCCGCCGCGATCGGGGCGGGGCTGCCGGTGCACGAACCCACCGGCTCGATGGTGGTCGACATCGGCGGCGGCACCACGGAGGTGGCCGTCCTGGCACTCGGCGGCACCGTCACCAGCGCCTCGGCCCGCGTCGGGGGCGACCGGCTCGACGAGGCGCTCATCGCCTTCGCGAAGAAGGAGTACTCGCTGCTCATCGGCGAGCGGACCGCCGAGGACGTCAAGACCGCGATCGGCTCGGCGTTCCCGTCCGCGGACGAGAGCGGCGCGCAGCTGCGGGGCCGTGACCTCGTGACCGGCCTGCCGCGCACGGTGGACGTGACGGCCGAGGAGGTGCGCTGGGCGCTCGACGAGCCGGTGCAGGGCATCGTCGACGCGGTGACCAGCACGCTGGACCGCACCCCGCCCGAGCTGGCCGGTGACGTCCTCGCCCGTGGCATCACGCTGACCGGCGGCGGCGCCCTGCTGGCCGGCCTGGACCGCAGGCTGGCCAGCGAGACGGGCATGCCGGTGCACGTCGCTGATCACCCGATGCATGCCGTCGCCCTCGGGGTGGGGCGTGCCGTGGAGTCCTTCGACGCGCTGTCGCGCGTCCTGCTGCCGGAGCCGCGGCACTGATGGCCTGGCGCCCCGCCCGGTACCTCCTCGCCGGGTGCCTGGTGCTCGCGGCCCTGCTGGTGCTCGCCGACCTGCGGGGCGCGCAACCGGCGCGCTCGTTGCGTGGAGCCGCAGGGGCCGTGGTCGGCGGGCCCGAGCAGGCGCTGGCCTGGGTCCGCAGCCAGGTCGGCTCGAGGCTTGGTGGTGCGAGCGAGGCCCGGGCGCGGATCGCCGTGCTGGAGGACGAGCTGGCCCGGGCCCGTGCGGACACCGCCCGGGCCGCTGCTGGCTCGGTGACCGCGCAGGCCGCCCGCGAGCTGGCCGCCGGCGTGCCGGAGGCCGGCTACCGAGTGGTGCCGGCGCGCGTCGTGGCGCTGGCCTCCCCGCAGGACCAGGTGGCGTCGGCAACGATCACCGTCGGGTCAGCCCAGGGGGTGGCGGTCGGCGACGCCGTCCTGGCCCCTGGTGGCCTCGCCGGGCTGGTCGCCTCGGTCGCGCCGGGGGTGGCGACCGTCCGGCTGCTCGTCGACCCCAGCATGGCCCTCCCGGCCAGGGTGGCTGCCTCGGGGGAGGTTGCCCTCGTGCGCGGCGAGGGGACGGCGCTGCGGGCCTCGCTGCTCGATCCCCTCGGCCGGATGGCCGTGGGCAACCTCGTGGTCACCATGGGCACCCCGGACGGTCGGCTGCCCGCGGACCTGCCCATCGGGCGCATCACCGCCATCGAGGGTTCGGCAGCCGACCTCACGCGCGCCGCGGCCGTGGCCCCGTCGGTGGACCTCTCGACCCTCGACCGGGTCGCCGTCCTGGTCCCTGCCGCCGAGGCCCGGCCATGAGTCGGCGCTCGGTGGTGGTGACCGCGCTCACGCTGCTGTGGCTCGTGCTGCTGCAGGTGACGGTCGTGACGTTCCTGCCCACCCCGGTCGCGGTGCCAGACCTGGTGATCGTCGCCGTGCTCGCCCTGGCCCAGGCGCACGGTCCCATCGTCGGTGGCCTCGCCGGCGCCTGGGCCGGCCTGCTGCTCGACCTCGTCCCTCCGGCTGCCGGTCCGGTGGGCGGCTGGGCGCTCGTGCTCGGCCTGGTCGGCATCGTGGTCGGGCGCATCGCGGCCGCGGCGCGCCCGGGGCCCTTCGCCGCCATGGTGCTGCTCGCCGCGGGCGCCGCGCTCGCGGTGCTGGGCCGGGCAGCCGTCCTGTGGTTCGCCGGCGCCCCGGTCGGCTGGGCCGTGCTCGGCCTGGCCGCGGCATCGGCGGGCTACGCGCTGCTGCTGGCCCCGCTGGCCCTGCTGGTCGTCACGCGCGCGGACCGCCGGCCCAGCGCGGCGCTGCGGACCGTGCCCACCGAGGTGGCCGGACCATGACCGATCGCACCCACGCCCGGCTGTTCGTGATGGCCGTGCTCGTGCTCTCGCTGGTGCTCACGCTCGGGGCCCGGGCGTTCAGCCTGCAGGTCACCGGCGCCGAGGAGGCCCAGGCGGCCGCCGCCGGCAACCGGGAGCGGGAGCTCGTGGTGCCTGCCACCCGCGGCCTCATCCTGGACCAGCAGGGCCGGCCCCTGGCGACGAACCGCGTCGCCCTCGACGTGGGGGTCTCCCGTCGGGAGCTGCGCCGCCAGGACGACGACGGCGCCGCGGTGCTGGATCGCCTCGCGGTCACCCTCGGCATCGACGCCGCGACGCTGGCCGCGCGGCTGCGCAACTGCGGCACGCCCGACGCCCAGCCGCAGCCCAACTGCTGGAACGGTGCCCCGGGAGCCGATCCCGTGGTGGCCGACGACGTCGGCATCGATGCCGCTGGCGTGGTCCTCGCGGCACCCGAGGACTATCCCGGGGTGCGCGTGGTCGAGTCGCCGGTCCGCGAGTACCCGGGTGGAACGCTGGCGGCCCACGCGCTGGGCCACGTGGGTACCGTCACCGCCGAGGACCTCGCCGAGGACCCGGGGCTGGCGGGGATCGTCGAGCGCGGCCGCGCGGGGCTGGAGCAGCAGTACGACGACGTGCTGCGGGGCCGGCCCGGCCTGGAGCGGATCGTCGTGGACAGCGCGGGGCATCGCGAGGGCGGCGACCTCGTCGAGCCGGCAGTGCCCGGCCAGACCCTGGTGACCACGATCGACGCCGAGCTGCAGCGGGTCGTCGAGGAGCAGCTCGCCGCCGCGATGCAGCGCGCCCGGGGTCGCATCGACAAGGTGACCGAGCGCCCCTACCGCGCCGACGGGGGTGCCGCGGTGGTCCTCGACGTGCGCACCGGCGCGGTGTTGGCGCTGGCCTCGGCTCCCGCGTTCGATGCCAACGTCTGGACGGGCGGCATCTCCTCGGCCGACTACGAGTCCCTCATCGACGCCGCCGCCGGACAGCCCCTGCTCGACCGCCCGCTGGCCGCTGCCCTGGCACCGGCCTCGACGTTCAAGGTGGTGAGCACGGCCGCGGCGCTGGCAGCCGGCTACCCCCGCGACGGCAGCTACGCGTGCCCGAGCTCCTACCGCGTGGGGGGCCGGTCGTTCCGCAACTACGAGTCCCGAGCCCACGGGTTCATCACGCTGGCGCGCTCGCTGGAGGTCTCCTGCGACACGGTCTACTACAAGATCGCCCACCAGCTGTGGGCGGCGGACGGCGGATCCGCGCCCGGCACCGCGCCCAAGGACGCGATCGCGACCACGGCTGCCAGCTTCGGCTTCGGCGAGCGCACCGGCATCGACCTGCCCGGGGAGACGTCCGGCCTCCTGGCCACCAGAGCAGCCAAGCAGGAGCGTTGGGAGGCGCAGCACGTCGCCTGGTGCGAGCGCGCCGAGCACGG